>JAKOVR010000188.1 GCA_029782025.1 Actinomycetes bacterium | reverse complement strand
CTCCGCCCTCGCCTCCGGCCACGACGCGTCCGTCGCCGTCCACGTCGCCCCCGGCCTCCCCGGCTTCGACATCGTCGGCGCCCCCGGCGGCCAGGTGCGCGCCGTCCGCGACCGGGTCCGCGCCGCCCTGCTCGCCCTCGGCTGGGACTGGCCCCAGCGCCGCATCACCGTCTCCGTCGTGCCCGGCCCCTCCGCCGGCGTGCAGCTCTGGCCCGGCCTCGACCTCCCCATCGCCGTCGGCGTGCTCGCCGCGTCCGGCCAGCTCGAGTCGGCCCCGTCCGCCGTGCTCGTCGGCACGCTCGGGCTCGACGGCTCCGTCGCCCCGCCGTCCGCCCACCTCCCCCGGAAGGACCCCGCATGACGCACCCCGTCACCGTCGTCTCCGCCCTCGCCTCCATCGAAGAACGCTGGGACGAGGACGACGGCGCCTCCCTGGTCGGCCTCGTGCAGATCGCCGGCGTCACCGTGTTCTCCGCCGAGGTCAGCTACCGTGCCACGACGCACGACGTGGAGGAGCTGTTCGCCGAGCGGCTCGCCAAGGTGCTCGGAGCCGGGTCGTGAAGCGGCTCGCTCCGGTGGCCGGCCTCGAGCCCGGCGACCGCATCATCCACGGCGACCTCCCCGCCACCGTCACCGGCGCCCCTGTGCAGGAAGCGGCCGACAGCCTGAGCTTCTACGTCCACGTCGACGGCGCCCTCGAACCGGTCCGGGTCTACCGGCACGTCGCCGCCTGGATCGAACCGATCCACCCGGCCCTCGACCCCGCCCCGCCGGCCTCCGGGCCGCCGCCCCTGTGGGCCGCGCTCGACTTCGTCGGCTACAACCCCGACCCCGCGTCGCCCGCCGAGGTGCTCGACGTGCTCGCCGGCATCGCCCGGCAGGTGTACGGCGTCCTGTCCGGCCTCGTCGACGACGGCTCGGTCGACTCCACCGCCCTGCGCGCCGCCGACACCGGGCTCTGGAATGCCGTCGCCGACCTCCAGGCCGCGGCCGACAAGGCGAACGGCCGGTGACCTCCCGCCGCAACGCTCGCCGCGCCCGCGTCCTGTCGGGCCTGTGGGCCTACCTCCACTACCGGCGGCTCCGCCGCACCGCCCGCCTCGCCCGCCGGGCGCGCCCGTGACCTCCAACGAAAGGACCAACGCCATGCCCGCAACCGTCACCCTCCGGGGCTACTCCGACGACCTCATCGACGTGTCCGGCGCCATCAGCGAGGAGTGGGGCACCAACGACGAGCCCGCCGTCGTCGCGTTCTCCGACGGCACCGCCGCCCGCATCGAGTTCGACGGGGACGGCGTGTGGCGCATCGCCACGCTCCGCGTCGGCCCTGGCTCGAAGGTCAAGCACCTGCCCGGCGTCGTCGGCGACGACGAGAACTACAGCGACGTGCTCACCGTCGAGGCCGCCGAGCTGGCCTGGGCCGTCTACGGCACCGACATCGCCTACGCCTCCGGGGCTCCACGGTGACCGCCTGGCTCGTGCCCGTCGGAGGACGCTCGGCCCTCAACCTCGCCGACGTGACCTGCCTCTCCATCGAGGACGCC
>JAKOVR010000064.1 GCA_029782025.1 Actinomycetes bacterium | reverse complement strand
TCGGTGCGGTGGGCCGGGGGCACCGGGAGCTCGCCCCGGTTCCGGGGGTTGCGGTAGTGGTCGAGGATGATCTCGCGGTAGAGGTCTTCGAGGCCGGGCATGCAACCAGTCTTTCTACACGAGGAAGAACTCGCCCACCGCCTCGAGGGCGTCGGCGAGGGCATCGATGTCGGACGGGGTGTTGTAGACGTACACGGAGGCACGCGCCGTGGCGCCGACCCCGAGCACGCGCATCAGCGGCTTGGCGCAGTGGTGCCCGGCCCGCACGCAGACCGCCCGCTCGTCGAGCACCTGGCTGATGTCGTGGGGGTGCAGATCGCGGTAGGCGAAGGACAGCACGCCGCCCCGCTGCGAGGCGTCGGGCGGACCGTGGATGGTGAGGTCGTCGCCGAACCGCGCACCGAGCGTGCGGAGGGCGTAGGTGGTGAGCTCGATCTCGTGGGCGCGCACCGCCTCCATCCCGAGGCCCTCGAGGTACTCGACGGCGGCACCGAGCCCGACGATCTCGGCGATGGGAGGCGTGCCGGCCTCGAACTTCCACGGGAGGTCGTTGGTGGTGAAGCCGTCGAGGCGGACGTCGCGGATCATCTCCCCGCCGCCGAGGAACGGCGGCATCCCATCGAGGAGCGACTCCCGGCCGTAGAGGACCCCGACGCCGGTGGGACCACACATCTTGTGACCGGAGAAGGCCACGAAGTCGGCGTCCCAGGCCCGCACGTCGGTGGGGACGTGGGGGACGTACTGGCAGGCGTCGATCAGCGTCACGGCGCCGGCGGCGTGGGCCCGGGCGACCAGGTCGGCCACGGGGGTGATCGTGCCGAGCACGTTCGACATGGCCGTGACGGCGAGGAGCTTGGCCCCGTCGAGGAGCCGATCGATGTCGGTGAGGTCGAGGTGCCCGTCGGCGGTGAGGGGGATCCAGCGCAGCTCGATCCCCCGCTCGGCCACCAGCATGTGCCACGGGACGATGTTGGCGTGGTGCTCCATCTGTGACAGCACCACCACGTCGCCGGCGGCCAGGTTGGCCCGCCCCCAGCTGTAGGCCACGAGGTTGCAGGCCTCGGTGGCGTTCTTGGTGAAGACGATCTCGGCCGCCGACCGGGCGTTGATGAACCGCCGGACCGATTCGCGGGCCAGCTCCATGCGGGCCGTGGCCGCCTCGGCGATCTGGTACACGCCGCGGTGCACGTTGGCGTTGATGTGCCGGTAGTACCAGTCGAGGGTGTCGAGCACCACGAGGGGCTTCTGCGAGGTCGCGGCCGAGTCGAGGTAGACGATCGGGTGCCCGTGGACCTCGACGTCGAGCAGCGGGAAGTCGCGTCGGACGAGGGCGCCGTCGAGGGCGAGGGCGTCGTGGGTGCCGGTCATCGCCACCCTTCGTAGCCTTCCCGCTCGAGCTGTGCCACCAGCTCCATGCCGCCGCTGGCCGCGATCCGCCCGTCGATCATCACGTGGACGTGATCGGGCCGGACCTCGTCGAGCAGGCGCTGGTAGTGGGTGATCATCACGATGCCGAGCTCGGGGCGGGCGGCCCGCACCTCGTGGATGCCCTTGGCCACCGTGCGGAGGGCATCGATGTCGAGGCCGGAGTCGGTCTCGTCGAGCACCGCCAGGTCGGGTTCGAGGATCGCCATCTGCAGGATCTCGTTGCGCTTCTTCTCGCCGCCCGAGAACCCCTCGTTGAGGTAGCGGTCGGCGAAGGCCGGATCCATGTCGAGCCGAGCCATCCATTCCATGATGGCGAGGCGGAGCTCGAGCATCGACAGGTCGATGCCCTTGCGGGCCGACAGCGCCTGGCGGAGGAAGTTCAGGACCGACACCCCGGGGATCTCCTGGGGGTACTGGAAGGCGAGGAACATCCCGGCCTTGGCCCGGACGTCGGTGCTCCACCCGGTGACATCGTCGCCGTGGAACAGGATGGCGCCGCCGGTGACCGCGTACTCCGGGCTGCCGAGGATGGCCGAGGCCAGGGTCGACTTGCCCGAGCCGTTCGGCCCCATCAGCGCATGGATCTCGCCGGGCTGCACGACAAGGTCGATCCCCCGCAGGATCGGCACCGCGTGCTCGTCGGCGGTGCCCACCTGGAGGTGGCGCAGCTCGAAGAGGGGCGTTCCCATGCCGGCAGTCTATTAGCACTACGCCCGTAGTGGAAATGTGAACCTGGTCGACGGAGAGTTTGCATCCGGACAGCAGGAACTGTGATAGACAGCTAGTGGCGGCTTGGCCACTCAACATGAGGTTTCCTGTGACTCTCGACGTTCGTCGGGTGCACCGCCTGCTCCCCGTCTTCCTCATCCTGCTCACCGTCGGAGGCTGGTGGGGCCCGTCCGCTCCTGCCGCGTCGGCGGCGGTGCCCACGACGGGGGGCACGCGGTTCGTCGACCCGCTCTACCCGGCCGCCGGCGTGGCGGCCACGGTCAGCTACGACCCGACCCAGGCCCTCAACCAGCACCAGACCCTCACCATCGACGCCACTGGGGGCACCTTCCGCCTCGGGGTCGCCGGCTCCTTCACGGCCCCGATCGCCTTCGACGCCGACGCCGCGGCCGTCGAGGCGGCGCTGGCCGACCTCCCGGCCGGGCTGCTCCCGGCCCCGATCTCGGTCACGGGCGGGAGCGGGGGGCTCTTCGGCGGTCGGCACTACCGGCTGACCTTCGCCGGGTCGGCCGGCGGCACCTTTCCGCTGCTGTCCGTCGACGCCACCGCCCTGGTCTCCGCGTTCGGCGCCCACGGATGGCTGCAGTGCGACCGCTGCGCCGACGTGTACCTGCCCCAGGACGGTGGTCCGCCGGCCGGTGGCCGGCCCGTCGTCCTGCTCCTCCACGCCGGGGGGTTCTCCAAGGGCGCCAAGGACGGCGCGATGTCCGACCTCGCCTACGGGCGGATGCCGGTGTGGGCCTCCGCCCTCACCCAGCTGGGCTACGTGGCCGTGGCCGTGAACTACACGATCGGCGACCCCGCCGATCTGGTGCGGCAGATCTCCTGTGCGTGGGACACTCCCAACGAGCCCGGGGTGCCCTGCCCCGAGGTGCTGGTGGCGGCTCGCCGCGCCGCGCAGCACGACGTCCAGGCGGCCGTCCGCTGGCTGCGCATGTCCGCCCGCTCGACCGCCGCGGGCGGGCTCGGCAACCCCTACGGACTCGCGCCAGGGAAGGTCGCAGCCATCGGGGAGTCGGCCGGTGCGATGGCCGCCCTCGACGCCCTGTACCGCCCGGACGACCCGGGCACCGTCGGGGGGCTGCAGGAGTCGTCGACGGTGCAGGCCGCCGTCGCCGCCAGCGGGTTCGCGGCGTCGAGCGACCAGCGCCCCGGGGCCGGGCCGGCCCTCCTCCTGACCTTCACCAACGACGTGATGGCGGGGCTCTACGGCCTCGACATGTTCGACGAGGCGGCCAAGGTCGTCAGGCGGGGCCGTGCCGTCGGCAACGTGGTGGAGCAGCGCGGCTACTGCGAGCCGTTCGACTACGGCGGGACGCGGTACCCCCAGCACCTCGCCCTCCCGGGCCGCCCGGAGTTCATGGATTGGCTCGTCTCCACCCGCGACTTCCTGTGGGAGCACCTGACGGCCCCCACCCTCGACGGGGCGCCGTCGCCCTACCGGCTCGACGGGGCGAGCCCGCGGTCGATCCCGTTGCGCCGCTCGGCGGCACAGACGCTCTATGGCGACCACCGGGGCGTGAACGGCGACTTCAACGGCGACGGGGTGGCCGACATCCTCTGGTACGGGCCCGGCGCGACCTGCGACACCATCTGGTTCGGGCACGGCGACGGGACCTATGACGACGCCGTCGAATCCGTGGTCGACGGTTCGCTCGTGCCCGCCATCGACCTCGGCGGCACCTACGACGCCGCGGTGCACGACTTCACCGGCGACGGGGCCGACGACGTGCTGTGGGTGGACCGCTCGCGGGCGGCGCCGCTCGTCGCCACCATCGGGCGCCCGAACGAACCGCCGGTCACGGTGGCCGGCGACACCTTCATTCCCGGGGTCCAGGTCCGGGTCGGCGACTTCGACGCCAACGGCGTGACCGACCTCGCCATGGTGATCGACGCCGTGACGACGCTCGCTCCCACGCTGGAGGGCTACGACGAACAGGGCGCCGTGCTGGTGGCCTTCGACCCGGGGACGCCCACGGAGTCCGGCTGGGGTGGCCTCATCCCCGGGAACGCGACCGCCACCGTCGGGGATCTCGACGGCGACGGTCGGGACGATCTGCTGCTGGACGCTCCCGCGGGGGGCACCGTGCTCTACGGGAACGCGCTCGGCGGGGACAGCCCCTTCGACCGGCGGGACCTGACGACGCCGTTGCCGGCCCGCCCGTTGGTCGTGGCCGACATCGACGGCGACGGCCGCGACGACGTGCTGGCGGCGCCCGGGGCGTCGCAGGTGGTGTGGCGGGGCACCGCGACCCGGGGCGCGTTCACGGTGGCGACCCTCGGGACCCCACCCGCGGGGGCGCAGCGGGCGGTGGCCGATCTCGACGGTGACGGCGCCGCCGACATCGCCTGGCTCGGTCCGACCGGCAGCGAGATCTGGTACAGCGGGCGGGTGGTCGTGTCCGACCCTGCGGCGGTGCCGGCGGGGTGGGGGGTCACCGTCATCCCCGGCGGGACCAGCGGATCACGCGGCCCCGCCAGCCTGCAGATGACCCTCGGGGCGCCCTACGGCTGACGCCGCCGGCCGGCTCCCCGACCACTCGTGGTCACGGCCGTCGTACCGGCCGGTGGAGGCCCGCCCTGCGAGCGCGCGGGCGAGGCCGACCTGGACGGCACCGAGGTTGACGGCGTGGAGGGCGACGGTCACCCCGACGAAGGCCGGGGTCCGCCGCCACCCGACCCGGCGCACGCCGACGGCGGCTTGGGCCACGAGCAACGCGCCGTAGGCCGCGCCGGCCAGTCGGGCGGCGCGGCGCTTGCCGACGGCGAGGACGAGCAGGCCGGCGGGCGGCGCCCCCGCCAGCACGAGGGCCTGGGGGATGTGGCCGTAGACCGAGGGGAGCGTGATCAGCTTCTCGCCCACCCGGCGCCGGACCCGCCAGCGGTAGTGGAGGAGGTGGCGGATCGTGGGCGGGTAGCGGTCGTGGATGACGAGGAGGTCGGGTTCGTTGCGGAACGTGGCGACGTGGCGGCAACGCTGGGTGAACTCGAGGTCATCGGCGTCGGCCGGGATGTCGAGGCCGAGCCCGCCGGCTTCGTCGAGGACGCGGCGGGGGAGCACCACGTTGGCGAACGGGACCTCGGTCCAGCCCACGTCGCGCCGGGTGCGCACGCGGTGGGCGAGGGAGCCTTCGGTCAGCACGCTGGAGGTGACCGCCTCGATCAGCGCCGCCGTGGGGTGGTCGCGGTAGGTGTGCTCCGGCCCGGTGAGGACGACCCGCGCGTCCGGGTCCACCGCCAGCGCGGCCTCGAGCCACCCCGGCAGCGGGACGGTGTCGTCGTCGAGCAGGGCGACGAGGGGCGCCCGGGCCCGGTCGATGGCGGCCTGGCGGCGTCGGTTCGTGTGCAGGTCGGCATGCTCGATCAGGGTGACGTCGAGGCCGGGCGGGGGGTCGATGCCCCGGACGCTGCCCACGACGAACACCTCGATCGACGCCGCGCCGGGCTGCGCCGCCAGCCCCTCGAGGCAGGCCCGGGCCATGGACGGGCGGGTGCAGGGGATGACGACGCTGAGCGCCGGAGGACGGTCAGCGGCCATGCCCCCCAGCCGCGGTCGGCACGGACTGGCGTCGGTGGCGCAGGGCCACGCGCACGCTCCGGGCGGTGAGCTCGGGGGCGAAGCGGGGCCGTGAGGCGATCGACGCCGAGGCCGCCACGCCCCACGTGCAGTTGCACGAGCCGTTGCACAGGCGCTCGCTCCGGAAGGCCTCGTAGGCCTCGCCCGTGAGGATGGCCCGCATGTCGTAGTCGTGGTCGCGCAGGTTCCCGACCGACTGCCACAAGGGTTCGCACGGGAAGACGTCGCCCTTCTCGTCGATCACGGCGATCCACCGGCCGGCCTCGCACACGTCGCCCAGCGGCCGCTCGCCCGAGGCCGCCTGGGCCAGGATGCGCTGCTGGACCTCGCGGGCGGCGCGGATCCCGATCGAGTACGGGTCGCGGGCGGGCCCGGGGTTGGTCTCGGCCAGGTGCAGGAGGGCGGTGCGGAAGGCCTCGAGCTCGGCGGCGACGGCGGGATCACCCTCGGGGGGCAGCACCTGGTTCGGGAAGGCGAGGTGGACCCGGTCGATGTCGAAGGTCTCGGCGATGCCCTCGGCGATGCGGTCGAGGTCGTCCCGGTTGCGCTCGAGCCAGACCATGTTGGCCTTGACCCGCAGGTTGGGATGGGCGCGGCGCACCGGGTCGAGCGCCCGCATCGTGGCCTGGGCCCGCTCGAAGAGCCCCTTGACCTTGCGGCTCTCGTCGTGGGCGGCGCCGAGGTGGTCGATGCTGAGCTGGAGCTCGATGAGGACCTCGGGGTTGCGGCCGGCCAGTTCCTCCATCGAGGCGACCATCTTGTCGGTGAACCAGAAGTTCGACGGGATGTCGATGATCTTGGTATCGCAGTGGTCGATGAAGGGCTGGCAGATCCCGGCGATGTCGGAGCGGACGAAGGGCTCGCCGCCGGAGAGCGACAGGTTGTGGAGCGGCCCGTACCCGGCGGCCACCCGGTCGATCTCCTCGACCGTGAGCTCCCGGGAGCGCGGCACCGGGTCGTTGATCTGATCCCAGTACAGGCAGAAGTCGCAACGGGCGTTGCAGCGCGACGTGACGAAGAGGATCAGGACCTGGGGCAGGGCGTTGCGCTGCCGCCAGAACACCGTCGCTGTGTGGAAGCCCGGCCGCACTGAGCGGAGTGTAACCCTGCCGGGGGCGCGGGCAGGGTGTGCCATCGGCAAGAATCCCGGCCATGCGGGTCACGGCCAAGGTCGATTACGCGGTGCGGGCGGCCGTGGTGCTGGCCCACGCCGCCGCCGCCGGCACCGAGCCGGTGAAGGGCGACCAGATCCGGGACCAGCAGGACATCCCGCTGCGGTTCTGCGAGAACATCCTGGCCGAGCTGCGCCAGGCCGGGTTGGTGCGGAGCCGGCGGGGCGCCGACGGTGGCTACTGGCTGGCCAAGCCGGCGTCGGAGATCACCATCGCCGACGTGATCCGGGCCACCGAGGGCCCGCTGGCCAACGTCCGGGGCGAGCGGCCCGAGGCCATCGACTACCCGCCGGGGGCCGAGGGCCTCAAGGACGTGTGGGTGGCGACGCGGGCGTCGCTGCGGCGGGTGCTCGAGGCCGTCACCATCGCCGACGTGGCTGCCGGGTCGCTGCCGCGGAAGGTGCGTCCCTACCTCGACGACCCAGGCGCCTGGGACCCGCACTGATCAGGCGGAGAGCCGACCGTCGGTGATGGCCACGGTCCGGTCGGCGTAGTGGGTCATGCGTGGGTCGTGGGTCACGATCACCGCCGCCGTGCCGCGCTGCTTGACCTCCGACACGATCAGCTCCATCACCTGGTCGCCGAGCGCGGTGTCGAGGGCGGAGGTCGGTTCGTCGACGAGGATGAGCTCGGGCTCGTTCATCAGGGCACGGCCGATGGCGACGCGCTGGCGCTCACCGCCGGAGAGCTGCCCGGGGAGGTTCCCCATGCGCCCCGCCAGCCCGAGCTCGGTCAAGAGGCGCTCGGCCCGCTCCTTCGCCGCCTTCCCGTCCCGCCGGCTGAAGGCCGACACGACGAGCAGGTTCTCGAGGGCCGTGAGGAACGGCACGAGGTTGACCGACTGGAACACGAAGCCGACCCGCCGGCGACGGAACTCGGTGAGCTGCTTGGGCGAGTAGCCGGTGATCTCCTCGTCGCCCACCCGCACCTGCCCGCTCGACGGGCCGAGCAGGCCACCGGCGATGGAGATGAGGGTCGTCTTCCCGGAGCCCGACGGGCCCACGAGGGCCACGATCTCGTCGGTGCCCACCGACAGGGAGGCGTGCTCGAGGGCGACGATCTCCACGTCGCCGGAGGGGTAGGTCTTGCGGACGTCGAGCATCTCGAGGGCGGGCATGGGGTTCTCCAGGGTCAGCCGATGGCGGTGGCGGGATCGATGCGGGTGAGGCGGCGGAGCGAGGCGACGGCGCCGACGCAGGCGGTGACGGCGAGGGCGAGGCCTGTGGTGACGATGCGGCCGGGCACGAGGGTGAGGGGCACGGCGTCGCCGATGCCGGCCCGGGCGCCGAACACGAGGGCGACCCCGGCGGCGAACGACACGGCGGCGATGGCCACGGCCTGGGCCAGCACCCCAGCGAAGACCTGCCCGGTCGAGGCCCCGATGGCCTTGAACACGGCGTACATGCCGGCCCGCTCGAGGGTGAGGAGGGCGAAGAACAGGGCCACGACGAGGCCGGCCACGGCGAGGGTCACGCCGATCACGGCGGTGAAGGTGCTCTGCTGCTCCTTGACCCCGGGCAGGGCCAGCACCGCCTCCTCCCGCGTGATCGTGCGGGTGGCGCTGGCGGTGGCGGCGTCGACGGCGGTGGCGACCGTGGCGGCGTCGCTTCCCGGGGTTACCCGGACGGTGAGGGCCTGGAAGGTGCCAGGGGCGAGGTTCTGGTCGGGCCGGGAGCCGGCCAGAACCGTTCGCCAGGTGTCGGGCGCGGTCCAGAGGCCGGGCTGGAGCAGGAAGCTGGTGTCGTCCACCCAGCCGGCGACGCGCACCGGGACCTTGGTGATGCCCACGGCGAGGACGTCGCCGACGCGCACGCCCTTGCCCTCGAGGGAGCGGTCGGCCCACCCCTCGCCGGGCGGGGGTGGCGGGGCCATCCCGGCCGGGGCGAGCTCGTAGCCGACGACGGCCACGCTGAGGGCCTCGGTCGAGCCGGGCGGGGTGGCACCGACGAGGGCCAGCCCCAGCCCGCCCGTCTCGGCCACGCCGGGGACGCCGGCCACGGCCTGCCGGACCTCCGGGGTGATGCGGGAGCGGATCACCGACAGGCGGCTGTCGGCCCCGAAGGTCACGAGCTCGCCGGGCTGGGCCCGCAGCACGCCGGTGGAGCCCAGGAAGAGGCCGTCGAGGAGACCGCCGAGGAAGAGGACGAGCAGCGAGATGAGCACCAGCGCCCCGGGGGCGGCGGTGAAGCGGCCGGGCTTGCGTCGCAGCTCGACGAGACCGAGGTTCATGCCAGCCCCCCGAGGCTCGGGCGCCCGACCACATCGTGCGGGTCGATGCGCAGGATGCGGATCATGGCGACGGCGGCCGAGGCGAACGCCAGCACGGCGAGGGCGGCGGCGGTGACGGCGACGGTGCGGGGTTCGACGGTGAGCGGCAGGGCGCCGCCGCCCCGCGTCGAGGCGACGAGCAGGCCGACACCGAGGGCGATCCCGGTGCCCACGACCAGCGCCACCTGCACCAGGAGGTTGCGGACCAGGAAGCCCGACGGTGCCCCCACGGCCCGGAGCAGGGTCAGCGACGGTGCCTTCTGGGTGGTGAGGATCACGAAGAAGAAGCCGATGACCAGGGTGACGACGAGGAAGGCCAGGCCGAGGATCATCGAGAACGAGAGCTTGACGGCCGCCACCCCGGGCGCCTCGGACGCGGCCTGCTCGCGGGTGAGGGCCTCGGTGCGGGGCACGGCCGCGGTGATGGCCTTGGCCACGGTCGCCGGGTCGGTGCCGGCAGTCGGCCGCACCGCCACGAGGGTGGGGAACACGGCGGTGGCGTCGGGGTTGACGGTGCGGCGGAGGCGCTCGTACGAGCTGTAGGGGACCCACAGGGTGGGCGCCACGCTGAAGCGGCTGCGGTCGGTGAGCCCCACCACGGTGAGGGGGTCGCCGCCGGCGGCGAGCTGCACGGTGGCCCCGAGGCCGAACCCCTTGGCCGCGTCCTCCCGGCTGGCCACCGCTTCACCGTCGCGGGCGGGCAGGCGGCCGTCCACGATGGCGGTGGGCGTGCCGGGCTGGTCCGGCACGAAGCCGATCACGGTCGCGTCGACCTGCTCGGGGGCCCGTCCCGGCGCGCCGGCGGTGATGGTGAAGGTGCCCTCGCCCAGCGGCGCCGCCGCCTCCACCCCGGGCACCGCGGCGACGGCGGCGACGGTGGCGGGTGGGAGCACGCTGCCCTCGACGTTCTTGCGGGCCTCGGCGCCGTACACGAGCACCGTCCCCGACTGGCGCTCGAGGGCGCCGGTGAACCCCTGGAGCAGCGCGCCGAGCAGCACCTGCTGGAAGAGGATCAGGTAGACGAGCAGCCCGACCGCTCCGGCGAACAAGCTGAAGCGCAGGCGGGCCCGTCGCAATTCACGGATGGCGATCATCACGGCGCCCCAACCCGTTTAGCGCTAAAGCTATTCCGCGCTCACCAACCCCGATCGACCCACTCCTGCAGATGGGGGGACTCGGCCCCGATGGTGGTGTCGAGGCCATGGCCCGGCAGCACCAACGTGTCGGCGGGGAGGGGAGCGAAGAGGAGCCGGTCGATCGACTCGATGATGGTGGGGAAGTCGCCGCCCTCGTAGCTCGTGGCCCCCGGCCCGCCGGGGAAGAGCGTGTCGCCCGAGAACAGCACCGGCGAGCCCTCGAGCCGGAAGCACATCGACCCCGGCGTGTGGCCTGGGGTGTGGATGGTGTGGAGCCGGAGCCGACCGACCTCGATCACCGCGTCGTGCTCGAGCACGAAGTCGTAGCTGGGCAGCATCGCCGCGTCGGCGCCGGTGATGCCGACCTCGTAGCCGGCGTCGCGGATCTCGGGCACGGCCTGGATGTGGTCCCAGTGGCCGTGGGTCTCGAGCACCCGGCGCACGTCGAGGCGCCGACAGAGCTCGAGGAGCTTCTCGTGCTCGTTGGCGGCGTCGATCAGGACCGACTCACCCGTCTCCCGGCAGCGGAGCACGAAGACGTTGTTGTCGACGGGGCCGACCACGAGCTTGTGGATCTCGGCCCGTTCGTCCTGGAAGTGGAGCTCGGCCATACCCTCACCGTACCCTCGGAGGGCCAGGATCCCGTCCGAGTGGAGACTTGACCGCTCGGTCTAGTAAACAGATGGGACCGCCAACCCGCTCCGGACCCCCCTCGGGCCGGAAGTCACGATCACAAGGGGGCCAACGTGAACTTCGCCTTCAGCGAGGAGCAGGAAGAGCTTCGCAACATCGTCCGCCAGTTCCTCGAGGCCAAGTCGCCGGAGGCCGCGGTGCGCGAGCAGATGGAGACGGAGCGGGGCTTCGATCCGGACGTGTGGAAGCAGATGGCCGAGCAGCTCGGCCTGCAGAGCCTGATCATCCCCGAGGAGTTCGGCGGGCAGGGCTTCGGCTACGTCGAGCTCGTCGTGGTGCTCGAGGAGATGGGCAAGGCGCTGCTGTGCGCCCCGTACTTCTCGAGCGTGGTGCTCGCCGCCAACACGCTGCTGCAGTCGGGTGACGAGGCGGCCCAGAAGGACCTCCTCCCCGGCATCGCGTCGGGTGAGACCATCGCCACCCTCGCCTTCACCGAGCCCAACGGCAAGTGGGACGAGTCCGGCATCGAGCTCACCGCCACCGCCGACGGCGACGGCTGGAAGCTCAACGGCACCAAGAGCTTCGTGCTCGACGGCCACACCGCCAACCTCGTCCTCGTGGCCGGCCGCACCGGCAAGGGCGTGAGCCTCTTCGCCGTCGACGAGGGCGCCGCCGGCCTCACCCGCACCGCCCTGGCCACCATGGACCAGACCCGCAAGCAGGCCAAGCTCGACTTCGCCGACACCCCGGCCCGCCTGGTGGGCGAGGAGGGCAAGGGCTGGGACGTGCTCTCCACCGTGCTCGACCTCGCCGCCGTCGCGCTGGCCGCCGAGCAGGTCGGCGGGGCGCAGAAGTGCCTCGACATGGCCGTCGAGTACGCCAAGGTCCGCGTGCAGTTCGGCCGTCCGATTGGTTCGTTCCAGGCCATCAAGCACAAGTGCGCCGACATGCTCCTCGAGGTCGAGTCGGCCAAGTCGGCCGCCTACTACGCCGGCTGGTGCGCAGCGGAGATGAACGACGAGCTCCCGGCCGTGGCCTCGCTGGCCAAGGCCTACTGCTCCGAGGCCTACTTCCACGCCTCGGCCGAGAACATCCAGATCCACGGCGGCATCGGCTTCACCTGGGAGCACCCCGCCCACCTCTACTTCAAGCGGGCCAAGAGCTCCGAGCTCCTCTTCGGTGATCCCACCTATCACCGTGAGCTGCTCGCCCAGCGCATCGGCATCTGAGCCGGCGCTGATCTCGCACAGGGGGGCGCGGAACCCGAGCACCCGCGGCGGCGACGTCGTTGGGGCTCGGGTTCCGCCGCGTCCCGGCCGGTTCCTACACTGCCGGCCATGGCCGCCGTCCTGATCGCCCTCGCCGTGGTGGCGGTGGTGGTGATCGCACTGGTCACGGTCGGCGGTGTGGTCGGGTCGCTGTCGAAGCAGCCGCCGTTGCGGGTGTTCTCGGTCGAGGAGGCGGTCACCTGGGTGGCCGACCGCCTGCCCGACGAGGCCACCGCGGTGCTCAGCTTCGACGACGTGCACGCCGTGATCGGCTGGGCCATGGACTTCTACGAGAGCAAGGGCGTGGCCCGCGAGGCCACCACCCCGGACCCGGACAAGGGCATCGAGGCGGCGGCCCTGCCCGGCCCGCCCCAGATCGTCGACGACGCCGAGACCCTCGCCTACGTCCTCCTGCAGATCGAGGCGGCGGGTGGGCTCCCCGACGCCGGCACCGAGGTCCGCGACACCGACCTGGCCGCCGTGCTCGAGGCCACCGAGGCCTACCTCGCCGCCATCGGCGCCGTGGGCTCGGCCGTGGATGCGCCTCCCGACCCGTCGGGCGCGTAGGGTTCGGGCCATGGAGCGTCCTGCCAAGTTCCACGAGTACCGCTGGCTCGGCGACCGCCGCAGCCAGGTGGTCTACGACGTCGACAACATCGACGATCCCGCCCTCATCGAGGAGCTGCTGGCCACCGACAAGGCCGAGGGCATCAGCGGCCCGCCGTGGGCCGTGTTCGGCCCCGACACCCTCGCCGAGGCCCGCAACCGCGGGTACAAGCCCTACAAGGGCAACGGCAGCGGCGCCGACGTCGATCCCGACGCCGGCTGAGTCGCTGGGGGCGGCGGGTGACCATGGAGCGGCTGTTCGAGTCCGACGGACTCGAGCTGTGCGGTCACCTCGCCCGGCCGCGGTCGGCCAAGGGCAACTGGGTGCCGGGCCTGGTGATCTGCCACGGGTTCCCGTCGGGCCATCAGGGCGGCCGCGTGTCGGCGCTCTCGTTCCCCGAGCTGGCCGACCGGATCGCCAACGAGATGGGCTGGACGGTGCTGTGCTTCACCTTCCGGGGCAGCGGGAGCTCGGAGGGCAGCTTCTCGCTCTTCGGCTGGATCCGTGACGCCCTCGCCGCCGCCCGCTACCTGCGCGGCGTCGACGACGTCTTGGCGGTGTGGATGGCCGGCTTCGGCACCGGCGGTGCGGTGGCCACGTGTGCCGCGGCCCAGGACCCCGGCATCATGGGCGTGGCCGCGGTGGGGGCGCCGGCCGACTTCGACGACTGGGCCAGCCACCCCCGGCGGCTGCTCGAGCACGCCCGCGACGTGGGCATCATGGGGGAGCAGGGCGAGCCCGTGTCGTTCGAGGCCTGGGCCCGGGAGCTGCGCGAGATCCGGGCCGTGGCCTGCGCCCCCCGGGTGGCCCCACGGCCGATGCTCGTGCTCCACGGTTCGGAGGACGACGCCGTCCCGGTGTTCGACGCCCGGGTGCTGGCCGACGCCCACGGCCAGGCCGACTTGCGCATCATCGAGGGCGGCGGGCACCAGCTCCGCCACGACCCCCGAGCGGTGGCCACCCTCCTCGGTTGGCTCGACCGCCAGCGTCACGCCGCGTCGTCGGTGCGCCGCCCGCCCGACGAGTGACCGGTCCGCTCAGTCCTGCTTGGACTTGCCGGCGGCCTTCATCGCCTTCTTGAACTCGCGCACGGCGGCGAGGGTTTCGGCCGATCCCACGTCGGCCACCGAGCGGGGGGTCGCGTCGGAGAAGGGGGCCGCCACCCGCTCCCAGCCCGCCGGCCGCTTGCCGAGGCGCTTGGCCAGGATGGCGACGAAGATCTTGGCCTTCTCCTCGCCGTAGCCGGGCAGCGCCCGCACCCGCCGGTACAGCTCGTCGGCGTCGGTGACGCGACGCCAGATGCGCCCGGCGTCGCCGCCGTAGTCGGCGACCACGGCGGTGCACAGCTCGTGGACGCGCCGAGCCATCGCCGCCGGGTAGCGGTGCAGGGCCGGCTTGGCGCAGAACACAGCCACCAGATCCTCCGGGTCCATGGCGGCGATGGCGGCGGCGTCGAGGGTGCCCCCGAGACGCTCCTGCAGCGAGTGCGGCCCCCGGAAGGCCCACTCCATCGGCACCTGCTGGTCGAGCAGCATGCCGATGAGCAGCGCCAACGGGCTCTCGACCAGCAGTCGGTTGGCCTCGTCGTCGTTGGTGATCGGGATCGACTTCGTGGGCATGGTCTCAGGCTACGCGACCGGGTCGTCGCGGCGTGGGGGAGTCGTAGCCCTCGCCCGCTATTGTCCACCGCCGAGCGGCCACTCCGCGATGTCGGGGAAAGGGGTCACGGGCGATGAGCACGTCGATCACGCGCGCCAGCTCGGCGCGCAGATCGGGTTCGATGGACATGATCAATCGAGTCCGAGCACCGTCATCAGCGCCTCGTCGACGCTCCAAAGTTCCTCGGTGGTGAGGTGGCCGGCGCGCTTACCCAAGCGGCCGACGTCGACTGCACCGATCTGCTCGACGAGAACTCGGGTAGCTGTCCCGGCGATCTCGACCTCAGGACGAAAGGACGCCGGGCGAGCGCTGCGGGAGGTGGGAGCGACGATCACGGCGGAACGGGGTAGGAGCGCGTCGGCTTGGACGACGACTCCGAACCGTTCGCCGTGCTGCTCGTGGCCCACACCTTTGGGCAACTTGAACCGGTAGACGTCACCCCGGAGCACGCAGCGACTCCATCAACCCAGCGACGGCCAGCATCTCGTCACGGTCGGCCTCATCTGCTTCGAGGGCAGCGACCTCGGCTGCAAGCGTCGCACGTCGTCTCAATCGGTCGGCAGAAGCGACGAGTGCCGACCGGATCGCTTCTGACCGAGACATGCCTGCAGCCTCGAGCGCTCGCAAGGCTCGCTGGGCCTCGTCGTCGAGTCGGACGGAGATCGCCTGGGTCATGGCCGAATTGTATCACGGTATGTGATACACGGGCACGAGTACTTGTCTAGCGAACCTGCTGGTCGAGCAGCATGCCGATGAGCAGCGCCGACGGGCTCTCGACCAGCAGTCGGTTGGCCTCGTCGTCGTTGGTGATCGGGATCGACTTGGCGGGCATGAGCGGCAACTCGAGGCCAGCAAGAAGTCCGGCCGGCTGCCCGCGGGGGGACGCCGTTGGACGCCCAGTACCGATGCTTCCGGGACATGCTGTGGCCGAAGGAGTGGTCGCCCGTCACATGAGCTTGCCGGAATACCGCAGAGGGGAACTCATACGTGCTCGACGCGAATCGGATCGCGCAGGTTCGCCGACAGGCGGGCGATGTCGTCGTCATCGGAGGTGATCACGATCGCGTTGCGTTCGCTGGCGACGAGGACGACGTGTGCGTCGATGACGTCGGTCGTGCGGGAGGCACCGAGCAGGGCGCCGACCGTGTGGGCCTGCGCTGGCTCGAAGGGAACGATGCCGCAGCCGCGCAGCAGGCGGCGGAGTTGGACCTGCCGGCCCGACCTGCTCGCCTGCGCGACAACGGGCGCGGGTACGACGGGGACCAAACCGAGCTCGAGACGAACTCGATGGTCGGCCCAAACCTTCCGCCGGTTGCGATCTGCCGCCACGAGCATCCCCGCGTCGTAGACGTAGCTCATGCCGATCGCGCTCGCCCGCCGGACGTGAGCTGTCGGGTCACTCTGCGGCGAGCCGCCGCCAGCTCGGCATCGGAGAACTCCCCGTGCTCCGCCTCCCACTCCGCGACAGCAGCGAGCCCATCGCGGGCCAGGAGTGCGTGGCGAGCCGCCTTCGTCATCCACGCGGAGACGCTGATGCCTTCTTCCGTCGCGGCTTCGATGACCCTCTCGTGCACGTCTGGATCGACGGTGATCGCCAGCTTCGGCGACGGGTTTCCTCGAGGCATGATGGAACCCTACTACCAGGGTATGATGCTTTCAAGGGTCGTTCGAGCTGAGCTGAGGTGACATCCGTCGTGCCCTGGTCACGACGACTTGTTCAGCGAACTCCACGAGCAGTCGGTTGGCCTCGTCGCCGTTCGTGATCGGGATCGACTTGGTCCGCATGTGAGCAGGCGAACGACCGATGTACCGCGAAGCCGACGGACAACGAGTCCCGTCAGCGACGGGCCGTTGTACAGATGATCGTCACAAGATCTCCGGCTCCGGCCTGCCGAACGCCCCGGCGGCATGCGCTGGATCTGAGCGCTACCCATCGAAACGTGAGACATCGACCCGACTTCTTGAATGGCGAAGCATCATCGGTTGAGCAACCGGACTGATGCGCCGGGGAGGAGCAGTTGTCATCGACCGTTTCGGCGGCGAGCGCGCTCGCCCTGACGTGCGTCGGCGCTGGCGGCGTCGAGGAGGGCGTGAGCGCTCCAGCGCATGAGCTCGACCGCGTCGTCACGTGAGAGTCCACCGACGTCGGTCAGCCACGCCAGCGATTCGATCCCGGTTGCGCTTCGGATGGCGAGCGCGAGGCGGTGGCGGTCCTCGCTGGACATCTGCTCTTCGAGTGGCTCGAGGGCTTCTTCGAGCCAGTTGATCACGCGTCCCTGCCTCAGCGGCAGCTGCGCGCGTTCTTCGGGCCCGGCTTCGAGTGATAGCCGCAGCATGGTGCGCTGCTGTGGTTCCGTGTCGAGAAGCATCTTCGTCGTCGCGGCGAGGACGAGATCGAGGCGCTCGGCGACGTCGCGAGGCGGATCCGCGGGAAGCGCTGATTGCCACGCCGTCTCGGGGTGCGCGGCCGCGAGCAGGGCACCCTGGCTGGCGAAGTACCGGTAGGCAGTGGTGCGTGAGATCGACGCGGCCGCGGCCGCCGCCTCGACCGTTGGCGTCAGACCCTGCACCACGAGCTCACGTGCCGCGGCGACGAGAGCGTCACGCGTCCGTCGCTTCTGGGCGATCCGCCCATTTGTCTCATAGCCGGTTGACATGACCAAGATGGTACCGTACTTTCGTCGTGGGACAAGAGTCCCATAAACGAAAGGTGGTCGATATGACTGCACTCAAGCCCATCGTGCGCAACGCCGGCGAAGGCGACAAGCGATCGTTCGCCGGGGGAGGCCTGCACCTCTGGAAGCTCCTCGCGGAGGACACCGGCGGGGCGTTGTTCTTGTTCGAGGACACGATGGCGCGCGACAAGACGACACCACTGCACCTGCACCCCGAAGCCCACGAGCTCACCTACGTCATCGACGGCGAGATCGAGGTGGAGGCTGACGGCGTCCGCCAGCGGGTGCGCACTGGCGGGTTGTCGTTCGTGCCCAAGGGCATCCCCCACGCGTTCATCGTGGTTTCGGCCGAAGCTCGGCTCATCGGCCTCCAGACCCCCGGCGCCGTCGGCCAGCCCTTCTACCGAGGCGCCAGTGACCCCGCCACCGCCGACAACGCCGACACGCTCGACCTCGCCCGCCTCCAGGCAACCGCCGCCGACAACCCTCGCGCCATCACCATCCTCGGCCCGCCTCCCTTCTCGAGTGCCTCGACGCACTGAATCAGAGCGCCGCCACCTCGGTCGGCAGGTTCAACGCGCTCGCCGCAACCTGGTTGAGCCTCATCCGGCGGTTCTTGAGCCGGTGCAATCGCAACCCGGCACGAACTGGGCGCGGTGCGTTGGGGATCCGGACGGACGAGCTGGAGAGCCACCAGCACCTGGTCGTGCTCGGCCTACACGGCAATCACGTCGATGAGGCCCTCCAAGGCTGCGAAGTCCGCGGCGTGTCGGGTGTAGAGCGGAAGCTCCGATGCGCATGCGGCCGCGGCGATGAGAAGGTCGACCGCTCGCGCGCCACGCGCGTTTCGGCCGGCGGCAGCGACCGCGGCGTCGACCCGCCCGTACGCACGGGCTGCATCGGCGTCGAACGGCAGCGGATCGAAAGCGGCTTCGGCGCGCTGGAGGCGGTCCTGCCGTCGCCCGCGCTCGTCGGCGTCGCTCGCGGCGTGCGGCCCCGCGGCCAGCTCGGCCATGGTGATCGCGCTGACCGCGACGTGAACCGGCAGGTGCGTCGGGTCGCGCCGGCTCGCCGACAGGCAAGCGATGTCGTCGAGATCGGAATTGATCACCGGTGCGGGGCCGAGCGTCGGCCCTCCGCAGGTCGGGTAGGGTCGTTCCGTGGGATCCCGCCTGCCCCGCGCGCTCGCCCTTGTCGTGGCCGGCGTCCTCGCCGTGGCCGCCTGCTCCGGCGGTGGCGGCCAGACCGCGGAGCTGGGGTCGGGCGCGGCCGCGCCGACGTCGGCGCCCGCATCGGCCACCTCGTCGACATCGACCGCGCCCCCGTCGAGCTCCGGCGTGACCGCGGCGCCAGCCACGTCCGCTCCCGACACCGCCGACGTGGCCAAGGCCCGCGCCGCGCTGGTCACCGTCGACGACCTCCCCGGTGCCGACTGGAAGGCCAAGGAGCAGCTGGCCAAACCCGACCCGCCGGGGTTCAGTGCCGACTGCGGCACCTTCACCAGGAAGGTGAAGGACATCAAGGACCTCATGGACCGCTCGCCCCAGAGCCGGTCGCCCCGCTTCTCCACCGGACCCGGTGTCGAGCTGGGCGAGAGCGTCGTGGTGCTGCCCACCGAGGCCGACGCCGAGCGACTCATCGCCGTCTACAGCGATCGCAGCATGCCGACGTGCATCGTCGCCATCTTCCGCGAGCAGATCGACCGGGGCGACGCGCCCGGCCTGGTCGTGGAGGGCGACCCGGTGGTGCAGGCCGTCGATCTGGCCTCGGCGGCCGACGACACCGTGTCGTTCCTCATCACCGCCAAGGTCTCCCAGAACGGGGTGACCGCCACCGTCTACATGGTGCTGGCCGAGCTCCGGGTCGGACGGGCCGTGGGCGAGCTGCAGTACACCACCGTGCAGCCGCCGCTCACCAACGACGTCCGGGCGCTGGTGAAGCCGGCGCTGCGCCGTCTCAACGAGCAGTTCGGGTAGGTCAGCGCCGCCACGGATCGGCGCCGCTGGGGTCGATCCCGTGGCGCCCGATGGCGGCGGCCGTGACCCCCCGAGGCACGGCGCCGGCCGCTTCGAGCTGGCCCAGCACCGCCACCTCCACGTGGGCGGCGTCGGTCTCGAAGAACCGGCGGAGCGCGGCCCGGGTGTCGCTCCGGCCGAACCCGTCGGTGCCGAGCGCGGTGAAGGACCGGCCGGCCGGGACGAAGCGGGCCACCTGCTCGGGCACCAGGGCGAGGTAGTCGGTGACGGCCACGATCGGTCCGGTCGTGGTGTCGAGCAACGACGTGACGGCCGGCGTGCGGGGCGGTTCCCCGGGATGCAGCCGGTTCCAGCGGGTGCAGGACAAGGCGTCCTCCCGCAACGCCTTGAACGAGGTGGCGCTCCACAGCTCGGCCGCCACCCCGTGGTGCTCGGCCAGCGCCCCCTGGGCGTCGCGGGCCGCGCCGGCCGCGCTCCCCGAGAACACGATCGTGGCCGTCGGCGCGTCGGCGGGGAGGCCGTCGGGCGGGCCGGCCCACCGGTAGAGCCCGCCCACGATCTGGTCGTCGGTGACGCCCTCGGGCCGGGCCGGCATCACGACGTTCTCGTTGTAGAGGGTGAGGTAGTAGAAGACCGGATCGCCGAGCCCGTCGGGGGCGTCGGGCCGCCCGTACATCCGGTGCAGGCCGTGGCGCACGATCGCCGCCACCTCGTAGGCGAAGGCCGGGTCGTAGGCCTGGCAGGTGGGCACGGTGGAGGCCAGCAGGTGGCTGTGGCCGTCCTGGTGTTGCAGCCCCTCGCCGAGCAGGGTGGTGCGGCCGGCCGTGGCGCCCATGAGGAAGCCCCGGGCCTGGGCGTCGGCCGCGGCCCAGATGAGGTCGCCCACCCGCTGGAAGCCGAACATCGAGTAGAAGGTGAAGAACGGCACCATCGGCACGCCGCGGGTGGCGTAGGCGGTGGCGAACGCTGTCCAGCTGGCCAGCGCCCCGGCCTCGGTGATGCCCTCCTCGAGGAGCTGGCCGTCGGTCGCTTCGGTGTAGCTGAGCAGCAGATCGTGGTCGACCGGCTCGTAGAGCTGGCCCTGCGACGAGTAGATCCGGAACTCCCGGAACAGCGAGTCCATGCCGAAGGTGCGGGCCTCGTCGGGCACGATCGGCACCACCCGGCGACCGAACCCCTCGGCCCGCAGGAGGGAGCGCAGCAGCCGCGTGAACGCCATGGTGGTGGACACGGCCTGGCCGCCCGACCCGGCGTCGAGCTCGGCGAAGGCGCTGTCAGCCGGCAGCGGGAGCGGGGTCCGGATCGACACCGTGCGCACCGGCATCGGGCCGTCGAGGGCGGTGCGCCGGGCGGTGAGGTAGCGGTGGACCGGCGAGTCGACCGGCGGGCGGTAGTAGGGCGGGAGGCCGGTCGCCAGCGCCTCCTCGGGGATCTCCTCCTCGAGGTGGAGCCGGGCCCGCAACGCCCGCAGGTCGGCGGCCGTCATCTTCTTGATCTGGTGGGTGGCGTTGCGGCCCTCGAACCCGGCGCCGAGGGTCCAGCCCTTGACGGTCTTGGCCAGGATCACCGTGGGGGCACCGGTGGCCTCCGTCGCCGCCTTGTAGGCGGCGTAGAGCTTGCCGTAGTCGTGGCCCCCACGGGGGAGGGCGGCGAGCTGCTCGTCGGAGAGGTGGGCGACGAGCTCGCGGAGGCGCGGGTCCGGGCCGAAGAAGTGGTCGCGGATGTGGGCGCCGTCGGACACGGCGTAGCGCTGGAAGTCGCCGTCGGGCGTGGTGTTCATCTTGTGGAGCAGCACGCCGTCGGTGTCTCGGGCCAGCAGCTCGTCCCAGGCGCTCCCCCAGATCACCTTGATCACGTTCCAGCCCGCGCCCCGGAACACCGACTCGAGCTCCTGGATGATCTTGCCGTTGCCCCGCACCGGGCCGTCGAGGCGCTGGAGGTTGCAGTTGATGACCCACGTGAGGTTGTCGAGGCGCTCGCGACCGGCGAGGGAGATCGACCCGAGCGTCTCGGGCTCGTCGCACTCGCCGTCGCCCACGAAGCACCACACCCGGCTGGCCGCCGTGTCGTCGATGCGGCGGTGGTGGAGGTAGCGCAGGGCCCGAGCCTGGTAGATCGAGTTGATGGGGCCGAGCCCCATGGACACGGTGGGGAACTCCCAGAAGTCGGGCATGAGCCACGGGTGCGGGTAGGACGACAGGCCGGGACCGTCGGGCGACAGCTCGCGGCGGAAGCGGTCGAGGTGGCCCTCGTCGATGCGGTGCTCGAGGAAGGCGCGGGCGTACACGCCGGGCGCGGCGTGGCCCTGGAAGTAGACGTGGTCGCCGGGGAGGCCGTCCTCCTTGCCGCGGAAGAAGTGGTTGAAGCCCACCTCGTAGAGGGCGGCCGACGAGGCGAAGGTGGAGAGGTGGCCGCCGATCCCCTCGGCCGCGTGGTTGGCCTTCACCACCATGACGGCGGCGTTCCAGCGGATGTAGCGGCGGATCTGGCGCTCTAGGGCCATGTCGCCGGGGAACCAGGGCTGCTCGTCGGCCGGGATGGTGTTGACGTAGGGGGTGCTCACCTCGGCCGGCGTGCCGATCTGGAGTTGTCGGGCCCGCTCGGTGAGGACCGACACGAGGTACCGGGCCCGGGGCTTGCCCTTGGCCGCCACCACGGCGTCGAGCGAGTCGATCCACTCGGCGGTCTCGCCGGGGTCGTTGTCGGGGAGTTGGTGGACGAAGCCGTCGAGGATCATCGGCATGGACGGTACCCCGCGGGGCGCCGTTGCGGACCCGCCTCCTCGGATCGTCGGCGTGAGGCGCCGACGTGCAACGATGCCGGCCGTGCCCAGCTCGTCGCCGCCCGTGGTCATCTACACCGATGGTGCCTGCTCGGGGAACCCGGGGCCGGGGGGCTGGGCCTGGGCCATCCCCGGCGGCGCCTTCGCCTCCGGGGCCGCCGCCCACACGACCAACCAGCGCATGGAGATCCAGGCCGCGCTCGAGGCCCTGCAGGCCAACGGCTCGCTGGAGGAACCGGTCGAGATCGTGAGCGACTCCACCTACGTCGTGCACTGCTTCCGGGACCGCTGGTGGGAGGGATGGCTGCGCAAGGGCTGGGTCAACAGCCAGCGCAAGCCCGTGGCCAACCGCGACCTGTGGGAGCCATTGGTGGCCCTCGTGCAGGAGCGGGGCAACGTCACCTTCCGGTGGGTGAAGGGGCACAGCGGTGACCCCATGAACGACCTGGTCGACCGGCTGGCGGTGGAGGCCGGCATCGCTCAGAAGGGCCGGCAGGGGATCGGGTCGGTCGGGCGAGGCGCCGACCGCGCTGCGGCGGCGAGCCGGGCGGCCGTGGCCCCCGGCGACCCCCACCACGAGCTGGTGGTGGTGGGGCACGCCGACCGCGACGTGTCGGCGGCCCAGGCCGCCCTGGCCATCGCCGTGGCCGATCGGGCCGCCCAGATCCCCGAGCTCCGCGTCGTCACCGGGCTGCGGCGGGGCGCCGAGCTGCTGGCCGCCACGGTGGCCGAAGGGGAGGGTGTGCCGGTGCTGGCCGTGCTGCCGTTCCCCGAGCCCGACCGCGACTGGCCCGACGACGACCGGGAGTCGTTTCGGGCCGCCCTCGACGAGGCCGAGCGGTTCGTGGTGCTGGCGGACGAGCGGCCGGCCACAGCCCAGGGGGCCACGGCCGCCCTGCGCCGGCGGGACGCCTGGCTGGCCGACCACGCCGACGAGGCCCTCGTGGTGTGGGACGGCGTCGAGGACCGGGTCGGCCGGTTGCACCGCACGCTGGTGGAGCGGCTGGGGGCGGCGAAGGTCACCGTGATCCCGCTGGACCCGCTGGACCCGCGGTCGGGGGCCTGACCACGGTGCGGGTCGGGACCGACACCGGCGGGACCTTCACCGACGTCGTCGGCGCCGATGGCGCGGTGGCGAAGGTGCCCTCCACCCCCGACGATCCGGGTCGGGCCGTGGCCGAAGGGCTCGCCGCCCTGTCCGGGGGCGCCGGCCCGGCGACCACGTTGGCCCACGGCACCACGGTCGCCACCAACGCGCTGCTCGAGCGGCGGGGGGCCACGGTCGCTCTCGTCACCACGGAGGGCTTCGAGGACGTCATCGAGATCGCCCGGCAGGACCGGCCCAGCCTCTATGACCTCCGGGCCGACCGCCCCGCGCCGCTGGTGCCCCGGTCGTTGCGGTTCGGCGTGCGGGAGCGGCTCGACGCCTCGGGCCGGGTGCTGGTGCCGCTCGACCCGGCCTCGGTCGATGCCGTGGTCGCCGCCCTGCCCCGCGAGGTGGAGGCGGTGGCCGTGTGCCTGCTCCACGCCGACCTCGCCGCCGACCACGAGCAGGCGGTGGCCGAGATCCTCGCCGCCGCCGGGCTCGAGGTGAGCCGGTCGAGCGCGCTGTGCCCCGAACGGCGCGAGTACGAGCGGACGTCCACGGTGGTGCTCGACGCCTACCTGCGTCCGGCCTGCCGCGCCTACCTCCAGCGGCTGGGCGGCCTCGCTCGCGAGGTGCTGGTGCTGTCCTCGGCCGGCGGCCTGCTGCCGGTAGCGGTGGCCGCGGAGCAACCGGCACGTCTCCTGCTGTCGGGGCCGGCGGGCGGTGCGGCCGCGGCCGCGGCGGTGGCTGCCGCCAACGGGTTCCCTGACGCCGTGAGCTTCGACATGGGCGGGACGTCCACCGACGTGGCCCTCGTGCTCGGGGGCCGACCGGAGCCGGCGGCCGAGCGGGAGGTCGCCGGGTTCCCCGTGCGCCTCCCGTCGCTGGCCGTCCACACCGTGGGCGCCGGCGGAGGGTCGATCGCGGCGATCGACGCCGGCGGGGCGCTGGTGGTGGGGCCCCGCTCGGCCGGGGCCGTCCCCGGCCCGGCCTGCTACGGCCGCGGCGGCACCCTCCCGACGGTCACCGACGCCGACCTGGTGCTCGGGCGGATCCCGGCCGGGGCCACGTTCCCCGGTCTCGGCCGGCTCGACGTCGCCGCCGCCCGCGCCGCGCTCGCCGCCGCCGGGGTCGACGCCGCCGGCGTCGTGGCGGTGGTGAACGCCTCGATGGAGCAGGCCATCCGGCGGGTGTCGGTGGAGCAGGGGGTCGACCCGCGGGGCCTGGCCCTGGTGGCCTTCGGCGGTGCCGGTCCGCTCCACGCCTGCGACCTGGCCGATGCCCTCGGGATGCCGGCGGTGATCGTGCCGGCCCGGGCCGGGGTGCTGTCGGCCGTGGGCGTGCTCGCCGCGCCCCGCACCGCCGACCGGGTGCACAGCTGGCAGGGCGGCACGGACGCCGACCTCGCCCGGGCGGTGGCGGGGGTGGCCGAGGCCGCGGTCGGCGACATCCGGGCCGGTGCGGACGGGCCCGGTGCGGTTGGGGGCGGTGCGGCTGGGGGCGGTGCGGTGCGGGTGGACCGGTGGGTGGACTGCCGGTACCTGGGGCAGAGCCACGAGCTGCGGGTGCCGTGGGGGCCTGGATGGCGCGACGACTTCCACGCCCTGCACCGGCGGGTCAACGGCTTCGCCCGGCCGGGCGACGAGGTGGAGGTCGTGGCCGTGCGGGCGGCGGCGTCGGTCGCCTCCCCGGTGGGCGTGCTCGACCTGCCCGCGCCGGCCCGGCCCACCGGCGTCGGGCCGGTGGTGCTGGCCGAGGACGACTGCACGATCTGGGTGCCGGCGGGCTGGCGGGCCGAGCGGGGCGAGGCCGGCGCCCTGGTGCTGCGCCGCGGAGGGACGGCGTGAGCGGGCCCGGGGACGGCGGGTTCGACCCCCGGCTCGAGCCCCTGCTCGACCCGGCCGGCTTGCAGGTGGTGCTGGCGCGGCTGGCCGGCGCGGCCGAGGAGATGAGCGCCGTGCTCCGCCGGTCGGCCTACAGCCCCAACATCAAGGAACGGGCCGACTGCAGCGCCGCGCTGTTCACCGCTGCGGGCGAGCTGCTGGCCCAGGCCGAGAACATCCCCGTGCACCTCGGGGCCATGCCGGCGTCGGTGGCCGCGGTGCTGGCCGCCTTCCCCGGCGGGGCCGGGCTGGGGCCCGGGGACCAGGTGGTGGTCAACGACCCCTTCGCCGGGGGCACCCACACCAACGACATCACCGTCGTGGCCCCGGCCTTCGCTCCGGCCCTCGACCCGGGTGGGCCCGGCGGGACGGCCGGGAACGGCGCCGGGTTGGTGGGCTGGGTGGCCACCCGGGCCCACCACGCGGATGTGGGCGGGACGGCGCCGGGCTCGATGCCGGCCGGGGCCCGCCACATCGACGAGGAGGGCTGGCGCACCGGACCGGTGGTGCTCACCGACGCCGTCGTCGACGCGCTCTGCACGGCCAGCCGAACCCCGGGCGAGCGCCGGGGCGACCTGGCCGCGCAGGAGGGCGCCAACCGGGTGGGGGTCGAGCGGCTGCTGGCCGTCGACCCGTCGCGCTTCGCCGAGGTCCTCGACTACGGGGAGCGGCGGGCCCGGGCCGACCTGGCCGGCCTGCCCGACGGGGCGTGGCGGTTCGCCGACGTCCTCGACTCTTCCGGGCCCGACCCGGATCAGCGCGAACCGACGTCGATCGTGGTCGAGCTGCGGGTGCACGGTGATCACGTCACCTTCGACTTCACCGGCACCGGCCCCCAGGGCGACGGCAACGTCAACGCCGTGGAGGCGGTGACCGTCAGTTCCGTGGCCTACGCCCTGCGGACCGTTCTCGACCCGACCCTGCCGGCCAACGGCGGGGTGCTGCGGGCGCTGACCGTGGTGGCGCCGCCCGGCACCGTCGTCCACGCCCTGCCGCCGGCGGCGGTGGGGGCCGGCAACGTGGAGGTGAGCCAGCGGGTGGCCGACGTGTGCCTCGGCGCCCTGGCCCTGGCCGTACCCAACCGGGTCGCCGCCGCCAGCCAGGGCACCATGAACAACGTCGTGCTCGGTGGCGACGACTGGGTCTACTACGAGACCATCGGCGGCGGCCAGGGCGGGCGGCCCTTCGCCCCCGGCATGAGTGGCATCCACACCGCCATGACCAACACCAGGAAAGCGGGTACCGATCAGCTTGGGCCCGGGACGCCCGGCATGTCGGGCGTTCATACGTGCATGACGAATACGAAGAACACGCCCATCGAAGCGTTGGAGCGGGCATTCCCACTGCGGGTGCTTCGCCAGCGGTTGCGACGGGGGAGCGGCGGCGCCGGCTCGGCGCCCGGCGGTGAGGGGATCGAGCGGGATCTCCAGGCGCTCACGGACGCGACGGTCTCGCTGATCACCGAGCGACGGGTGTCGCAGCCGTGGGGTCTCGCCGGCGGCGAGCCGGGTGCGGTGGGGGAGAACTGGCTGCTGCCAGGCGGCGACGAGAGCCGGGCGGAGCGCCTTCCGGACAAGTGCACGATCCAGCTCAAGGCCGGCGACGTCCTCCGGATGCTGACGCCCGGTGGCGGGGGCTGGGGTCGTCCCTGACTCGGGTGGTGACCGTGCGTTTGAGCGCCGGCGGCAGGTGGCGTGTCGATGTGTGAATATTCGCACATCTTTGTCCGCCACGGTTGCTGTGCCGATTTCGACACTCTTGAAGGAACGCTGCTAATGTGTCGATATGAGCACACGCCGTTACCTCATCCGGACACCCGAGGATCTCGGGCGAACGCTCGCCGAAGCACGCCACTTTCGAGGCCTGACGCAGGAGCAGTTGGCACGCAAGGCCAAGGTCGAACGCACCTACGTCGCAAAGCTCGAGGCCGGTCACACGGTTCTGCAGATCGAACGACTGATCGCAATGCTGCGTGAGCTCGGGGTCGAGCTCTGTGCAACACAGGAGATCGCCAATGGCTAGGCGGAATCTCCAGTGTTGGTGGAACGAGATCCATGTGGCGGACATCCGAGCGCCGAAGCCGTGGGATCTCCGTTGCCGCTACACCGCCGAAGCGATCGAGCGCTGGGCGATCGGGACCCCCTTGCTCTCGTGCTCGTTGCCGGTTGGCTCACGTCCCCAGCGGGCGACCAACTTCTTCCGGGGTCTTCTCCCCGAGGGCCGACACCTCCAGGCCGTCGCAGACCGTGCGAAGGTCACGACCAACGACTACTTCGGATTGCTCGCTCGCTACGCACGCGACATCGCCGGAGCGTTCGTCATCGTCATCGAAGGTGATGATCCCAGGTCCGGTCGCGGAAGCGTGGCCGAGTACTCCGGAGAAGACCTCGACCACGAGATCGACACGCTGAGCGACAATCCGCTCGGACTCCACGAGGACAGCGAGCTGTCGATCGCCGGGGTCCAGAACAAGCTGCTCCTCGTGGAGCTCGAAGGCGGGGGGTGGGGGCGCCCGGTGCACGGCTACCCGTCGACGCACATCCTCAAGATCGACGACGAGCGTTTCCCCGGCCTCGTGCGAGCCGAAGCCGAGTGCCTGACGCTCGCCCACACAATCGGTGTGACCAACGCGCCCCCGCGTCTCGAACACCATTCGGGAGTCGAGTGTCTCATCGTCAAGCGCTACGACCGAACAGTTGTCGACGGTGAGGTGGTTCGCACGCACCAGGAGGACTTGTGCCAGGCGCTTGACGTGGACATCGATGCCAGCCAGGGCCGAGGAAAGTACGAGGCATTCGGAGGCCCGTCGCTCAGCCAAGCGGCGCGCCTGTTGAGCATCCACAGCCGAGACCCCGAGGCCGAGCTCGAGGGACTTGTGAAGCTCGTCGCCTACACCTTGGCTATTGGAAACGCCGATCTGCACGGGAAGAACATCTCCCTACTGCACGATGACGAGGGGCACATCTCCCTCGCGCCCGCCTACGACACGGTTCCCACGATGATGTGGCCGAAGCTCAGGGCGACGTCTGCCGTCTCTATAGACGGCAGCACCGACTTCGCGAAGATCACCGTGAGCCGGATCGCAGCAGAGGCAGAAACGTGGGGGCTGGATTCGGGGCGTGCCTCGGCTGCTGCGACAGAAACCCTTGAGGCGGTGCTAGATGCGTGCCCCGGCACGATTGACCGTGAGGACTTAGCCGCTGCGGTGTCTGGTCGGGCCCGGGCGGTCCTGGCGTGACTCCCAGTCCCTCAGCGATTCGACGCCTGTTACCAGTAGATCGCCACGAACTCGACCTCGAGGAGCAGAGGCTCCGCCTCCTGGACAGACCGCGCCGGCGATTCGTCGCCTCCTGGTGGCACTTCCACACTCTCAAGCGAGCGAAGGGCTGCCAAGCGAAGGTCCGACACAACGACCGGGTCGAGTTCCTCTGGCGAGCGACCCCGGGGGAGCGAGTCAGAGGCTCAAGCAAGACGCGTGCCTGGTCCAACGTGATCTGGCTATCTGGGCTCGGGTCCGAGGGGCACGCTCGTTCCATCTCCTCAGTTGTTAGCTCGACGTTGATCTCCTCGCGCAGGAGTTGTGCAGAGGAACACGCCGGTCGAGGCCCTTGAGCGGGCCTACCCGTTGCGGGTGCGCCGGCTGCGGCGGCGACGAGAGCCGGGCCGAGTGTCTGCCGGACAAGTGCACGATCCAGCTCAAGGCCGGCGACGTCCTCCGGATGCTGACGCCGGGCGACGGTGGCTGGGGGACGGCACCGGTCGATGTCGACATGCGCGAGGGTTGTCCGCATGGGTGATGCAGCTGGCGGCCCCGACCTCGGCCGGAGGTCCTGGGATGAGCGTTGGGAACAGGCGCTGCGCGAGCACGGTGAGGCGGTCGCGCGGATGCCGCCCAACGCGTACCTGACCGAGACCGCCGGACCGCTCGCCCCGGGGCGGGCGGTTGACGCCGGGTGCGGGCACGGGGCGGAGACCCTCTGGCTCGCCGGGCACGGGTGGCAGGTCACCGCGGTCGACTTCTCGGCGACGGTCCTGGACCACTGCCGGTCGACTGCCGCCACCGTCGGGACCGACATCGCCGAGCGCATCGAGTGGGTCGAGGCCGACCTCGGGGTCTGGGCCCCACAGCCACAGGCGTACGACCTCGTCAGCAGCCTGTACGTCCACGTGGCCGGGTCCGTCGAGGAGATGGTGGCGCGTCTCGCGTCAGGGGTCGCACCCGGCGGCACCCTGCTGCTGGCCGGGCACCTCCCGATCGACCCGACGACCGGCGCCGAGACTCCCGCCGCCGGGCAGGTCCAGGTGACGGTCGAGGCAGCGGTCGCCGCGTTGGATCCCGAGCGATGGACGATCCTGGTGGCTGAGGAGCGCCCGAGGGCCGCCTCCGGCTCGGGCTTCGACGCCGTGATCTGCGCACGACGAGCAGGGTGACCTGAGTGCCCCGACCCCCGGCGGCGGCTAGGCCCACCTTCCTTGGGTGCGTAAGGGTGCGCTATGCGCGCCCTTACGCACCCAAGGGCAGAATGGGGTGATGAGCATCGAGGCGAGGCCGGCGACGGTCCGGTACCGGGGGTTCACCGACGACAGCGCGAGGTGGGAGGGCTTCGTCTTCCGGTCCGACGACATCGTGATCTCGACCCCGCCCAAGTGCGGCACCACCTGGTGCCAGATGATCTGCGCCCTGCTGGTGTTGCAGACCCCGGACCTGCCCGATCGCCTCGACAAGCTCTCGCCGTGGCTCGACATGCTGACCCGCCCCCGGGACGAGGTCGTGGCCGACCTCGAGGCCCAGACCCACCGCCGGTTCATCAAGACCCACGCGCCGGCCGACGGCCTGCCCTACGACCCGCGCGTCACCTACGTCGTCGTCGGGCGCGACCCCCGTGACGTGGCCCTGTCGTGGGACAACCACCGCGCCAACACCAACCTCGACGAGCTCTTCGCCTTGCGGGAAGCCACCGAGGGTCTCGACGACCTGGCCGAGCTGTTCCCCGACGGTCCGCCCCAGTACGCCGAGACGGTGGAGGGCCGGTTCTGGGGCTGGGTCGACAGCGACGCGCCGGCGACAGCCTCGGTGTCGATGCTGGGCGGGACCGAGCACCACATCGCCACGTGGTTCGAGCTGATCGACGCCGGCGCCGACAACGTGGTGCTCCTCCACTACGACGACCTCAAGGCCGACCTGGAGGGCCAGATGCGGGGGCTGGCCGACCGCCTCGGCATCGCCGTGCCCGAGGACCGGTGGCCGGTGCTGGTCGAGGCCGCCCGGTTCGAGTCGATGAAGGCCAAGGCGGCCCAGGCCGCGCCGGGCATGGCGGCGTCCGAGGCCTTCTGGAACGACCCGACCGAGTTCTTCCACCAGGGCCGGAGCGGCCAGTGGACCGACATCCTGCGCACCGAGGAGGACCGGGCCCGCTACGCCGCCCGGGCCCGTGCGCTCGCCCCGGCCGCCGTGGTCGACTGGCTCCACCACGGGACGCTGTAGGCGCCGCCGGGCAGGGGGCCCACGGCCGCCGGCGAACTGGAAACTTGACCGCGCGGTCAATAAGCTCCGCGGCATGGACATCACCGGAGCATCAGCAATCGTCACGGGCGGCGCGTCGGGTCTCGGCGAGGCCACGAGCCGCCTGCTCACCGAGCGGGGCGCCAAGGTCGTCGTGCTCGACATGAACGAGGAGAAGGGCAACGCGCTCGCCACCGAGCTCGGCGGCGCCTTCTGCAAGGCCGACGTCACCAACACCGACGACGTCATCGCCGCGGTCGAGACGGCCAAGGAGCTCGGCCCGCTGCGCGTGCTGGTCAACTGCGCCGGCATCGGCTGGGCCACCCGCACCATCGGCAAGGACGGCCAGTACAGCTCGGCCCACGACCTCGACGTCTTCCGCAAGGTGGTGGAGGTCAACCTCATCGGCACCTTCAACTGCATCCGCCTCGCCGCCACGGCCATGAGCCAGACGCCCGAGCTCGAGGACGGCGAGCGCGGTGCCATCGTCAACACCGCGTCGCTGGCCGCCTTCGAGGGCCAGATCGGCCAGGCCTCGTACTCCGCCTCCAAGGGCGGCGTGGTCGGCATGACCCTGCCCATCGCCCGCGACCTCAGCGCCGTCGGCATCCGGGTCAACACCATCGCCCCCGGCTTCATCGACACGCCCATCTACGGCGCCGGCGAGGGGTCCGAGGCGTTCAAGGAGCGCCTGAGCAAGGACACCCTGTTCCCCAAGCGCTTCGGCAAGGCCGGCGAGTTCGCCACCCTGGCCCTCGAGCTCATCACCAACAGCTACATCAACGCCGAGACGATCCGCATCGACTCCGGCTCCCGCATGCAGCCCAAGTGACGGCCTGACCGCCTGGTCACCCGATCTCCTGTCCCGGCCGGGGTGGGCGCTGCGGCGCCGCCCCGGCCGGGGCGCGTCCGCACCCGGGGCGCGTCGCGGTCAGGCCACGGCGGCGAGGCACCCGGCCAGATCGGGGTGGGTGAAGGAGAACCCGGCGCCTTCCAGGGCGGCCGGGCGCACGCGCTGGCTGGCCAGGAGCAGCTCGTCGGCCATCTGGCGGCCGAGGACCAGGTGCAGGCCGAAGGCCGGCGCGGGGAAGAGGGCGGGCCGGTGCATGACCGAGCCGAGGGTGCGGGCGAAGTCGGCGTTGGTGACCGGCTCGGGGGCGACGAGGTTCACCGGGCCGGCGAGGTCGTGGTCGAGCAGGAAGCGCAGGGCCGCCACCTCGTCGTCGAGGCCGATCCAGCTCATCCACTGCCGGCCCGACCCCTGCCGGCCACCCAAGCCGAACTTGAAGAGGGTGCGGAGCTTGCCGAGGGCACCGCCCCGTGGCGAGAGCACGATGCCGGTGCGGGCGAAGGCGACGCGGATGCCGGCGTCGACCGCCGGGCCCGCCGCCGCCTCCCAGGCCGTGCACACCTCCGAGAGGTAGAGGGAGCCGGGGCCGGACGCCTCGGTCAGCACCTCGTCGCCCCGGTCGCCGTAGTACCCGATGGCCGAGCCCGACACGAGGACGGCGGGCGGCCGGTCGAGCCCGGTCAGGGTGCGGGCCAAGAGCGTCGTGCCCTGCACCCGGCTGTCGAGCACCAGCCGCCGGTGGGCGTCGGACCACCGGTGGTCGCCGATGCCGGCCCCGGCCAGGTGCACCACGGCGTCGATCCCCTCGAGCCCGGCGGCGTCGATGGTGCCGGCGGCGGGGTCCCATGCCACCCAGCGGTCGGTGGCCCCGCCCGCTGCCGGAGGCCGGCGCAGGACGGGGACGACGGTGTGGCCGTCGGCCCGGAGGGAGGCGCCGAGCGCCGTGCCGATGAGACCGCTCGAACCCGTGATGGCGACGTCCATGGCGACACGCTACGGCCGTCGGCGGCGGGAGCGGCACGGGTCTAGCCTTCCGCCATGGCGCCGATCGCGAACACCACCACCGGACAGCTGCAGGGACGCGAGCGGGCGGGGACGCTCCTCTTCGCCGGGATCCCTTACGCCGCGCCGCCGGTGGGGGACCGGCGCTTCCGCCCGCCGGCCCCGCCCGAGCCCTGGACCGGCGTGCGCGACGCCACCGCCTTCGGGCCCCAGGCGTGGCAGGGCAACCAGATGCTCGGTGGGATGTTCAGCCAGGAGGCGCCCGACAACAACGAGGACTGCCTGTCCCTCAACGTGATGACCCCGGCCTGTGACGACGCCCTTCGCCCGGTGCTCTTCTGGATCCACGGCGGCGGGTTCGAGGGCGGGACGGGGGCCACCCCCTGGTACGACGGCACCGCCTTCGTCACCCGTCACGACGTGGTGGTGGTCACGATCAACTACCGGCTCGGTGCCCTCGGGTTCCTGCACCTGGCCGAGCTCGGCGGGGAGGCCTACGCCTCGAGCGGGCTCAACGGCATCCTCGACCAGGTGGCGGCCCTGCGGTGGGTGCGCGACAACATCGCCGGCTTCGGCGGCGACCCCGACAACGTCACCATCTTCGGCGAGTCGGCTGGGGGGATGAGCGTGGCCACGCTGCTGGGCCTGCCGTCGGCCCGCGGGTTGTTCCACAAGGCGATCGCCCAGAGCGGCGCCGCCCAGTTCCTCCTGCACCCCGCCGACGCCGCGGCCCGCACCGCCCGGTTCTGCGAGGCCTTGGGCTCGACCGACATCGACGCCCTCCTCGCCGCCGAGCCGGCCGCCCTGCTCCGGGCCCAGGCCGGCCTCAACGCCGCGATGATGGCCGAGGCGCTCCAGCCCGGCTCCCACGGCGCCCGGGCCGGGCTCGGCCTCCCGTTCCAGCCGGTGCTCGACGGCGTCGAGCTCCCCGAGCCGCCCCTCGACGCGGTACAGAACGGGAGCGCCGCCCAGGTGCCGCTGCTCACCGGGACCACGCTCGACGAGTGGAACCTCTTCGGCCTCATGGCCGGGGGCGACATCGATCCCGACAAGGCGGTGCGGCGGATCGACCGCATGACCGACGGGCGGGGCGCCGACGTGTACGACGTCTACGCCTCGGCCCGACCGGGCGCCGCCCCGAGCGAGGTCCTCAACGCCGTCATCACCGACATCGTGTTCCGGGTCCCGGCCATCCGGTTGGCCGAGGCCCACGGGGAGGCGGCCCATCCCACCGCCGCCACCCGCATGTACCTGTTCACCCACGCCTCCACCGCGTTCGACGGCAAGCTCGGGTCCTGCCACGCCCTCGAGATCCCCTTCGTGTTCGACTCGATCCGTCGCCGGGGCGTCGACTTCTTCCTGGGGCACGAGCCGCCGGCCGACCTCGCCGCCGACATGAACGCGGCGTGGGCGGCCTTCGCCCGCACCGGCGACCCGTCGCACGCGGGCACCCCGGGCTGGGACGCCTACGAGCCCACCACCCGGGTCACCATGGAGTTCGGCGACGAGCGCCGCACCCTTGCCGACCCGATGGGGGCCGAGCGGGCGTGCTGGGACGGGCTGCTGTAGATCCGGCCGGGATCAGTCGAGGGCGAGCTCGTCGACGAGGTCGAGCAGGATGTCGTCGGTCCGGGCCGGGGCCTCGGCTGGGCTGGTCTCGGGCAGGGCGTACGTGCCGCTGAACAGCTCCTCGTCCCGGGTGAAGACCATGCCGGGATGGATGGCCACCATGCCGTCGACGATCACCGTCCCGCCGATCTGGCACCCGTCGAGCCACGCCCGGTCGCCGACCTGGGCCCACCCGGCCACCAGCGCCCCGCCCATCACGCGGGCGTTGCCGCCGATGACGGCCCGGTCCCGGACGCAGGCCCCGTTGACGTGGGCGTCGTCCCGGACGCGGGCGCCGTCGCCGATCTCGGCGTCGGTCACCCTGGTGTTGCCGCTGACCTGGGCGCTGCCGGTGATGACCACGTCGTCGTAGATCCGGGCGTTGTCGCACACCACGGCGTGGCCGAGGACCCGGGCGTTGCCGAACACGCGGGCGTTGCCGAACACCACGGCGTCGGGACCGAGGGTGGCGGTCTCCTCCACGTGGGCGGTGAGGGCGACCCAGCCGCCGGTGGAGCCGTCGGGGTTGACGTGGCGGGCGGCCTGGACGGCGCCGTAGCCGAAGTCGTGGAGGACCCGTCCCACCGGGGTGGCGGTGTAGGACGTCCGTCCGGTGCGGAGGAATCCGCTGGTCGGCTCGGCGGCGGCTCGGCGTCCGGTGATCACGTCTGTCGGCTCCTCGGGTGCTGGCCGGCCCGTCGTCCGGCGTCATAGGCCTATCGACCCAGAGCCTAGGTCACTTGAACCATTTGTGTGGCATCGATCCCACGGAGCGTGATCTAGAGGACGTCGACGGTGGGCCCGGCAGGGAGCCAGCGCCGGGTGTCGAGCACGTAGCGGGCGTGGCCGGCCACGAGGCTCGGATCGAAGGCGGAGTGATCGACGAGGACGACCACGGCATCGGCGGCCTCGATCTCCTCCGCGGTGAGCGGCACGAGGGTCACGCCGGCGGGGACGTGGGCCGGGGTGACGTGGGGATCGGCGGCCCGGACGTCGGCGCCGAGGTCGACGAGCTTGGTGGCGATCGGGGAGCTCGGCGACTCCCGGGCGTCGCCCGTGTCGCGCTTGTAGGCCAGGCCGAGCAGCAGGATGCGCCGGCCCCGCACGGGCAGCGCCCGGTCGTTCAGGGCCTCGATGAGCCGCCGGACGACGTAGTCGGGCATGTGCTCGTTCACGTCGTTGGCCAGCTCCACGAAGCGGAACGTGTGGCCCAGGCTCCGCTTGACCTGCCAGGAGAGATAGGAGGGATCGATGGGGAGGCAGTGGCCGCCCACGCCCGGCCCGGGGGTGAAGCGCATGAACCCGAAGGGCTTGGTGGAGGCGGCGTCGATCGCCTCCCACACGTCGATCCCGAGGTCGTTGGCAAACATGGCCAGCTCGTTGACCAGTGCGATGTTGACGTGGCGGAAGGTGTTCTCGAGCAGCTTGGTGAGCTCGGCCTCCTTGGGGGAGGACACCGGCACGGTCTTGTCCACGATGCGGTCGTAGAAGCCCTGGATCGCCGCCAACGACGGGCCGTCGATGCCCGACACGACCTTCGGCGTGTTCTCGAACGTGTAGACCGCGTTGCCGGGGTCGATGCGCTCGGGGCTGTAGCCGAGGTGGAAGCCGTCGGGCCCGCCGCACCGGATCCCCGAGCCCGCTTCGAGCATCGGGAGCACGAGCTCCTCGGTGGTGCCGGGGTAGGTCGTGGACTCGAGCACCACGGTGGCGCCCGGCCGGAGGTGGGGGGCGATGGTGGCGGCTGCCGACTCGATGAAGGACAGATCGGGGAGCCCCTCGCGCAGCGGGGTGGGCACGCTGATCACGCACACCGAGAAGCCGGCGAGGTCAGCCGGGTCGGACGTGGCCCGGTAGCGCCCCGACGCCAGCGCGGCGGCGAGCCGCTCGGCCGTGATGTCCTCCACCGGCGAGTCGCCGGCGAGGAGGCGGGTCACCTTGGCCCGGTCGACGTCGAACCCGACCACGTCGTACCCCTGCTCCACCGCCCGAACGGCGAGGGGGAGGCCGACGTAGCCTTGGCCGATGACCGCCAGACGGTCGGGGATGGGGTCAGCGTGGGGATCGTGTGCTCCTGCCATGGCCCTGCGATCGTACCGGTAGGCTGCCGCCCGCATGAGCACCCGGAAGTTGATCCTGCTCTCGCTCCTGTGCGGCGTGGCGATCATCGCCGCCTTCGTCGTGCAGCTGCTGATCGCGCGCTGAGCGGTCGCGTGCCGGTAGTGCCACCCCGCACGCGCGTTCGGGGAACATCTGTCGGTCTTCCACCGGACGGTCGTCCTCTGGTACGGTGACCCTCCCTGGCGGGCGGAGCTGTCCACTCTTGGTGTTGACGTGCATCCCCATCTCCGCCCCCGCCTTGCCGCCGCCGGTCTCACGGCGCTGCTGCCCCTCACCCTCGCTTCGATCGCCGCGCCGGCGCGCGCCCAGGGGTCCTCGGGCACGCTCGACCCCCAGGCCCAACTGGCCGAGAAGCGGGCCCGCCGGGCCGATCTGGCCGTGCAGATCAACCTCCTCGAAGCCAACGACGTGCAGCTGCAGGCCGAGGCCGACCGGCTCGCCCGCGTGGCCGAGGAGAACGAGAGGCTGGCCAAGTCCGCCGACGAGCAGCTCGGGGTGATCAACGAGCAGCTCGTGGCGCTCGAGGGCGAGGTGGCCGAGGCCCGGCAGGCGGTCGACCAGCAGCAGCGCCGTTCCACCGACCGGGCCGTGAACGCCTACATGCACCCGGGGGAGGAGCGTCTCGACGCCGTGCTCGCCGCCCGCGACTACGACCAGGCGCACAAGCGGCGCACGCTCCTCGGTGAAGTCGCCCACTTCGACCAGGAGGTGCTGAAGAGCCGCGAACAGGCGCAGGCCGCGCTCGAGGCCAAGCAGCAGGAGCTCGACGGCACCCGCCTCAAGGCGGCCCAGGTGGAGGCCAGCGCCAACGCCGACCGGGCGGCCGCCGTGGCCAGCCGCGACGCCAAGGCCGAGGTCCAGGCCGCGCTCGAGTCGCGCATCAAGGACTTCAAGGCCGAGGCCGAGGACCTCGCGGCCAGCGAGGGCAACCTGATGGCCCTCATCAACAGCCGCACGTCCAAGCCGGGCCAGCTGCTCCCAGGCGACGAGGGCGACGGCTCGGAGACGTCGACGACGACGGCCGCGCCCACCACCAGCACCACGGCGGCGCCGACCACGACCGCCACCACGGCGCCGCCCACCACCGCCGGCCCCACCGTCCCGGGCCAGCCCACGACCACCACCACCCGGCCCCCGACCACGACCACCACCAAGGCGCCCACCCCGACGACCACGGCCCCGGCGCCCACCACCACCCGGCCGGCGATGCCGGGGCTGCGGCTGCAGTGGCCGCTGTCGGGCGTGCTCACCTCCGGCTTCGGGCCGCGCTGGGGCAGCTTCCACCGGGGCATCGACATCTCGTGCTCGATCGGCACCCCCATCCACGCCGCCGCTGCCGGTGTCGCCTATCTCGGCGAGGACCCGGGGGGCTTCGGGCACTACGTGATCATCGACCACGGCAACGGCGTGGTCACCGTGTACGGCCACCAGTCGGCCCAGGCCGTGGGCGACGGCCAGCGCGTCGCGGCCGGGACGGTGATCGGGTACTCCGGCAACACCGGCCACTCGACGGGCCCCCACCTCCACTTCGAGGTGCGCATCGGGGGCGTCGCCGTCGACCCGATGTCGTACCTGCCCTGACCTCTCCTGCGGTGTCCGCGGGAAGCGGGCGGAGCCGGTGGTGGGCCGCATCAACGGCGATGCGGCCCACCATGCGGCCCCGGCGGCCGTCCGGTGCGGTGGCAGCGACCCGGTAGGCTCGGCACCGCTGCCCGCGGCCGGCGCGGGCCGACCGAGGAGGTGGTCCCCACGCCCGAGCACTTCGATGTCGTGATCATCGGCGGCGGGCCTGCGGGCTATGGCGCGGCGCTGTACGGCGCGTCGGCGGGCCTCTCGATCGCCATGGTCGAGAAGCAGAAGGTCGGGGGCACCTGCCTGCACGTCGGGTGCATCCCCGCCAAGGAGCTGCTCGAGACGGCGGCGGTCCACCGGCACGTGCAGGGGGCGGGCGCCTTCGGCATCGGGGTCGCCGGCCCCGTCACCGTCGACTTCTCGGTCACGCAGGCCCGCAAGCAGCAGGTGATCGACCAGCTGCACAAGGGCCTGACCAGCCTGCTGAAGGGGCGGAAGGTCACCGTGTACGACGGGGTCGGCCGCCTCGGCCCCGACCGCACCGTGTCGGTGGCCGGCGGTGCGTCGGGCGAGGTGACCGTCACCGGCGACGCCGTGATCCTGGCCACCGGGTCGGTGCCGCGCACCATCCCCGGGTTCGAGGTCGACGGCTCGGTCGTGCTCACCTCCGACGAGGTGCTCGCCCTCACCGAGCTCCCCCGCAGTGCCGTGGTGATCGGGGGCGGGGCGATCGGCTGCGAGTTCGCCTCGATGATGTCCGACCTCGGCACCGAGGTCACGATCCTCGAAGCCCTCCCCAAGATCCTCCCCGGGTGCGACGACGACGCCACCGCGTTGGTCCTGCGCTCCTTCAAGAAGCGCAAGATCGACGTGCGCACCGGCGTGGCCGTCACCGGGCACGCCCCCCGGGCCGACGGCTCGGGGACGGTGGTGCACTTCGGTGACGGCGAGTCGGTCGACGTCGACAAGGTGGTCGTGTCGGTCGGGCGCCGCCCGTTGACCGAGGGGCTCGGGCTCGAGGGCACGGCGGTCCGGGTGTCCGAGCGCGGCTTCATCGAGGTCGACGCCGCCTGCCTCACCGGCGAGCCCGGGGTGTACGCCATCGGCGACGTCATCGCCACCCCGGCGCTGGCCCACGTCGGCTTCGCCGAGGGCATCTTCGCCATCCGCCACCTCCTCGGCGAGGATCCGGTCCCGGTCGACTACGGCAAGGTGCCGTGGTGCATCTACTGCCATCCCGAGGTGGCCTTCGCCGGCCACAGTGAGCAGAGCGCCAAGGAGGCCGGGCTCGACATCGTGGTGTCCAAGCACCGCTTCATGGGCAACGGCCGGGCGCTGATCGTCGGGGAGTCCGACGGCATGGTCAAGGTCATCGCCGAGCAGGGTGCCGACGGCACCGCCGGTCGCATCCTCGGCGTGCACATGGTCGGGCCGTGGGTCACCGAGCAGCTCGGGCAGGCCTACCTGGCCGTCAACTGGGAGGCCACGGTCGACGAGGTCAGCCAGTTCATCCAACCGCATCCCACGTTGAGCGAGCTGTTCGGCGAGTCGGTGCTCGCGCTCACCGGACGAAGCCTGCACGGCTGAGAGAGGAGATCCCATGGCCGATGTGGTGATGCCCCAGCTGGGCGAGACCGTCACCGAGGGAACCATCACGAAGTGGTTCAAGCAGATCGGCGACCCCGTCGCCGTCGACGAGGTGCTCTTCGAGGTGAGCACCGACAAGGTCGACTCGGAGGTGCCGTCACCGGTGGGAGGGTTCCTGGCCGAGATCAGGGTGCCCGAGGGCGACACCGTCGAGGTGGGCGGCGTGATCGCCGTCGTCACCGACAGCCCGCCCGCCGGAGGGGCGCCGGCCCCGGCCGCCGACACGCCGCCGACCGCTGCGCCGGCCGAGGCCGCACCGCCGGCGCCTTCCCCGCCCGCGCCTGCCCCGCCCGCGCCTGCCCCACCCGCGCCGG
>JAKOVR010000146.1 GCA_029782025.1 Actinomycetes bacterium | reverse complement strand
CTCGGCCAACGCCCCGGCCACCTCGACGCCGGTGGGCCCGCCACCGACGATGACGAACGTGAGCACCCCGTCGTCGAGGAGGGCGGGCACGGCCGCGGCCGCCTCGAACAGCGACAGGATGTGGTTGCGGAGGCGGATGGCGTCCTCGAGGGTGTAGAGCGGGAAGGCGAACTCCTCGGCGCCGTCGATGCCGAAGAAGTTGCAGGCCGATCCGGCCGCCACCACGAGGTAGTCGAAGGGCACCGGGTCCTCGTGGGCGCACTGCACGGCGGTCTGCGCCCAGTCGACGCCGGTGACGAGGGCCTTGCGAACCGTCACCCGCTGGGCCCGGCGGAACAGGCCCCGCACCACGTAGCCGACGTCGGCCGCGTTCAGGCCGGCCGTGGCCACCTGGTAGAGGAGCGGCTGGAACGTGTGGTAGTTGTGCCGATCGAGGACCATCACGTCGACGGGCTCGTGCTCGAGGGCCTTCGCCGCGGCCAGTCCCCCGAACCCGGCACCGACGATCACCACGCGCGGCCGGTCCGACATGGCTTCCATCCTGCCCCCGCCCGCGTAACCTTTGCGAACCACATCTGTCAGGAGCACCATGCCGCACCAGAACCGAGCCCGTGCCCTGACCGTCCTCTCCCTCGCCGGGGTGCTCGCCGCCGGCGCCTGTTCCGGGGGGAAGGCCGGCGAGTCGAGCAACGAGGCCTCCTCGAGCGGGTCGGCCACCTCCAGCACCCTGCCCGGCGGCCGGGTCGGCAGCCTCGGCACCCTGGCCCCCGGCACGAGCTCCACCACGGCCGCGCCCGCCACCAGCGCCCCGTCGACCACGAGCTCGTCGACCACCACCACCGCCGCTCCCACCACCACCAAGGCCTCGACCACCACCACGGCGGCCCCCACCACCACCGCCGCGCCCACCACCACGGCCGCACCGATCCTCGACCCCCAGACCGCGGCCACCAAGTTCTACCAAGCGTGGCAGGCCGGCGATCAGGTCAAAGCCCACCTCTTCGCCACCAACGCCGCGGTCAC
>JAKOVR010000145.1 GCA_029782025.1 Actinomycetes bacterium | reverse complement strand
CCTCGGGGGTCGGCTCGCCCTCGGGGGTCGGCTCGCCCTCGGGGGTCGGCTCGGCGTCGGGCGCGGGGGACTCGTCGGGCACGGCGGTCATGCTACGGGGCGGTGCGACCGCCGCCGTGTCACCGGTCGGCCGCCCGGCCCAGCACGGGGAGGCTGGCGCCGGCCGGGACGTGGGCGAGGGCGGTGACCGTGACCCGACGGAAGGCGGTGTAGAGCAGGGGGAGGTCCCGCCGGGCGGCGGGGACCAGGGCGGTGGTGCGGCGGATGCGGTGACGGGCGCGGCGGAAGCGGGCCTCCTCGGCCGGCCCCCACGCGATGCCGTAGGCATGGCGGACCTCGGCGGGCAGGAGGCCGGCGGCGAGGAGGGCGAACTGCGCCTTGACCGGGCGGGGGACCGAGCGCAGCGGCGGGTCGAGGATCGCCTCGGCGACGTGCCGGGCCGAGGGGCTGACCTCGAGGGCGGCGAGGTCGAGCGCGAAGCGGTCGGCGAACGCGGCGCGGTCCGCGGGCAGGGCACCGTCGGGGATGCCCATGATCCGGCCGAGGCGGCACCAGTCGGCGTAGAGGTCGTCGGCCAGGCTCGTCGGCATCGGTCCCAGGAACGCCGCGTGTACCGCGTCGGCCGAATCGACGAGGGTGGCCCACACCCAGGCCAGCAGGGCGGGATCGTGGGCGCTGTAGGGAACCCCGGGGTCGGTGCCCGCCGTGGCGTCGGGCCCGGCGATGGTGCCGTGGACCCGGTCGTGCACCGCGTAGATCAGCCGGCGAGCCTGCTCCGCCTCCTCCCTCGAACCCCACACCAGGCAGACGAGGGTGTCGAGGGTGCCCCAGAGCCGGAGGATCGGGTGGGTGCGGAACGACGAGTGGTGCTCGACCCCGGCCCCGACCTGCGGATGGGCGATCTGCAGGAGCAGCGCCCGCTGGGCGCCGAGGAACATCACCGGCTCCCCGGCGACGCGCCACAGGGCCGAGCCCCGGCCGAACCTCGGCACCGGATCGGCCGGTCGGAGGCCGGCCCGCATCCGGCGACCGTGTTCGTCAGCGTCCACCGCGGCACCGTAGCGGGAAGGAGCGGTAAGGGCGGGCGGCCCCCGTGCCGATGGAAGGCGATGCCCCTCATCTCCCTCCGGCGCGCCCTCGGCCTCCTCGGCGTCGTCGGGGCGCTCGGCACGGGCCTCGTCGGCGGGGCGAGCCCGGCGGCGGCGGACTCCACGGCCATTGCCCCCAAGCGGTTCGTCACCAACGACACGATCGCCGTCGCCGACATCTCGCCCCGGGGCACGGGCGGCCAGTTCAACTGGCAGGTCAAGCTCGACGACGGCACGGGCTGGGGGTACGACCCCTGCCTCAACCCCGGCGACGCCTTCTTCCTGTCGTGCCCGGCCGGCGCCTTCGGCTACTTCCGCAGCGACGCGTGGTCGGCAGGCAGCACGGCCGGGATCACCCCGAACCTCGTGATCCCGAACGCCACGTTCACCACCGCGGGGTTGCAGAACCACCAGTTCGCCAACAAGGCGATGGGGGCTCGTGTGGAGCTCTACCCCTACGGCCCGGGTGCCACCTACGACCCCTGGACCCAGGACGTGGGCGGCATCGCCATCAACGCCTTCGGCATCTCGGCCGGTGGGGTCGGCCCGAACCTCGGGACCATCGTCCTGCCGGTCAAGGGTGCCGCCGGTGTGGGGCGGCTGGGCGGGGCCGTGGTCGCCAGCACCCCGATCGCCGACGGGCGGGTCCATGTCGACGCCTTCCAGGAGCACAGCCAGTACGACAACTTCCCGTACAGCACCACCTCGACCGGCTTCCCGGTCGGCGGGTTCGCCAGCCTCGGCTCGAAGGGCGCGGCGTGGACGACCGGCTGGAACTTCGAGGGCCAATACCACCTGTTCGTCACCGACACGAAGGGCACCCCGACGACCGCCGACGACGTGAAGATCCAGGTGCTCGTGGTGATGCGGGGCGACATGGTGCTGCCGCTCGACCTCGACGCGCCGTGCTTCGGCCTCGACGAGTGCGCCTACGACACCCCGGCGCCGTACACGCCGGTCCTGCCCCTGGGCGGCTACCACCCGGTGGCGCCGGCCCGGATCATGGACACACGCGACGGCACCGGGCGGTTCTTCCACTTCCCCGGGCCGGTCGGCCCGGGCGACGGGTCCTCGCCCGGCGAGCCGAACCCCACCCCGCGGCTGTTCAACCAGATCAACCACGAGGCCCAGGTGACCGGGGTCGGGGGCGTGCCGTCCTCCGGCGTGTCCGCCGTGGTCCTCAACGTCACGGTGGACCAGCCGACGAACGCCTCGTTCCTGTCGGTGTACCCCAAGCCGCCTCGCATCAACGACCAGTGCGGCGGCGCCCCGCTCGTGTACTGCGACCAGGCGTCGTTCGGGCCCGGCACGGTGCCCAACGCCTCGAACCTGAACTTCGTGGCCGGGCAGACCATCCCCAACCTGGTCGTGGTGCGGGTCGGCGCCGGCGGCAAGGTGCGGATGCGCAACAACACGGGCTCGACCCACGTGATCTTCGACGTGGTCGGCTGGTTCGACACGGGCGCCGGCCCGGCCGGCGACCGGTTCACGGGCATCACGCCCGTCCGGCTCATGGACACGCGTGCGGGCAGCACCGTGGGCCCGTACGCCACGCCGTTCGGCCCGGGGCAGGAACGGGACCTCCTCGTCACCGGGGGCGCGGTGCCGCCCGACGCCTCCGCCGTCGTGCTCAACGTCACGGCGCTGAACGCGTCGGCCCAGAGCTTCCTCACGGTCTGGCCCGACGGGGTGGGGCGGGCGACCGTGTCCAACCTGAACTTCGGCCCGGGCCGGGTGGTGCCCAACCTCGTGATGGTGAAGGTGGGCGCCAACCAGCGGATCCGGCTCTACAACAACAGCGGGACGGCCGACGCCCTCGTCGACATCGTGGGCTACTACCGGTCGGCCTCCGGCAACCGCTTCCAGGCCGTCGCCCAGCCGTCGCGCATCCTCGACACCCGGTTCGGGATCGGCACCGGAACGGCGGGGACGGCGCCGGTGGGGCCGGGCGACACGCGCACCTTGGCCGTGGGCGGGGTCGGCGGCGTGCCCCCGACGGCCACCGCGGTGATCATGAACGTCACGGTGACGAGCCCGACGGCGGGGAGCCACCTCACCGTGTTCCCGGCCGACGTGACCCTGCCCACCGTGTCCAACCTCAACTTCGGTGCCGGCCAGACCGTGCCCAACCTCGTGATGGTCAAGCTCAGCGGCGCCGGAGCGGTGAAGATCTTCAACAACGCCGGCTCCGTCCACGTCATCGCCGACGTCGCCGGTTACATCGCCTGATCCCCTATCGTGGGGGCGCGCACCGCCGGCACCCCCGCCCGCGCGTGGGCGGAGGGTCATGGAAGAGACGACTGGTGAGGGTTCGAGGCCGGCCGGCGGGCCGCCATCGGTCGACCTCGGCCTGCCCGGCTACACCGACTACCACGAGATCGGCCGGGGTGGGTTCAGCGTCGTCTACAAGGCCACGCAGAGCGACTTCGGTCGCACCGTCGCCATCAAGGTGATCTCCGGCAGCGCGGACGAGACCACGATGATGCGCTTCGAGCGCGAGTGCCGCACCATGGGGACGCTCTCGGACCACCCCAACATCGTCACCGTGTTCGGCAATGGTCGCACCGAGAAGGGCGACCTGTACATCGCCATGGAGTTCCTGGGGAAGGGCTCGCTGGCCGACCGCCTGGCGCAGGGTCCGATGCCCTGGGACGAGGTGGTCGACGTGGGCATCCGCATCGCCGAGGCGCTCCAGGCCGCCCACGACGCCGGCGTGCTCCACCGTGACGTCAAGCCAGAAAACATCTTCGTGTCGAACTACGGCGAGGCCAAGCTCGGCGACTTCGGCATCGCGCGACTCGAGGGCGGCACCGCCACCAAGAGCGGGGTCATCACGGCCTCGATCGCCCACGCCGCCCCGGAGATCCTCGACGGGAAGCGCCCCAGCGAAGCCAGCGACGTGTACTCGCTCGGCTCCACGCTCTACACCTTGCTCGCCGGCCGCCCCGCCTTCGTGTCCGAGACCGACGAGTCGATCGTGCCCATGCTGGCCCGGATCGCGGTCGAACCGATCCCCGACCTGCGGGGCCGCGGTGTTCCCGGCCCGGTGTGCGAGGTGCTCGAGGCGTCGATGGCGAAGCGCCTCGAGCAGCGCATCCCGTCGGCGAAGGAGCTGGCCGAGCGCCTCCGCTCCGCCCGCGACGCCGTCCGCAGCGGGGTGGCCACCGTGGCGCCGCCTCCGGTGCCCATCACCCCGGTGGTGGCCCCCATGCCGGCCGTGACCGTGGCGCCGGCGCCGTATGCCCCGACGGGCCAGTACACCGATCAGTACACGGGCCAACCGGCGGGCTCGGCGACGGGCCAGTACACGGATCAGTACGCCGGCCAGTACACGGGCCAGTACACGGGCCAGCAGCCGGCGCCAATGTACCCCGGGTACGGCGCCACCGGGCCGGTCCCCGAGCCCAAGCAGGGCGGCGGGGCCAAGGTCGCCCTCGTCGTGGTGCTCGTGCTGCTCCTGCTCGGCGGGCTGGGTGCGGTCGGGGTGGCCATGGCGGGTAAGGACGGCACCGCCACCACCACGAGTGCCGCGTCCGGCGTGTCGACCAGCACGGCGCCGTCGAGCACCACCTCCGGCAAGGTCACCACCACGGTCGCGTCGGGCGACCTGATGATCGCCCTGGTGCTCGGCGACTGCTTCGACCACCCCGACATCGCCGGGGTCCTCGCCGACACCGCACAGACCGACGTGGCGGTGAAGCAGGTGGACTGCGACAACCCCCACGACATGCAGATCGTCGCCCAGGAGGTCATCAAGGCGGGGCGGAGCGATCCCTATCCCGCCGACCTCGCCGACCGTGCCGCCGCCAACTGCCGGACGGGCTTCGAGTCCTTCGTGGGGACGTCGTTCGACAACGTGGCCGACCGATACGGCGCCATGACCGTCTATCCGGACGAAGCGCAGTGGTCGCAGGGCCAGCGCAACATGGTGTGCGCGGCCTACACCAAGGATGGCCGGAAGATGACCGCCACCCTGCAGGGGGCGGGCTGACCGCTCAGCTCGCCGGAGGGCTGTCGTACACGAAGGTGCGCTGCCCGAACGCGCCGCGCATGCCGGGCACGATGCGGGCCGGGTAGGCCGGTGTGAGCCGCGTCCAGGCCCGGGTGGTGTCGTCCCACAGGAAGGTCCCGTTGGTCGACCCGCGGTCGATCACCATGACCTCGGTGCCCTCCACGCGGATCTCGGCGTGGACGCGCGACACCGTGCGGCCGGTGTCATCGATGGCGAGCTCGCGCGCCGCGCCGCTGAGCACGCGCTCGTCCCGCCCGGGCTCCCGGCCGACGATGTAGTCGAAGTCGAGGCTGTAGGCGCTGCCGTCGTCGAAGGCGATGAAGCCGAGGGACGGTCGGGGTGGGGCCTGGGTGGCGTCGGCTGACCCGGGGGGCGGGGGTGGGGGGAGCGGCACCTCGTTGGCGGGCGGGAGCGGGTCCCGAGCCGGTTGCCGGGGAACGTCGACGAGCAGCACCGAGTCGAAGCGGGGCTTGTCGTCGGGCCGCACGAGGTTGTCGGCCTCGGCGGCGAGGCCGGGCGGCAGGGGCGGGGGCGGCGGCGGGGGTGGGAGCGGGACGCCGCCGGGCATCTCGGCCGCGGGCGCGTCCCCGGGCTCGTCCAACCCGGAGGCATAGCCGGGCCGGGGCGGTAGGAGCACCTGGCCACCGCCCGAGGGCGGTGACCCGACCGGCGGGTCCATGGCCGGCGGCGGGGGCAGCGGCGGGGGTGCCACCACCTCGGGGGCCGGTGGAGGGGCAGGCGCCGGTGGTGGCGGCGGCGGGGGCGGGGGCGCGAACTCGGGCGATGGCACCGGCGCAGGCGCCGGCGGTGGGGGCGTGAGGTCGGCCGGCGGGGGCGGAGGCGGTGGTGGTGGGACGGCAACCTCGGGGGCCGGGGGTGCGGGCGGTGGAGGTGGCGGCGACGGTGGGGGTGCGGCGAACTCGGGCGCCGGCGGTGCCGGCGGTGCCGGGGGCGGCGGTGGCGGCGGTGGCGGCGGTGGCGGTGCGGCGAACTCCGGCGCGGGCGGTGCCGGGGGCGGTGGTGGGGCGACGTACTCCGGTGCCGGCGGTGCCGGCGGTGCCGGGGGCGGTGGTGGTGGTGGGGCGGCGAACTCCGGTGCCGGCGGTGCCGGGGGCGGCGGGGGCGGTGCACCGAACTCGGGGGCCGGTGGGGGTGGCGGCGGGGGCGTGAGGTCGGCCGGCGGCGGCGGGGGCGGGGGAGGTGCGGCGAACTCGGGCGGGGCCGGGGCCGGGGCGGGGGTGGCGTCGGGCGAAACGAGGGCGAAGCCGCCGGCGGACACGACCCCTGAGTCGACGTGGATGCGGGGGTTGATCACCGTGCCACCGGAGGGATCGGGCACGCGCAGGGCCAGCAGGGCGTCGACGAACTGGGTGACGACACCGGCCGCGGGCTGTCCCTGGATCGTGGCCTCACCGGCCGGGGTCGTGAGGATGGCGGTGACCGGCCCGAAGACCAGCAGCAGCTGGCCCGAAGGGCCGTCACCCAGGGCCACGAAGGAGGGCAGCGCGGCGGCGCCGGCGAGCAGGCCGTTGATGCGCTCGGCCAGGGCCGGTCCGGGCGGGCCGCCGCTCCCGGCGATGGCGTCACAGACGTCGAGCAGCGTGGACACCGGGTCGGGCTGACCGCCGCCGACGCCGGGGTCGGGGATGAACACCACGAGCCCCGGGTAGCGGGCCAGGAGGCCCGCCCCGGGGAAGGGGTGGAGGCGCAGGGTCGTGACGCTCATGGCTGGTGCAGCTCCTCGATCCGCCGGGCGAGCTCTTCGGCGGTGGCGGGACGGTTGGCAAGGTCGGGGTCGATGCACGCCGTGATCACGGCGGCGTCGGCGGCGGGGAGCCGAGGGTCGACGGTCGGCTCGGAGGCGATCACCGTGCGCAGGGCGGCCACCGGGTTGTCGTCGACGAGGTCGGGGTAGATCCCCGCCCCGATGAGGGCACGGTGCAGCGTGGCCCCGAGGGCGAAGATGTCGGTGGCCCGGCCGGCGGCGTCGCCCTTGATGACGAGCGGGTCGAGGTACTCCACCGACCCGATGGATCCGAGGCCCGTGACCGTCTGACCGGGGGTGAGGATCTGGGCCAGCCCGAGGTCGGAGAGGTGCGAGCCGGCGTCGTGCAGGAGGATGTTCGACGGTTTGATGTCGCGGTGGACGCAGCCGACCTCGTGGAGGTCGTGGGCGGCCCGGGCGGCGTGGGCGACGGCGCGGATGATCTCCTCCCGCCCGAGCGGCGCCGCCGGCCGGGCCAGGGACCCCCGGGCGTAGTAGGCCATGGCGTAGAAGAAGGTGCCGCCGTCTCGGCCGGCGTCGTAGAGCTTGGCCAGGTAGGGCGATCGCATCGACGCCCAGAGGGTGAGCTCCTCGGTGGCCCGGTCGAAGGCGGCCTCGCTGGTGTTGCCCGAGAGGACCTTGACGGCGACGAGATCCTCCGGGACCGGCAACCGGTCGGGGCGGCGGGCCAGGTACACGGTGCCGTGGCCGCCGGAACCCACCGTCTCGACGAACTCGTAGTCGGCGATGCCCTCGAGGGTCTTCATCGCACCATCATTACCGGATTCGCGATCGGGTGCAGACCTCTCACATCCGACGGCGGGCGGCCGATGGAACTCTGCCATGGACGCACAACCCACAGCCGACCCGACCGATCATGCCGAGGCCGACGAGGCTGGAGAAGGCGATCTCATCGAGCGGGCCCTCCTCAACGAATCCGAGGCCGGGCGCCGCATCGCCGCCGCCTTCGTCGAGGTCTTCGGCCGATTCATGCGGGAGGACGTCCGTCCGGTGCTCCGGGACGTGGCGGCGTCGGGCGACCAGCCCCAGCTCCTCGTCAACGGCTTGGCCGAGTTGATGCGCTCGGTCGCCCTCACCATCGAGTTCCCGCTCGATCACCCCCGGTCGGGATTTCCGCCCCAGATCCCCGGCGCGGCCGACTGACCTCCGAAAGGACTTGCTGTGGAACGTTGGACCTTCATCATCCTCGCCGGTCCCGACGGGAAGCCCACCGGTATCCGGGCCACGCTGCGGGCCGGCGACGACGAGTCCCGCTGGCCCACGCTCCAGGTCACCGTCGACGGCACCGAAGTGCCGGTCGACGACCAGGAGCGTGATTACGAGGCACCCGAGTGGAAGGCCAACCAGATCATGGCCGCCGGCGGGTGCTCCGAGGCGCGGTGGGAGGAAGTCAAGGAGAAGCTCCGGGGGATGGTCGGCTGACCATGGGTCCCGCCCGGCACGTTCGGGCAGGTCACACGGGGTGAAGGGGGAGGGTCTCGCAGTTGCGCGTGCGGGGAGGTAAGAATGGGCCCGCGGGCCGGAGCGCCACCCTCGCGGGGTGAACCGTTGCTGTGCTCCAGCCCGCCTGGTGCAACGTACGGAACAACAAAGTCTGGATGAGCTGATGCCCATCGTGTTGGCCTTGGTGGCGATCCTGGTGATCGGTGGTGTCGTCGCCGCGGTGGTGATGAAGGGGAAGGGTGACGCCGGCGACCCGTCGGCGGCGCGGACCACGACCGCAGCGCAGAAGGACCTGGTGAACCTCGACGAGCGTCTCGCCGCTCCCGCCGCCGCTCCTGCCCCTGCCGCCGCCCCGACGCCGGCGGCCGCGCCCAAGCCCGCCCCTTCCCCCAATGCCGAGCTGCCGACCGCGGCCAAGGCCAAGGCGAAGGCCAAGGCGGTGTCGATCGAGGTGCCGCCCGACGCCGTGCCGCGGCTCACCGCGCCGGCTCCGACCCCCGCTCCGGCTCCTGAGCCGGCCCCGGCCCCCGAGCCGGCCTCGGCGGCCATCGCCGCCGACGAGGAGGACGAGGAGTTCGACCGCTTCAGCGTGCCGGGCCAGCGGGCGAAGGGCGGCGACGAGCTGCTCTCCACGCCGATGGCCAAGCTGGCCGGGTCGGCGAGCAAGGTGGGCCCCGCGTCGCTCGACGACGAGCCCGAGGTCGAGCCGGTGGTCGAGCCCGAGCCGGTGGTCGAGCTCGAGCCCGAACCGGTCCTGGTCATCGAGCCCGAGCCCGAGCCGGTGGTCGAGCCCGAGCCCGAGCCCGAGCCCGAGCCGGTCCTCGTGCTCGAGCCGGAGCCGGAGCCCGAGCCGGAGCCCGAGCCGGTCCTCGTCATCGAGCCAGAGCCAGAGCCGGTCGTCGAACCCGAGCCCGTGGTCGAGCCCGAACCCGAGCCGGTGGCGGCGGCGCCGAAGGTCGATCCGGTCGATCACATCCTCCACGCCCTCATCAACCGGGCCAAGGAGCGCCAGGTCGGGATCGCCCAGGTGGCGGCCGAGCTGATCGACCAGGCCAACTTGGAGGACAAGGAGGTCGAGGAGGTCTTCGCCGAGCTGGTGGGCATGACCGGTGGCGGCCTCGGGGGCGACACGGTGTCGTCGGGGGACCGGCTGACCGAGCTCACCCTGTTCAACGACTCCGTGCCGCGGCGACCCGGGCAGCTGCTCGACTTCGCCAACCTCTCGCCGGCCGACAAGAAGATCGCCCTGGTCCGTGTCCTGTGCCTGCTCGTGGCCCTCCAGGAGGACTACAAGCTCAAGCCGAAGGAGCCCGCGTCGGAGGCCGAGACCCGCTCCTGGCCGCTGGCCCGCGCCGTGTGGCCGACCAAGGCGCCGGCGGCCGACGAGGCCGACGAGAACCTCCCGGCCCGGGCCAAGCGCAAGCGCCTCGCCCGCCAGCGCTGACGCCGGCGCTGACGCGGCGCGGCGCGGCGGCCGGATCAGGCCGACGTGCGCGTGCGCCGGTGGACGGGCACGGGGCGCACCGGCCGCGTGGTGCGGGCCGGCGGCGCCTCTCCTTCCGGCTCGCCGTAGGCGACGAGCTCGCAGAGGAGGCGGATGAACAGCCGCATCCGCTCGGGCTGATCCATGGCCTCGAACGGGTTGTCGTTGCGGTCGACCTGGACCTTCACGCGGGAGGGTTCCGGCTCGCTCATGGTCGGGTCACCGGCCCCGACCGCGGCGGGGCAGCAGCCCCTGGGCATCGGGGGCGGCGTCGAGCTCCAGCTCGGGCGCGGCGGCGGGGGGCTCGTTCTGGACGTCTTCGGCCAGCCGCCGGTGGAGCGCCTCGAGCGTCTTGCGGCTGACAGGGGTCGCGGGACTGGGATTGGGCATGGTCGTCTCTCGATCGGCCTCGGGGTCAGCGCGAGCGCGTGGCTCGGGTGGGCAACGGCGCGAGGCTGCCGCTGTCGGCGGCGCGCAGCGACGCGAGGTGGGCGCGAGCGTCGTCTTCGGCCCGGATGGCCTCGGCGATGCGCATGAGTGCTTCGGCTCGGGCCTCGTTGTCGGGCAGGCTCGCGATCTCAGCGAGTCCGGCGAGTTCGACGGTGGGCGCGATCTGGGTATCGCCGAAGAGCGCAGGCTCTTCGAGTACGTGCTTCATCGCGTGTCCGCTTTCCCTCCGCCCGAAGGGTTGACGGGCAAAGGGTAGGAGGCGGGCGGGCGCGGATCGCGGATGGTGGGGCCGGAGGGCGGCCGGGGGGCCTCAGTCCTCGGCGGTGGCCTCCGCCATCAGCTCCTCGGTGGCGGAGTCGGCGGCGTTCTCCCACTGGATGACCTGGAGGTCGATGAAGCGCTGCCGCACCTTGGGGGTCATCAGCCCGAGCTTGTTCACGTTGGGCACGATCTTGGAGAACAGGACCTGCCGGAAGATGATCATGAGCGGGTTGGTGGCGGCGTAGGCCTTGCCCTTCTCGACGTCGATCCCCATGCGGTCCCACACCTGCTCGAGCAGGAAGCGCTGGTACATGAGGTCGATGGCCTCGAGGAGGAACTCCTCGCGGTCGGCGAGCTCGGCGCTGGTCATCTGTGGGTAGAGGTCCTGCAGGCTGAGCACGCCGAAGGCCACGTGGCGGGCCTCGTCACGCATGACGTAGTCGGTGATCTGCTTGATGACCGGGTCGCGGAAGAGCTGGTTGCCCATGCCGAAGGCGGCGAGGGCCAGGCCCTCCACCATGATCTGCATGCCGAGGTAGGTGAGGTCCCAGCGCTTCTCGGTCATGATGTCCTCGAGGAGCGACTGGAGGGGGCTCGAGATCGGGTACTCGTGCTCCCGGCCGAGCTTGTCGTTGATGTACCGGGCGTAGGCCTCCACGTGGCGGGCCTCGTCGGCCACCTGGTTGGCGGCGTAGTACTTCGAGTCGATGTCGGGCACCGTCTCCACCAGCCGGGCCGTGGCCACCAGCGCTCCCTGCTCACCGTGCATGAACTGGCTGATCATCCACGACTGGATCTCCCACCCCATCAGCCCGCGCTGCTCCTCGGTCATGCCGAAGAAGGGCGACTCGGGCTGGTCGAAGCCCATGAAGGAGTCGATGAAGGCCCGCTCGTCCTCGGTCATGGTGGGATCCGGCTCGCCGAACACCACGTCGGGCGTCCAGTCGATGTCGGTGGTGGCGTTCCACTGCGACACCTTCCCCTTCTCGTAGAGGCGGGTCAGCTGCATGCGGCTCTGGACGTAGTCCCAGGTGAAGCGGGTGACCATCGAGGCCGGCACGTCGAGGCCGGGCGCGTCGAACGGCGAGGGGGCGGCGGGGCGGTCGAGGAGGGTCATGGTGCGGTCCTGTGCTTTCGGGTGCGGGGTCGGGTTCGGGGGTCGGGGGGCTCGGCCGGGAGGTCGCCGAGGCCGAGGCGCTCGGCGCCCTGCCACAGCAGCGAGGCGAGCTGTTGCACCACCTCGGCCCGGGAGGGAGCGGTGCGGGGCGATGCGGCGCGGCTGGCGGCCCACCACTCGCCGGCCAGGTGCGCCATGCCCACGAGGCCGTAGGCCCAGGTGCGGGCCGGGTCGGTGGGCAGCCCGCGGGTCTCGAGCAGCCGTTCGATGGTGACGGCGATCTCTTCGGCGAACAGGGCCGCCATCGCTTCGGGCTTGTCGGACCCGACGTTGCCGGCGAGGAACCGGAACAGCTCGTGCTCTCGCTCCATGAAGGCGAGGTAGGCGTCCAGGCTGGCGGTGAGCAGGTCGATCGGCTCGCCGGCCTGGCGCAACGACGGCGCCACCGACTCGACGAGCTCCTCCACGAACCGCTCGGACATGGCCTCGACGAGGCCGTCGCGGTCGCCGAAGTGCCGGTAGAGGATGGGTTTGGTGATGCCGCACTCAGCCGCGATCTGGTCCATCGACACGAACGGTCCGTCGCGGCGGACCACGGCCTCGGCGGCGTCGAGGAGCGCGCCGCGCCGCACCTGCTTGGCCTCGGCCCGCCGGTCGGCGCTGTCGCTCCCCCCGTTCATGGTTACCGACCGTAACAGTTACCGCCGGTAACGGAAAGCCTCCCGGCGGGTGCGATCGGTCACAGGGGCTTGCCCTCTAGTTGCTCGGTATGCATACTGAGTAACTATGTCCGTGCGTGAGGGGTTGTTGGCGCTGTTGGCCCAGGGCCCCCGCCACGGGTACCAGTTGAAGGGAGAGCTCGAGCGCGCCCTGGTGACGGGCCGCCCGGTGAACGTCGGGCAGGTGTACAGCACCCTGGATCGGTTGGTGCGGGACGGCCTGGTCACCGAATCGGCCTCCGACGGAGCGGCCGAGGGCGGCACCGTCCCGCGGGCAGGGCCCGAGCGCCGTCGCCGGTTCGAGATCACCGACGCCGGGCGAGCGGCCCTGTCGGCATGGTTCGCGGCCACCCCGATCGGGGACGACGCGACGGGCCGGACGCCCGACGTGGCCAGGGTGCTCCTTGCCGTGGCCACCGGTACCGCCGACCCGTTGGCGGTGGTCCGAGCCCAGCGCGGCCCCGTCGTCGCCCGGTTGCAGGCGGTGCGCCAGGTGCAGCGTGCCGCGACCGACCTCCACGACGCCCTGGCCGCCGACGCCGACGCCGCCCGCCTCGAGGCGACGCTCGCCTGGCTCGACCGCACCGAAGAACGGCTACGAACGAAGAGGAGCAGATGATGGACCAGTCGAAGGGCACCGTGGCCTGTGAGCTGCGACAGGTGTCGATGCACTATCCCGACGGCGACGAGACGCGCGCCGCGCTCGATGCCGTGTCGCTGCGCGTCGCGGTGGGAGAGTTCGTGGCGGTCATGGGGCCGAGCGGGTCGGGGAAGTCCACGCTCGTGCACGTCCTCGCCGGCGTCGAGCCCGCCACGGCGGGGGAGGTGGCCATCAGGGGCGAGGTGCTCGGCCCGCAGGACCGGCGGGCGTGGATCCGGGCCCGCCGGAAGGACATCGGCGTGGTCTACCAGCGCCTGAACCTGCTCCCAACGCTCTCCGCCCTCGAGAATGTGGCCCTGCCCCTCGAGCTCGACGGCTTCAATCGACGGGCGGCGGCGTCGATGGCCGCCGCGGCCTTGGCCGACGTCGGGCTGGCCTCGCTGGCCCACCGTCGGCCGGATCACCTGAGCGGAGGCCAGCAGCAACGGGTGGCGGTCGCTCGGGCGCTCGTGGGGGAGCGGTCCCTGCTCCTCGCTGACGAGCCGTCCGGCGCCCTCGACTCCGCCGCGGCAGAGGACGTGGTCCGGCTCCTGGCCGACCGGGCGCGGGCTGGCGGAGCCGTCTTGATGGTGACCCACGACAGCCGCATGGCGTCGTGGGCCGATCGCATCGTCGAGCTGCGCGACGGCAGGCTGACCGGGGTGGCGGCGTGATCCGCCGGCTCCGCGTCGGGTGGCGCCTCGGTCGCCGTGCTCTCCTGGCATCACCGGCGATATCGGCGATCGGGGTGGGCTCGGTCGCGCTGCTCAGCGCCACCTCCGTCGTGGCCTCGGCCTGTGGATTGGCGGTCTGGCTTCCCGGCCTCCTCCCCGCCATCTGGGTCGCGTTGTGGTGCGCGCTCGAGGCCGTCTCGGTCGGCCGTGCCGCCGACGAGACCCAACTGGTGCTCCAGGGCGCCACGGTCGCCACCCGCTTCGGGCTGATCTGCTCCTCGACGCTGTTGCTCGGCATCACCGGCGGTCTGGCCGGCGTCGCCGTCGGCGGACTGGTGGCCGTGGCCGGCTCCTCGAGCCGGACGTGCTCGGCCCCCGCCCTGGTGGACGCGAGCTATTCGGCGTCGGCGGTGGCGGTCGCGATGGTGCTGACCGTCCTCGGGAGCTACCCCCGATGGGCCCGTCGCAACGCCGCGGCACCGCGAGGGCTCCTGCCTCGCGTGCTCGTCGGCCTGCTCGGGCTGGCCTTCATCGGGATGACCCTCGGGGCCTCGGGCCTGACCGGGGTCCCAGCCCTGCTGGCGCTGCTGATCGCCGCCCCGGTGGCCATCGGGGGCGACGCCCTCGACGCGCTGGTGGCGCGGTCGAGGCAGGTGCGGTTCCTCGGAGCGCTGGAACGGGCCCGGCCCGGGATCGCCGTCGGTGGCGGCATCGCGCTGGTGTGGTGCGCCGCTCGGTTGGCTGGAACCGCCCGTGACTTCTTCCTCTTCGACCTGGGGCTGCTCTGGGCCGAGCTCGTCGGTGGCATCGGCGTGCTGGGCGTGGTCGGCGTCGTCACCCCGGCCGTGAGCGCAGCGATTGGGCGGACGGGTGCCCGCTCGCGCTTCGCCGCCGGTGAGGCGCTCGACCGGCGGCGGGCCGGACCGCTGGTCGTCCTCGTCACCTACGCCTCGATCGCGGTGACTGTCGCGGCCGTGTTCCAGACCAGCTTCGAGGCCCGGGTGCAGGCCGCGCTGGCCGACCCGCGGTACAACGCACCGGCCACCCAATTGCGGGACGATCCGATGATCCCTGCCCGGATGTCCGACGTGGTGCTCATCGAGGTGGGCCTCGGGCTACTCACCGTGTTCCTCGTGCTGGTCATGGTCGGCGTCACTACCCTGGCCGAGCGGTCGAGGGACGCCGTGCTCGTGCTGCTCGGGGCCACGGACCGTTGGCGGGCGGGCATGGCCTCGTTGCGGGCGGGGCTCCTCGTCGGCGTCGCCTCCGTCACAGGGGCGGTGGCGGCGGTCGCGGGCTGCGCCGTCGGGTTCGCCACCTACAACGACGGCCCTCGACTCACCGCCGGCACGGTGCATCCCGCGGTGCCGTTGGTCGTCCCCCTGCCGGCTGTCTTGGCCGTGGCCGTCGGGCTCCCCTTGCTCGCGGCGGGAGCGGCCTATCTGGGCACGCGGCTACTCCCGGTGCGTCCGATGGACGCGCTGGCCACCGACCGCTCCGGGCTGGTGATCCGCTGATCGGTCAGGTGCCGGCGAGGTGCTCGATCACCGGGCCCATGGCCTGCATGGCCGGCTCCTGGACGCAGATGTAGTTGAAGCCCCAGCGTTCGCGCCGGGCCTGGAGGGTCTCGACCATCTGCTCGGTCGAGCCGAGGAGTGCGATGGGGGTGTCGAGCACGCCGGTCGGGTCGGTGCCCAACAGCGGCGCCATCCGTTCGGCCATCGTGTCGCGGTCGGTCGTCGACACGAGGAACAGCAGGCAGTTGAGCTCGAGGTCGTCGAACCGGTCGCCGGCGGCCTCGCGCAGCCAGCCGAGCTTGCGGTCGATCGCGGGGGCGAGCGAGTCGGTGGCGGAGTCGAGGTCGATGGCCCCGCTCTTGATCTGGGCGGTGACGCCGACGATGTCGGCTTCCCGCGCCGCGATGCGGATCATGCGCGGCCCGCCGGCGCCGATCAGCACCGGTGGGGGCTTCTGTACCGGGACGGGCACGCCCGGCTGGGCGGTGATGGTGTAGTGCGCGCCCGAGAAGGTGACGGTCTCACCGCGCAAGAGGCCTTTGATGACGGTGAGGCCCTCCTCGAAGCGGTCGACCCGCACCTTGGGCTCGTCGTAGGGGATGCCCGACTGCTCGTAGTCGGTCTTCATCCAGCCGGCGCCGAGGCCGAACTCCACCCGACCGCCGGAGAGCACGTCGAGGGTGGCCACCTCCTTGGCCAGCACGACAGGGTGCTTGTAGTCGTTGTCGAACACCAGGGCGCCGACCCGGAGGGTGGTCGTGGCGTCGGCCGCCGCCATCAGGGCGGGGACCGGGGCGAGCTGGTCGCCGAAGTGATCGGGCACGAACAGGGTGGAGAAGCCGAGATCCTCGGCCTTGCGGGCGGTGGCGGCCCAGCCGGCGGCATCGGCCGCGTTCGCACACTGGACACCGAATCGGAACGGCTTGGTCATGGTCGGCCACCCTACCGGGGCTGACTCCATCCGGCCGCGGTCGGGCCCGTAGACTCGGGCTCCGCGTGCGCACCCTCTTCCGCCTGATCCGCATGTTCCTCGTGACCGGTGTGTCCGGCGCGCTCGTCGCCGCGTCGATCGTGGCCGTGAGCCCCTCGATCTACAAGGCCGTCAACGCCACGTCGAGCACCGACGCCGACATCGACATGGCCAAGCTCGACGACTACGCCGTCCGTTCCATCATGTACTCGAGCGACGGCCAGACCATCGCCACGCTGCACGGGCCGGAGAACCGCGTCCCGGTCGCCCTCGACCGCATCCCCCAGCCGGTGGTCGACGCCATCCTGGCCGTCGAGGACGCCGACTTCTACCACCATCCCGGCGTCAACATGCGGGGCATCTTCCGGGCCATGGTCGAGAACGTCTCCAGCGGGGGCGACATCCAGCAGGGCGGCTCCACCATCACCCAGCAGCTGGTGAAGAAGGCCATCGTCGGCGACGAGCAGACGGCCGACCGCAAGACCACCGAGATGGCGATGGCGCTCCGGCTCGAGAAGAAGCTCACCGACGTCCATGGCGGCGATGGGATGGCGGCCAAGCGGGAGATCCTCGAGCACTACCTCAACACCGTGTACTTCGGCTCCGGGGCCTACGGGGTGCAAGCGGCGGCGGAGACCTACTGGGGGGTCGACGTCTCCCTGCTCGGCTACGCCGAAGGCGCGCTCCTCGCCGGGCTGATCCGCAACCCGGTGAAGAACGATCCCACCCTCAACAAGCGCAACGCCGAGAAGGCCCGCCAGCAGGCGCTCGATCGCCTCGTGATCACCGGCAAGATCACACCCGAGGACGCCGACAAGTTCAACCGGGTGCGGGTGCCCACCTACCGGTGCGGGCAGGAGGGCAGCAACCCGGCCTTCTGCGCCGGCCTCCAGCCGCCCCCACCCCAGGACTACTTCGAGGACGAGGTGCGCCAGCGCCTCCTCAACGATCCCCAATACGGCCTCGGCGACACCCCCGAGGAGCGCGAGCGCACGCTGTTCGGCGGCGGCATCAAGATCTACACGACGATCAACCAGGCGGCGCAGGGGTGGATGAAGGGCACCTACGACCGCCTCGTGCCCAAGGACGAGTTCAAGGTCTTCAACCGGGAGACCAAGAAGGACGAGATGGTCCGCCTCACCGCGGCGATGGTGTCGGTGGAGCCCGGCACGGGCGCGGTGCGGGCCCTCCTCGGCGGCCCGGGGTTCGAGAAGTCCAAGTTCGACAACGCCATCGGTGACCTGGGCCGGCAGACCGGCTCGAGCTTCAAGACCTTCACCCTCCTCACCGCCCTCGAGCAGGGAGCCGTGCCCGACGACTACGTCGCCGGCGGCGGCGACTTCCCCAACCCCGGCGGCTTCCCGAACCCCTACCGCGTGGGCGGCACGGGCGGCTCGCTCGACCAGGTCACCACCGTGTCGTCCAATGGCGCCTTCGTGCGGCTCTACGAGATCGTCGGGCGCGACAACGTGATCAAGACGGCGCTGTCGCTCGGCCTCACCTCCAAGCTCATCCCGGTGCTCAACCTCACCCTCGGCACGGTGGAGACCAAGCCCATCGAGATGGCGACGGCCTACGCCGCCATCCCCAACAAGGGCGTGTTCCAGCCCTACTACATGATCGACCGCATCGTTGACCGCAACGGGCTGCCGCTCTACGTCCACGAGGGGCAGGGGCGGCGGGCCTTCTCCGCCGTGACGGCCTGCCTGGCCACCCAGATCCTCAACCACAACACCCAGTACGGCACCGGTCGCCGTGCCGCCCTCGACAAGCAGCCGGCGGCGGGCAAGACCGGCACCACCGACAAGGGCGCCGACGTGTGGTTCGTGGGGTTCACGCCGTACCTCACCACGGCCGTGTGGATGGGCGTGCAGGAGAGCAACGCCCCGCTGCCGTCGATCGACGGCGTGGCCAACTTCGGCGGCTTCTATCCGGCCCGGATGTGGCGGGACTTCAACGAGCAGTACCACGACAACCTCAAGCTCGAGGTCCGCAACTTCGACCGCTGTGGTGGCACCCGGGGGGGTCGCCAGGTCGTGGGGCCGGGGAGCAACAACAAGAACCTGCCCGTGCCCGTGCCCGACAAGCGCGACGACAAGCCGCCCATGACCACGTCGACCGAGTCGCCGATCGTGACCTTCCCCGACACGACTGCGGGGCCGACCACCACCGGCGGGCCGACCACGACGGGCGGGCCGACCACAACCGGCGGGCCGACCACAACGGGCGGGCCGACCACCACCGGCGGGCCGACCACCACGGCCGGACCCACGACGACTGCTGCCGGAGGTGGCCCGTGACCGACGAACCTTCCCCGTTCGCGCCCTTGCTCGATCTGCAACGGATCGACATCGCGCTCACCCAGCTGCACCACCGGTTGGACCACCTGCCCGAGCGGGCGGCCTTGGCCGAGGTGGAGGCCCAGCTCGTCGCCCATCGAGCCGCCCTCGCCGCCCTCGAAGACGATCAGCGGGGAGTGATGGCCGACCACAAGCGGGCCGAGGACGATCTGGCCACGCTCGAAGCCAAGATCAAGAGCGAGGAGCGGCGGCTGTACGGCGGCACGGTCAAAGCGGCGAAGGAGCTGCAGGCCATCGAGGACGAGCTGGTGTCGCTGCGGCACCGCCAGAGCGACTTCGAGGACCAGATCCTTGGCCTCCTCGACCAGCTCGAACCGCTCGACGCCCGGGCCGAGTCCCTGGCCCGTGACGGGGCCGAGCTCGAAGCCCGGCATCAGGCGGCCACGGTGGCCCTGGCCGAAGTGGAGGCCGAGGTGTCGGCCGAGCTGGCCCAGGTCGAGGCCGAGCGCGCCGCGTTCGTGGCCGCCGCGTCGGCGGAGCACGTCGCCCTCTACGAACGGCTGCGGCGGAACGTGAGCGGCAACGCGGTGGCGCTGCTGTCCGCCGGTTCGTGCACCGGCTGTCACCTCGCCCTGCCCTCGGCCGAGGTGGCGCGGTTGAAGCGGCTGGATCCCGACGAACCGGCGTACTGCGAGGAGTGCGGCGCGCTCCTCGTCCGCTGAGCCTGGCGGTCCGGTGTTCTTCTGGTTGCTGGGCGTGAGCTTCGCCGGCGTGTGGCTCGTCTTCCGCAGCCCCGCCCTCGACTACCGGCTGGTGATGGCCGGTGCCGTCCTCCCGCTCGTCGAGGCCGTCGCTGGCCGGCCGATGGTGCTGCACACGTTGGTCGGGAGCGTCGCCGCCCTCACCGTCGTCATGCTCGCCACCCGCCGACGTCGCCTGGCCCGCCGCCGCGCCATCGCCGTGCCCATCGGGCTGTTCCTCAACCTGGCCCTGGGCGGGGCCTGGGCCCGCACCGAGCTGTTCTGGTGGCCCTTCTTCGGCGCCGGGTTCGAGGCAGCCCCGCTGCCCGAGCTGAGCCACGGCGTCGCCACCACGCTGGTGCTCGAAGCCCTCGGTCTCGCCGCCCTGGCCTGGTGCTGGGTCGCCTTCGAGCTCGGCGTGCCGGCCCACCGCGAACGGTTCCTGCGCACCGGTCAGCTCGACCGGTCGGTGGTGTCGTGACCCTGCTCCTCGTCCGGCACGGCCGCACCGCCGCCAACGCCGCCGGGGAGCTGCTCGGCCGCCGCGACCCACCGCTCGACGGGACCGGCGAGGCGCAGGCGGCGGCGCTGGCCGAGGCCGTCGCCCGGCGGTGGTCCGGTGCCGGCGGTGTGCTCACGGTGGTCACCAGCCCGCTGCAGCGGGCCCGGCGCACGGCCGAGGTGATCGCCGCCGCGCTCGGCACCGAGGCCGCCGTCGACGACCGGTGGATCGAGATGGACTACGGCGACCTCGACGGCACGCCCGTCGCCTCCGTGCCGGCCGAGACATGGGCGCAGTGGCGGCGGGATCCGTCGTTCGCCCCGCCCGGCGGTGAGACTCTCGCCGCCGTGCGGGCCCGGGTCGCCGGTGCCCTCGGCGCGCTGCTGGCCGACGACCATCCCGATCGCACGACCGTCGTCGTGTCGCACGTGTCGCCCATCAAGGCCGCGGTGGCCGAGGTGCTCGGGGTCGGCGACGCGGTGACGTGGCGGCTGTTCCTGTCGCCGGCCTCGATCACCGAGGTCGGGGCCCGCCCCGGGGGCGGCGCCGCACTGCTCGGGTTCAACGGCACGGCCCACCTCGACGCCGTCGTCGGGTAGCCGGCCCCGCGATCCAGCGGGGCCACACGCGAGCGGACGCCCTACCGGACGCAACGGAAGACGGGGCGAGGAGAGCCGTCTCCAGGTCGAGGGGCAGGGCGCCCGCTTGCTGGTGTTGGGGTCTTCGCTCCCGGAGCCGCCACCAGAAGCTACCGAACGCAACGGCGCGTGCGGCCGGGACCTTGAGCGGAATGGGCCTCGCGGCGGGTCGAATGGGCCTCACGGCCCAGCGCGTTGGACCGCGGCGCGGTCCGGCGCCCGCGGGGTCACGATCGACACCAGACCGAGGGCGATGAGGGGCAACGCCATGCGCGAGGCGTTGCGCTCCGGCCCCAGCACGTCGACCTTCACGACGAGGAGGACGGCGAGTTGACCGACGAGCATCCACCCGACCGGGTGGCGAAGGCCACGCCGCACCAACCCGGCGACCCCCAGGGCGATGGCCGGGAAGAGGCTGATCCACCCCAGCGGCTCGTAGCGGGTCACGATCTTGGTGGCCGAGTCGGGGTCGTAGGTGAACCAGAACTTGGTCGTGGCCAACCACAAGCCCTGCAGCGGCCAGGTGAACTCGACGACGTCCTCGCCGGAAGGGGTGGGGAAGTGCATGAGCCGGAGGGCGACCGCCCACAGCAGGATGGTCCCGGCGGGGACGGCGGCCAGGACGACGCTCCGCCGATCGCGCCGCCAGAGGGCGTAGCCGATGAGGATGATGACCGACGTGTCCCTCGTGAGCGCGGCGGCGATGCCCGCGACCAACGCCCACCGGTGGCGGCTCCGCATCGACAGGACCACGGCCCCGAGGGCGAGGCCGAGGGCCAGCGGGTCCGGGACGGTGATGCGCAACGAGACCCATGACCCGAAGAACATCGGCGGGATCGCTGCCACCCAGAGCGATCCGCCGAGCTGCGCGGCCAGGCATCCGGTGGCGAACCCGGCGAGGAACACGCCGATCACCCCGATGGCGAACATCGTCCAGATCAGACCCGGACCGTTGCCCACCGGATGCAGCAGCCGGGCCAGCGCAGGGAACAGGATGCGCTGGAAGCGGTAGGCCGGGCGATCGAGGTTGGGTGCGGCGGCGGACAGGTTCGGGAAGTCGCGGGCGATGGCGTAGAAGTAGCGGCCGTCGTGACCCCCGCCGTAGGCCCCCGGCGGACCGTCCAGCTCGTCCTCGGGGAGCATGTTGCCGCCGTACTTGGGGTCCTGCGCGATGAGGCCGCCGAGCGTCCCTTTCGTCGACGTGTAGTCGGCGATCGTCAGGGTGACGCACACCATCGTCCCGAGCAGTGCGATGAGCGCGATCGTCCGCATCGGCAGCTTGGTCGGCGCGATCGCGGGCATGCGGCGGCCGATCCTAGCCAGCGGTCCGCCGCCGCGGCGGCTTGCCGGTCAGGCCGGTTCGAGGACCGGCGCCTCGTTGGCGAACGCGTCGTCGTGGTCGCGCTTGCGCTGCCCCTCGGTGCTCCTCGCGCCGCCCCGCACGGCGTAGTCGGCCGCGTACTCGGGGCGGACCTCGCCGTTGCCGTCGATCATCCAGACGGGGGCCATGCGGCGGGGGACGGTGACCACGCCCGGCTCGTCGTAGGTGCCGAAGGCCTTGTCCCAGAGCGGCGTGGTCACGCCGAAGTTGCGCATCGGCTTGCCGAAGTGGTGGTAGAGGTGGCTGCGGCGCATCCACCGGCCGAACCCGTTCTTCGGGGGATGCGTGTGGGTGCGCCGGTGGGCGACCTCGTACACGCCGTACATGGCGATCATCCCACCGGTGTAGGTCGACGCCGTCCGCCGCCCGGTCAGCGCCCACGCTGCCGGGAACACCACCGTGCTCGTGGCCGCGGCGGAGAGCAGCTTCTTCCAGGTGGGGGAGAAGTACGTGACGTCGGCATGGTGCTGCAGGTGCTCGCGGCTGGCGAGCCCCTTCCCCCGCATCTCGTGCATGGCGAAGCGGTGCAGCAGGTACTCGGTGCCGGTCCAGCTGGCGGCTCCGAGGGCCCCGGCGGCGAGCAGGCGGACGGGGGACGGGTTGGTGCGGGCGCGGGCAGGCATGGGTGCTCCGAGGTCAGTGCGACGGGCGCAGGGTCTGGCTGAGGAAGGACAGGGCGCTGGCGCCCCGGGGGATGTCGCGCATGCCGTCGAGCCGGAGGGCGAGGACGAGCAGCGCCAGGGCGAGGGTGATGAGGCCGGCCGACAGCTCGGCGGCCGGCAGGTCGGCGCGGATGGCGCCCTCGCGCTGGCCCGCGGCCACCGCGTCGAGCAGGTCCAGCTCGAGGGTGGCGAGGGCGGGGAGGTCGCGGAGCGCTTCGGCCTGTTCCGGTTCCATGTTGGCCAGCACCCGGCGGGCCAGCGGGTGCCGCCGGCTCTCGGCGGCCAGCACCGGCACCAGCGCCACGATGGACTCGGGGGTGTGCGGTCCGGCCAGGAGCTCGAGGCGGGCCCGTTCGAACAGCGCGCTCAGGTCGCTGTCGACGGCAGCGCGGAAGAGGGCCTCCTTGCGCCCGAAGTGCTGGTAGAGGGCGCTGTGGCTCACGCCGACCTGCCGGGCGATCTCGGGCACCGATCCGGCGTCGAGCCCGGTGGCGGCGAAGTGGTCGATGGCGGCGGCGATCACCCGGGCGCGGGTGCGCTCGCCCTTGGTCGCAGCCGGGGTGGCGGGTCGAGGCATCGCAACAGAACTAACAGAAGTCGCCTCATCTGTCAATTGTGGGACGGGTGATCCGGGACCAGGGCGGCGCCGGCGTCACGGGCAGGGCGCAGGGACCGCGGCCGGGTCGCCGGGCGCCCCGCCGCCCGCCGGCCCCGTCGGGGTGCTCGGTGCCGGGCCCGTCGGCGCGGTCGTCGGTGCCGGAGCGGGCGCGGGTCGCGGTGCCGGAGCCGGAGCCGGAGCCGGTGCCGGCGCCGCGGTGGTGGGCGTGGCCTTGCCCCCGCCGCCGCCGTTGCCGCCGCCACCGGACCCGCCGCCTCCGTTGCCGCCCGCCTTGCCGAAGGCGATGGGGCGGATGGCCGGGAGCGGCGCCGCGGCGGGCGCAGGGGCGCAGGGCACGGTCGTGACCGGGGCCGCGGTGGTCGTGGGCGCCGGCGTCGTCGGCGGCGCGTCCTCGGTGAAGACGGCGTCGATGGGGCTGCGGTCGGGCGCGGCGTTGTTGCGGGCTCGGAGCGCCACGCCCCCGATGAGCAGGATGAACACCAGGGCACCGACGGCCACGGCCAGCTGGCGGCGGCCGGCCGGGGTCTGCACGTCGTACTCCGCCCGGCTCGCTCGAGCCGCCTCGACGGCGGTGGCCAGGCCGGCGCCGTCGGCCTCGACGTCTCGGTGGAGCTTGCCGGCGCTGGTGTTCTCACGGGCCAGGTCGCCGAGCCGGCGGCGACCGGGCTCGAGTGCGGCCAGGGTCCCGGTGCCGAGCACCAGCAATGGCTCGTCGTCGTCGCCGTACCACGGGTCGGTGTCCGAGCCCAGGAGCACCGCGGTCGCCGGTTCCGGCTCGGCCGCCAGCAGGTCGTCCGGCCCGGGTTCGGGTTCTGGTGCCGGTGCGGGGTCCGGTTCGGGCGGCGGGGCGGCGGCCAGGTCCGGCGTGACCTTCCAGACGATCCCGGTGTTGCCCAGCCGGGCCATGCCCGGGTCGTCGCTGTCGCCCTCGCTCAGCACGTGTCGCCTCCTGCTTGCCCCGTACCGGAGCAATCGTCGCGCCTCTCCCGCACGATGCGGGTGGGCGGTGAGTCGGTGGCGCGAGACTCGGGCATGCGACGTGACGAGTTCGGTGGGGTGATCGGTCCGACCTGGCGGGAATCGGAGCCGTGGTGGCCCCCGGAGCCGTCGCCGCCCCCGGGGGCGCCGAACGTGCTCGTGATCGTGCTCGACGACGTGGGGTTCGGCCAGCTCGGCTGCTACGGGTCCGACATCGCCACCCCGACCATCGACCGTCTCGCCGCCGAGGGCGTCCGCCTCGCCAACTTCCACACCACGGCCCTGTGCTCGCCCACCCGGGCGTGCCTCTTGACCGGCCGCAACCACCACAGCGTCGGCATGGGGCGGGTCGCCGACCTGGCCATGGGCTACCCCGGCTACGACGGGCGCATCGGCCGGGAGCACGGGTTCCTGTCGGAGATCCTCGCCGAGGCCGGCTACATCCCCACGGCGGTGGGCAAGTGGCACCTCACCCCCGAGGACGAGACCCACATGGCCGCCCCCCGGGGGAGCTGGCCCGTCGGCCGGGGCTTCCAGCGGTGGTACGGCTTCCACGGCGGCGAGACGCACCAGTTCGTCCCGGCGCTCTACGAGGACAACCACGCGGTGCCGGTGCCGACCCCGCCGGGCGGGCGTCCGTACCACCTGAGCGAGGACCTCGCCGACCGGGCCATCCGCTACCTCAGCGACGTGCGGGCCGTCCACGCCACCGACACCCCGTTCTTCCTCTACTTCGCCACCGGCGCCTGTCACTCGCCCCACCACGCGCCTGACGAGTGGCGGGAGCGCTACGCCGGCCACTTCGACCTCGGCTGGGACGAGTGGCGGGCCCGCACCTTCGCCCGCCAGCAGGCCATGGGCCTGCTCGCGCCCGGCACCGAGCTGTCGCCCCGACCCCACTGGGTGCCGGCCTGGGACGACCTCGACCCCGATCTCCAACGGGTGTCGGCCCGCTTCATGGAGTGCTTCGCCGGGTTCCTGTCCCACGCCGACGAGCAGATCGGCCGGCTCCTCCACTTCATCGAGCACGACCTCGGGGAGCTCGACGACACCCTGGTGGTGCTGCTGTCGGACAACGGGGCGTCGGCCGAAGGCGGCTCGCTCGGCTCCATCAACGACGCCCGGATCTGGAACGGGATCCCGGCGGGGCGCAAGGAGCTGGCCGCCCGCATCGACGAGATCGGCACCGCCGTCGCCCACAACAACTACCCGTGGGGCTGGACCATGGCCGGCAACACGCCGTTCAAGCGCTGGAAGCGCGAGACCCACGAAGGCGGCGTCGCCGACCCCTGCATCGTGCGCTGGCCGTCTCGGGTGACCGACGCCGGCGGCATCCGCCACCAGTTCGTCCACGTGATCGACGTGCTGCCCACCGTGCTCGACCTGCTCGGCGTGGCCGCCCCCACCGAGCTCGACGGCGTGGCCCAGACCCCGATCGAGGGGACGAGCTTCGCGCCCGTGCTGGCCGACCCGGCCGCTGCGCCCACCCGCACGACGCAGTACTTCGAGATGCTGGGGAGCCGCGCCATCTACCACGACGGCTGGAAGGCGGTGACCTTCAAGCCCCTCGGCCCGATGTACGACGACGGTCTCGACCCCGACGCTCCCTTCGACGAGGACCGGTGGGAGCTGTACCACGTCGCCGTCGACCCCAGCGAGTGCCACGACCTGGCCGACTCGCACCCCGACCGCCTCGCCGACCTCGTGGCCCGGTGGTGGGACGAGGCCCACGCCCACGCCGTGCTGCCCCTCGACAACCGCCCCCTGGCCGCCCTCATGAACCCGCGCCCCTCACGCGTGAGCGAGCGCACCCGCTACGTGTACCGGCCGTGGGTGGCGCCGGTGCCCGAGCCGGTGGCCGTCAACGTGCGCAACCGCAGCCACAGCATCGTGGCCGACGTCGAGGTGCCCGACGGCGTGGTCCCGTCGGGCGTGCTGCTGTCGCTCGGCTCCCGCCTGGGCGGCTGGACCTTCTACGTCCTCGACGGTCGGCTCCACTACGTGCACAACCTGGCCAACAAGCGCATCGACCGCATCCTGTCGGAGGCGGTGATCCCGCCTGGGCGCCACCAGCTCGGGGCGACCTTCACCCGCACCGCCGACTTCACCGGCGCCCTGACCCTGCTGCTCGACGGCGAGCCGGTGGGGGAGGGCGACATCGCGCTGTTCACCCCGGCCCGGTTCTCCATCACCGGGTCGGGCCTGACCTGTGGCTACGAGGTGGGCCCCTCGGTGAGTCCCGACTACGAGGCCCCGTTCGGCTTCACCGGCCGGCTGCACCGGGTCACCGTCGACGTGAGCGGCGCCGCCTTCCAGGACCTGCAGGCCCAGCTCACCGCCATCATGGCCGAGCAGTAGGGGCGGGCGGCGCTCGCCGGTCAGCCGGGCGGGGCGTCGAACGGGCCGATCATCGGCGCCGGCGCCGGGAGCCGTTCCAGCACGCCCTCGTGGGCGCCGTCGGCCCGCCACACGATCGGGTTCAGCCAGGTGGCCACCTCGTCGCCGGGCACGGTGCCCGGCAACCAGATCTGCTGGTCGAAGCGCTGCCCCGATGTGGTGGGCTCGGCCACCCGGGCGCCGTCGGCCACGTAGATCACCGTGAGCACCACCCGGTCGCGGTCGGTCTCGTTGGGGCCGGCGCCGTGGAAGGTCCAGCCCAGGTGCAGCGTGATGTCGCCGACGGCAGCCGGGGCCTCGTCGACCGGGAGCTCCCGCCACCGCGGATGGCGCCGGACGGCGGCGTCGGACTCGTCGCCGATCGGCACCTCGCGCCCGAGGTCCACCCGATGGCTGCCGGCGCTGAACCGGAGCGGGCCCATCGCGTTGGGTACGTCCACCAACGGGATCCACGCCGTGATGGTGCGGTCGGTGGCCAGGGGCCAGTAGTACTGGTCGCAGTGCCAGGGGGTGTGGCCGCCGCCGGCCTCCTTGACCAGGGCCTGGTCGTGGTAGATGCGCACGCCGTCCACGCCGAGGGCGGCGGCGGCGAGACGGGCCAGGTCGGGGGAGAAGACCAGCGGCCGGAGCTCGGCCATGCGCTGCCAGAGGTTCACCTCCTGGACGAACGCCCGCTGGTACACCGACCGCTGGGCCATCGGCACGCGGGCTTGCGGGGATGTGGCCGCCGCCCGCTCCACCACCGCGCGGAACGGTGCGAGGGCGGCCGGGTCGAGCACGCCCGGAAGACGCGCGAACCCGTCGCGCTCGACGGCGGCGGCCAGCCCCTCGAGCTGAAGGTCATCGAGCGGGGTCCGGAGCACGGGCCCGAGGGTAGGCGGCCCCGATCTGCCGGTGCCGTGCCCGTGGCGATTCCAAGAAGGACCGAAGAATGTCGCGAAGCGGGTTGTGCGAACAGGTGTATGGGTGTAGATTGTCGGGTATGGGTTGGAGCGGTCAACAGGAGACCGACGTGATTGAACCGTCGACCGGTCCGGTGGCCGGGGTGGGGTATGGGCGGGTGGAGGTGTTGGCGGGCCAGGCGCGGGAGTTGTCGGGGCAGATCGCGGTGCTCCAGGCCCGGTTGGCGTCGGTCGCGGCGGAGATCGGCACGGAGCTGGCGGGGTTCCTGGGTGGGGTCACGCCGCGGTGGTGGTTGGGGTTCGAGGCGGGGCTCACGGCGGGTGAGGCCCGCCAGTACGCGGTGGCGGGTGCGGCGTCGGTGTCGTGTCCGAAGGTGTTC
>JAKOVR010000142.1 GCA_029782025.1 Actinomycetes bacterium | reverse complement strand
GCATCGAGGAGGGCGGGATCGAACCCCGCCTCGGCCAGCACCGCCCGGTGCACCGCCGGGTCCTGGGTGGGGCGGGCGTGCTCGTGGAAGGCCTCCCCCACCGTGGCGTACCAGCGGTCGAGGTCGGCCATCGCCGAGCGGCGCAGCAGCGCCCCGATGCGCATCTGGCTCCACCCGAACGACCACGGCCGCTCCCACGGGTGCTTCTTGCCCTCCACCCGGTTGATCTCCTCGAGGGAGAAGAAGCGCCACTCCACCTCCAGGCCGGTGGCGGAGCGCACGGTGCGGATCCACTTCGACGACTGGTACGCGTACGGGCACATCACGTCGAAGAAGAACTCGATACGGGCGGGCCGTTCCACAGATGACATAGTGTCACTCTATCTGCCAACACCTGGAGCGGCACGGCGACGACACCGGGATAGCGTGCGCCGTCCGGCGAACCCGAGGGGGGACCATGACCGAGGAAGTGATCGATCTGCTCGAGGCCGAGTGGGCGTCGATCGGTGCCCTCATCGACGGGCTCGACGAGGCCGAGTGGAAAGCTCGGGTGCCGCTGCCCGGGTGGACGGTGCAGGACTGCGTGAGCCACGTCATCGGCGTCGAGCGCTCCCTCCTCGGCGATCCGGCACCCCAGATCGACCTCGGCCACCTCCCCTGGATCACCTCGCCCTTCCAGGAGATCGTCGAGGTGTGGGTCGAGGCCCGCCGCGCCCTCCCCGGCGCCGAGGTGGCGGCCGAGTTCCACGAGGTGATCCCCCGCCGGCTCGAGGCCCTCCGGGCCATGAGCGACGAGGACTTCGAGCGTGTGGGGTGGTCGCCGGTGGGCGAGGTGCCCTACCGGGAGTTCATGCGCGTCCGGATCTTCGACTGCTGGATGCACGAGCAGGACATGCGCCGCGGCCTCGGCCGGCCCGGGCACACCGAGGGCCCGGTCGTGGCGTCCGCGCTCCGCCACAACATCACCAAGGCGCTCGGGTTCATCGTCGGCAAGCGGGCGGCGGCGACGCAGGGCCAGAGCGTGCTGTTCGACCTCACCGACCCGGCCCGCTCCTATGCCGTGCGGGTGGACGGCCGGGCCGCCCTGGTCGACCCGGCCAGCCTCGACGGCCCGCCCACCGCCACCCTGGCGATGCCCTTCGTGACCTTCGTGGCCCTGGCCGGCGGGCGCATCGACGCCGAGCAGGCCCGGGCCGAAGGGGCCACGATCACCGGCGACGACGACCTCGGCGGCCGGGTCCTGGCCGGGATGGCATTCACGCCCTGACCGGGCGCGCGGTCAGCCCCGGCCGCGGGCGGCGTCGAGCCGATCGAGGGCCTCGGCCACAAACGACCGGGCCGCGGTGAGCGGCTCCTCGGCCGCCACCAGCTCCCGGTAGCCGAGCGTGGCCCCGAACGGGGCGTTCCAGAACGGGTCGTCGAGCCCTTCGCGCTGCCACGGCCCGACGTAGAGGTAGGGCTCGGCGCTGAACCCGTCGCCCGGCGATCCCCCGACGTTGACCCGCGTTCCCGCCGCTTCGTCGCCGAGGTCGAGGGCCATGTCGAAGTGCTCGGGCCAGAGCTGCACGGTGCTCGGCGGCGCGCCGGGACCTCCCTCTGCGGCGGCGCCGACGTGGCGCAGCAGCGCGGCGGTGAAGCGGAACCAGTCGCCGATGGCGACGGCGGCCCGACGACGGACGGCGAGCGGGGCGGCGAGGTCACCCGGCGGCGGCACGTCGAAGCGCGATTCGGCGTCGAGGTCGAGCTCGACGCCGACGAACGACGCGGCCTCGCGCAGCGTCGGCGAGCGGGCCCCGACCAGGTCGAGCCTCCGCGGCTCGCCGTCGGCCTCGACCACCAGCCAGCCGCCCTCGACGCGGACCTGGGTGGCCACGCCGTCGGCGACGAAGGCCGGGGTACCGAAGCCGTCGTTGGTGGCGCGCAGCCCGATCCGCCCGGTGTGCGCCCGCCGGGCCGGCGAGATCACGTAGACGGCCAACCGGTGCAACGCCAGCCGCGTGGCGGCGATGTCGTAGGACGGGAGCGCGAGGCCCTGGTGCCAGAGGTCCACGATCGGGTGCCCGTCAGGCCGGTCGGCGCAGCAGGACCGCCCGCTTGCAGCGGGAGATCACCTGCAACGGGACGTTGCCGATCCCACCCTTGCCCGCGCCGGAACGGCCCCGGGTGCTCATGGCCAGGATGGCGTTGTCGTGGAGCTCCATGAACTTCAGGATCCCCTCGATCGGATCGGGGGCGCGCACCAGCTCGCACCGGGCCTCGGGCACCTTGCCCTCGATCTCGTGCAGGTGGGACTCGAGGTAGTCGACCTCGGCCTGGGTGCTGGCCGCCTTGTCGGAGGCCACGCCGATCAGCGTGAACTTCAGCTTGAACGCCTTGGCCCACTCGACGGCGAGCGGGATGATCTGCTCCGACTCGGCCGAACCGTCGGTCGACACCACGATCTCGGTCATCGGCAGGCCTCGGCTGGTGTCGGTGTCGGGGCCGACCACGAGCACGGGCACGGCCGCCTCCTCGAGCACCTCGGCCACCAGCGACGGGAGCGACCACCGCTTGCCCTTGAGCAGGCCCGGCGTCTTGCCCTTGGCCGACACGCAGATGATCGGCTTGGTGCGGAACTTCGACGCCTGGACGAGCGCGGTGCCGAGGCTGTGCTCCAGGTCGACCCAGAAGTCGGCGTCGGCGCCGCTCTGGGACATGGCCCGGGTCTTGATGGCGGCCTTGGAGGCCTTGTCGCTGGCATCGGTGTTGGTGACGATCACCATGCGCCCGCCACACCGCCAGGCCAGGTCGCCGGCTGGCGCCAGCGCGGTGCGCCCGGCCACCGTGCTGTCGAAGGGGACGATGACGTTGTCATACATAGCGCGCCATTGTGACTCATGGAGCCACCCTTCGGCGAGGAACGCCGTGCAACCAGAACGATCCTCGGGTTTCGCCACCCCCGACCCTGACCCCGTCCCGACCTAGACTGCCGCCGATGACTCGGACGGCGCCGTGACCTGGCTGGTCTTCGTCCTGGCGATCGTGTCGGTCGGCGCCGTCGTGTACGCCCTCGTCGAGTTGCGGGCCGCCGGCCAGGCCACCGACGAGCTGCGACAGGTGAACCACCGTGACGTGCTCACGGGCGTCCCCACCCGCCACGCCATGGTCGAGGCGGTCACGTCGGCGCTGGCCGGCGGCACCTCCCGGGTCGGGGTGACGATGATCGAGCTCACCCGGTTCTCGGCCATCAACGAGACCTACGGGCACGAGATCGGTGACGCCGTCCTGGTGGCCGTCGCCCAGAAGCTGGAGGAGCAGCTCGGGGCGGGCGAGACGCTCTACCGCTTCGGCGGGCCCCAGTTCGCCGTGGTCACCGCCCCGGTCCGGGCCGAGCGCGACCTCGTCGACCGCATCCGCACCATCCAGCAGGCCATCGACCTCCCCCTGCGGGTCGGGCGCGACAAGGTGCGGATCACCACCGTGGCCGGGATCGCCGTGGTCGACGCCGGGAAGGCGTCGCCCGACGAGCTGGTGGCCGACGCCAACGTGGCCCTGCAGGAGGCGCTCAGCCGCAACGAGCACCAGCTGCTCTACGAGATCGAGTTCCGCAGCCGGTTGCACGCGGCGACGGCCGAGAAGCGGCTGCGCCACGCCCTCGACAACGGGGAGTACGAGCTCCTGTACCTGCCGGTGGTGAACCTGTGGGACAACGACCTCGTCGGCTTCGAGGCCCTGCTCCGGTGGGCCGACCCCGAGCGCGGGATGGTGAGCCCCCGCGAGTTCCTCAAGGTGCTCGACGAGACCGGCCTCATCGTCCCGGTCGGGGCGTGGGTGATCGCCGAGGCTTGCCGCCAATCGAAGGTGTGGCAGGACGAGCATCCGGACCGTGAGCTCACCGTCACCATCAACGTCTCCCCCCGCCAGCTGATGCAGTCCGACTTCGCCGACGTGCTCCGCGACGCCGTCCGCACCTCCGGCGTGGCCCCCGAACGGCTCTGCCTCGAACTGGCCGAGGGCGGCGTCACCCGCAACACCGACGCCATGTGGGCGGCGCTGCGGGGCGTCAAGGAGCTCGGCGTGCAGCTCGCCCTCGACGACTTCGGCGTCGGGTTCTCGTCGCTCACCTACATCCGCTCGTTCGAGCTCGACGTCGTGAAGATCGCGCCGGCCTTCGTCCGCAGCGTCGCCAAGAGCCGCGACGACGAGGCGATCGTCACCCAGATCGTCGGGTTGGCCCACGCCCTGAACCTCACCACGGTGGCCGAGGGGGTCGACGCGCCCGAGCAGGCGGCCGCGCTGCGCAGCATCGGCTGCGACCTCGCCCAGGGGTTCCACTTCTCCCACCCGCGGCCCGTCGCCGCCTGTGAGGCGCTGATCCGCCGGGGCCGGGTCATCCCCGGCGAGGACCAGAAGGCCTCGATCGACTGGAAGGGTCGCTGACCCGTCAGCCCCGGAGCCGGGCCACCTTCGCGCCGAAGTCCTCCGGGGGGAGGGGCGGGGCGAAGAGGTAGCCCTGGGCCCGGTCGCAGCCCAGGATCTGGAGCATGTCGAGCTGCTCTTCGTACTCCACCCCCACGGCCACGACCGTGAGCCCGAGGTTGTGGGCGAGCTCGATGGTGGCCCGCACGATGGCGGTGTCCTGCTCGTTGGTGCCGAGGCCCTGGATGAGGGAGCGGTCGATCTTGACGAAGTCGAGCGGGAAGCGCTTCAGGTAGCCGAGCGATGATGCGCCGGCCCCGAAGTCGTCGAGGCCGATGCGCACGCCGAGCGAGCGCAGGTAGGCGATGGTGTCGTCGACGGCCTGCTGGGCGCCGATGAGGATGCTCTCGGTGATCTCGAGGCACAGCCGGTCGGCCCCGATGCCGGTGGCCTCGATGGCCTCCACGACCTTGCCCGGCAGCCCGGGATCGGCGAGCTGTCGGGGCGAGACGTTCACGGAGATGTCGGCGATGTTCACGCCGCCGTCGCCCCCCGACCAGGCCGCCAGCTGCTCGCACGTGAGTTGGAGCACCTGGCCCCCGAGCCGGGCGATCAGGCCGGTGCTCTCGGCCGCCTCGACGAACTCGGCCGGGCTCAGGAGGGCGCCGTCATCGTCGTGGACGCGCAGCAGGGCCTCGGCCCCGACCGCCACCTCCGTCTCGATGTCGACGATGGGCTGGTAGTGCACGGCCACACCGTCGTTGTCGAGGGCCCGGCGGAGCTGCTGCTCCACGTTGCGCCGACGGGAGGCCGTCTCGGCCAGCGCCTCGGTGTAGACCTCGGCCCGGGCCCCGCCCGAGGCCTTGGCGTGGGCCATGGCCCGCCCGGCGTCGAGCAGCAGGTCGTCGGCCTCCTGGCCGTGCTGGCCGACGGCGACACCGATGCTGACGCTCAGCTCGATCGATCCGCCGTCGAGCTGGATCGGCTGGGCGACGATGGCCTGGATGGACTGGGCCAACGCCAGCGCGGCGTCGACCGTGCTGTCCTCGAGCACCACCACGAACTCGTCGGAACCGAGCCGGCCCACCAGCGCCCCGCCGCTCACCGCGGTGAGCCGCTCGGCGATGCGCTCGATCACGTAGTCGCCCGACGGCCGGCCGAAGGCGTCGTTGATCTCGGTGAAGCGGTCGAAGTCGAGCAGCATGGCCACCGGCGGCGCCCCGCCACCCTCGGTGAAGTCCCGGGCCAGCCGGTCGAGGATCCGCACGCGGTTGGGGAGCTGCGTCAGCGGGTCGATGTAGGCCCGGGCGGCCAGCGCCGAGACGGCCTCGACCCGCTCGGTGACGTCGCGGGCGTTGAGCACCACCCCACCGATGGCCGGGTTCTCGGTGAGGTCGGTGAACACGGCCTCGACGTGGCGGAGGCGCCCGTCGGCGGCGAGGATGCGGAGCTCCACGACCTCGCCGATGCCCAGCTCGTCGGGATGGACGAGCGAGAGGAAGGTGTCGGGCCGGTCGTCGGCGTGCACCAGTTCGAGCAGGTCGACCCCGACGAGGCTGCCCTCCTCGGAACCGAGCGCCCTCGTCGCCGCCGGGCTGGCCCACTGCACCACACCTTCCGGGGTGAGCACGGCGATGATGTCGCTCGAGTTCTCGACGAGGGCGGCGAAGCGGGCGTCGGAGCCGGCGTGGCCCGGATGGTACGGAGGCTCGTCGATCTCGCGGGCGACGAGGCTGACCGCCTCGATCTCGCCCTGCCGGTCGCGGTGGGCGACGATCACGGCCGAGACCGGGAAGAGGGTCTCCTCACCGGCGAGGAAGGTGAGCTTGCCCCGCCAGCGGCCGTACTTCACCAGGGCGGGCAGGACCTTGACCTCGTAGTGGCCCTTCGACCACTCGTCGAAGAGCTCCACCAGCCAGATCTTGTCGGACTCGCGGATCGGGATCAGCGTGACGAAGGCGTCGTTGGCCCACAGGGCCTCGTGGCCGACCGACGCGAAGACCGCCACCAGATCGGGGGTCTCGACCATCGTGTCGGTGAGGATGGAGATGATGTCGGGGCCGTCGCCCTCGGCCGCCTCGGCGCCGCCGCCGCCGGCCGGCCGCCGGCTGACCTCCTCGAGCAGCGACACCCGTCCGTGACCGTCGTGGTGGGCCACCTCGAACTCGTACTGCCGCACGGGCACGCCCGACGAGCTCTGCACCACGATGCTCTTGCGGAACCCCGGGCGCTCCCGGGCGATCGACGCCATCGAGGTGAGCACGGCCAGGTCGGCCTCGTCGAGGTCGAGGCCCTCGGTCTCGTGCAGCACATCCTGACGACCGCCCCCGGTGAGGTGCGCGTCGAACCGCTGCGCCGCACTCAGTCGCCTGTTCCAGGACGTCACGTCGACCTTGCCCCACGATCTGTTCTCGAAGCGCGCCGCCGGCACGCACCCGGCCGGAGGCCGCGTCGGCGCACGTTATAGCCGAAATCGATCGGACCTGTTCCGTCGATCGGCGCCAGGCGTGGTGGTGCGGCGGCCTTGCGATCAGGCCGGCGCCTTCAGGGCCTCGGCCAGCGGCACGTGCGGACGCCCCAACGCCGACGCCACCGCCGCGTTGGTGACCTCCCCGGCGGCGGTGTTCACGCCCGGCGCCAGCTCCGGCCGCGCCGCGGTCGCCCCCGCCACCCCGTCGACGGCGAGGCGGACCAGGTAGGGCAGCGTGGCGTTGGTGAGGGCATGGGTGGAGGTGTGGGGCACGGCGCCGGGGATGTTCCCCACGCCGTAGTGGAGCACCCCGAACCGCTCGACCACCGGGTCGTGATGGGTGGTCTCGACGCTGGTGGCGATGCAGCCGCCCTGGTCGATGGCGACGTCGACGACCACGCTCCCCTGGCGCATGGTGCGGACCATCTCCTCGGTGACCAGGGTCGGGGCCCGCCCGCCCGGCAGCAGCACGGCGCCGATCACGAGGTCGGCCTCGGCCACGCTGCGCTCGAGCGTGCCCTGGTTGGAGGCCAGGGTGGTGATCCGACCCCGATGGATCTGGTCGACGAATCGGAGCCGGTCGAGGTTGGCGTCGAGGAGCCGCACCTCGGCCTCGAGGCCGGCGGCGAGCCAGGCGGCGTTCCAGCCCACGTTGCCGGCGCCGAGCACCACCACCCGACCGGGCTGCACGCCCGGTGCCCCGCCGAGCAGCACCCCCCGGCCGCCGTGCGGGCGCTCCAGGAAGTGGGCCCCGATCTGCACGCTCAGGCGGCCGGCCACCTCGCTCATCGGCGCCAGCAGCGGCAGGGCGCCCGCCCCCGCCATCCCCGGCGGGAACTGGACCGTCTCGTACGCGACCCCGGTGACCTCCCGGGCCAGGAGCGCCTCGGCCACCTCGGGATAGGCGGCGAGGTGGAGGTAGGTGAACAGCACCAGCCCTGGTCGGAGCCGGGCGATCTCGTCGGGCTGGGGCTCCTTGACCTTGCACACCAGATCGGCCCGCTCCCAGACCTCGGCCGCGGTGGCGACCACCTCGGCCCCGGCCCCGACGTAGGCCTCGTCGGGCAACGACGAGCCCCCACCGGCGCCGGCCTCGATCACCACGGTGACACCGTGGCGGTGCAGCTCCCGCACACCGTCGGGTGTGATGGCGACCCTCGCCTCGTCGGGCTTGATCTCGGTGGGGACACCGACCACGGTCATCCCCCGAGCGTGCCACACCCGGATCGCCGCGCGCGGCGAGGGAGTAGCCTCGCCCCATGTCCGAGCCCACCACCCCGGCGGCGCGAGGGTTCCGGTTGCCCGCCGACACCGTCGCCCACGAACGGGTCGTCCTCGCCTGGCCCACCATGACCCGGCGCGACTTCTGGCGGGGCCACCTCGGCGCCGCTCGCGACGCCTTCGCCATCGTGGCCCGCACGCTGGCCTCGTTCGAGCCTGTCACGATCGTCGCCGACGTCGGCGAGGGACGGGCCGCCGAGGGATGGGTGGGCGAAGGGATCGAGGTGATCGAGCTCCCCATCGACGACTCCTGGGTGCGCGACAACGGCCCGATGATCCTCACCCGCGACGTCGGCGGCACCGTCGAGCGGCTGGCCGTGGGGTTCGGCTTCAACGGGTGGGGCGGCAAGCTCGCACCGCACCACCACGACGCCGCGCTCCCCGCCGCCCTGGCCGCCCACCTCGGCATCGAGCACGTGGCCGCGCCGTTCGTCCTCGAGGGCGGCGCCGTCGTCACCGACGGCGAGGGCACCGTCATCACCACCGAGAGCTGCCTGCTCCACCCCAACCGCAACGGCGAGGTGCCGCGCGAACAGGTGGAGGCGTGGCTGCACGACTGGCTCGGGGCCGAGCGGGTCATCTGGCTCCGGTCCGGCCTGGCCGACGACTGGGGCACCGACGGCCACGCCGACAACGTCGTGGCCTTCGCCGGGCCCGGTCGGGTCCTGCTCCAGACCACGACCGACACCTCCGACCCCGACTGGGCGACGGCGGCGGCCAACAAGCGGCGCCTCGCCGACGCCGGGCTGGAGGTCGTGGAGATCGACGTGCTCCCCCACGTCGAGTGCTTCGACCAGACGGTGGAGGTGCCCTACCTCAACTTCTACGTCGGCAACGGCGCCGTCTTCGTGCCCCTCGCCGGCGCCGCCGCCGACCCCGAGGTGCTCGCCACCATCGGAGCGTGCTTCCCCGGACGCGAGGTGGTCGGCGTCCCCGGCAGCGTTCTCGCCTACGGCGGCGGCGGCGTGCACTGCATCACCCAAGCGGTGCCGGCGTGACCGGGGCGCCGGCCGGCCCCGGCGCCCGCATCGAGGTCCGCTCCCCCTACGACGGCTCCCTCCTCGACACCGTTCCCCGTCACACCGAGGCCGACATCGACGCCGCGGTGGCGGTGGCCCGGGCCTGCCACCACGCCGGCCCGCCCCCGGCCCACCAGCGCGCCGCGGTGCTCGACCGGGCGGCGGCCCTCCTGGCCGAGCCGGAGCGCACCGAGGCCTTCGCCCGCACCATCGCGACGGAGGCGGCCAAGCCGATCCGCACGGCGCGGGCAGAGGTGGCGCGGGCGGTCGAGACCTTCCGCTTCGCCGCCGCCACCGCCCGCACCCTCACCGGCGAGACGGTCCCCCTCGAGGCCACGGCCGTGGGCGAGGGGAAGTTCGGGTTCGTGCTCCGGGTCCCGATCGGCGTGGTGGCCGCCATCAGCCCGTTCAACTTCCCCCTCAACCTCGTGGCCCACAAGGTGGCCCCCGGCATCGCCGCCGGCTGTCCCGTCGTGCTCAAGCCGGCCTCGGCCACGCCGCTGTCCGCCCTGGCCCTGGCCCGGCTGCTCACCGACGAGTGCGGCCTGCCCGAGGGATGGTTGCAGGTGATCACGTGTGGCGGCGCCGTCGCCGACCACCTCGTCACCCACCCCGACGTGGCCTACATCACCTTCACCGGGTCCCCCGAGGTGGGATGGGGCATCCGCGCCCGCGCCCCGCGGGCCAAGGTCGGGCTCGAGCTCGGCAACAACGCCCCGGTGCTCATCGAGCCCAGCGCCCGCCTCGACGAGGCGGCGGCGAAGATCGCCGTGGCCGGCTTCTCCCACGCCGGCCAGAGCTGCATCTCGGTGCAGCGGGTGCTCGTCCACCGCGACGTCGCCGCGCCGTTCGAAGCCGCCCTGGCCGAACGGGTGCAGGCGCTGGTCGTGGGGCCGCCCCTCGACGAGGCCACCGACGTCAGCGCGCTGATCTCCCCGGCCGAGACGGAACGGGTGGCCAGCGTGATCGCCGATGCCGTGGTCAGCGGCGCCCGGATCGTGTGCGGGGGCGACCGGACCCCCGACGGCATCCTGCGCCCGACGGTCCTCGGCGACGCCTCGCCGTCGATGGAGGTGTGCCGCACGGAGGTGTTCGGCCCCGTCGTGGCCCTCACCACGTACGACCGGTTCGACGAGGGCCTCGCCCTGGCCAACGACACCCGGTACGGGCTCCAGGCCGGCGTCTTCACCGCCGATCTCGCCACCGCCCTCGAGGCCGCCCGCCGGCTCGATTTCGGCGGGGTCATGGTCAACGAGGTCCCCACTTGGCGGGCCGACCAGATGCCCTACGGCGGCCGGCGCGACTCGGGCAACACCCGGGAGGGCCCGCGCTACGCCGCGTTCGAGATGACCGAGCCCCGACTCATCGTCGTCGCACCCTGACCGCGCCTACGCTGCGGGCATGGCCCCTCACACCCGTCCCCTCCGTGCGGTGGTCTGCGATGACGACCCCATGACGCTGTCGGTGCTCGCCCACGCCCTCGCCGACGCCGGCTACGAGGTCCTCGACCGTCTCGACAACGGGCCCCGGCTCCTCACCTCCATCGAGACGGAGCATCCGTCGCTGGCCGTCCTCGTGAACGAGCTCCCCGGGATGCTCGGCCACGAGGTGGTCGAGACCATCGGGCGGCTCGGGCTCGACGACCCACCCGAGACCCTCCTCGTGACCGCCGACCCGTCGATCCGCCAGCGGGCCATCGAGGGCGGGGCGTGGGCCGTGATCCCTGTCGGCGACCCCGACGCGCTGGCGGCCGCCATCGCCGACGTCACCCACTACTTGCGCACCGGGGAGCGCCGCTCGTCGAGCGACCGTCGCGGCGGTGGCGACCGGCGGGTGAAGCAGGACTGGTCGAAGGTCACCCACGAGCGGCGGTCCGGCGGGGATCGGCGCCGCGGCGACCGGCGCAGCGGCGAGGAGGGCGACGACACCGACCTCGACGCCATCGACTCGCTGGCCGACTGGGAGTTCGGTCACGCCGAGGGGAACGATCCGCCCAGCGAGTAGAGGGGGCTCCAGCCCCCGTTCGGCTGCGTCTGGAACGTGTGCCAGAGCGCGCCGTCGACCCCGAAGGCGAAAGCCTCCAGCCGGCCGTCGCCGTTGGCCGCCAACCCCGGCGCCCGAGCGTCGAGCAGGGCCAGCCCCGACCCCACGGCGACCGGTGCCGCCCACCCCCCGTTGGGCGCACCCTGGCTGAGCAGGACGAGCGCACCGGCCGAGGGCGGCGACGCGCCGACCGCGGCCACGGTGAGCCGGCCGTCGGCGTTGCTGCCCACGACCGGCGGGCCGGCGTACCGCTCGGGTCCGAAGGGCGTGACCGCCGACCAGACCCCGCCCCACTGCCAGGCGTGGGCCAGCCGGCCGTCGACCAGGCGCACCACCACCTCGAGGCGGCCGTCGGCGTTGCGCCCGATGGCGGGCGGTCCGATGGCGCCACCACCGATCACCACCGGTGGCCCCCACCCGCCGTTGGGCACGAGCTGGACCACGACCGACACCGTCCCGTCGGGGCCCACGCCGACCACGGCCAGCCGACCGTCGGCCGTGGTCCCGATGCCGGGCCGCCACGCCGAGCTCCCCCCGAGCGGCGCCCACGGCGCCCACGCCCCGCCCGGCGCCACCTGCCACGTGTGCCACAGCGCACCCCCGATGACGACCACCACGAGCTCCAACCGGCCGTCGAGGTTGCGGGCCACCACCGGCGGGGCGGCGACGTAGCTGCCGATGGCGGTGGGGACCGACCACCCCTGCCCGATCGGGAGCTGGACGGTCTCCAGCACCAGGCCCTGGGGGGTGGCGGCGAAGGCGTGGAGCTCGCCGCCGGCCGCCGCCCCCACCGACGGGTCCTGGCCGGCGGGCCAGCCCAGCTGGTGGGGGTACCACCCCGACCAGCCCTGCCCGACCGCCCACTGGTAGGCGTTCATCAACAGGCCCGACGACGTGATGGCGAAGGTCTCGAACCGCCCGTCGGTGTTGACGGCCACGAAGCTGCCCCCGGGACGGGCCCCGGGCGGCGGCGCCGGCGGGAGGATCGGTGCCCCGGTCCAGCGCGACAGGATCGAGCGCTCCCACGCCAGGGGCCACGGGTTGGGCCGGCACCCCTGGAGGCTGATCGACTGCTGCTGCATCACCGGGGCGAGCTGCCCCGCGCCGCCGCACGAGGCGTGCCCGAAGCCGAGCCAATGGCCCACCTCGTGGTTGACCACCATGTGGCGGTAGTCGCGCAGGGTGCCGCCCCCGCCGACCCAGGCCGGGCTGGCCTGGAGCCAGCGGGTCTCGTTGATCACCACGTTGCTGCCCACCTGGCAGGAGTAGGTGCTGTCGCATGGCGCCCCGAACGACGGCACCGACGAGGCGGCGGAGAGCCACAGCACGAACTGCCCGCCCGAGGCGACGCGCCGGAAGGCGAGCGAGCCACCGAGGGTCCAGCTGGCCGGGTGGCCGAGGGTCTCGGCCGCCTGGGCCGCGAAGGCCTCGAGGTCGGTGCTGTTGCCCCGCCCGCGCACCTCGTAGGTGTAGGTGCGCACCGGGGAGGCCGCCGCCGGCGGCGGGCCGGCGCCCAGCACGGTGACCGACGCGACCAGGACGGCGACGAGGACGGCCGGGAGGGCGGCCCTCCGGCGGGCCGCCGGGTGCGGCCCCGGGGTGCACCGCACCGTTGCCGCCCGGATCAGGGTCGCCGGCGGAGCCGGTAGACGAGCAGCACCACGAGGGCGACGAGCAGGGCGGCGAAGGCGGCGACCGCCTTGCCCCCGCCGGCCGAGGGCGCGGTGGGGGCCACGACCGACGGCACGGGCATGGCCGGCGGGGTGGGCGCGGCCTGCGCCGGCGACGGCTCGGCGGTGGGAGCGGGTGCGGGCGCGGCCGCGGCTTCGGGCTCCACCGGCTCCACCGGCTCGATCGGCTCCACCGGCTCGACCGGCTCCACCGCCTCGACCGCCTCGACCGACGGGGTCGGCGGGGCGACGGCTTCGGGCTCGACGGCCGGCGTCTTGGCTGCGGCCTTCTTGGCCGCCGCCTTCTGGGCCGGGGCCTTCTTCGCCGCCTTCTTCGCCGCCTTCTTGGCCGGGGCCTTCTTGGCCGGGGCCTTCTTGGCCGACGCCTTCTTGGCCGACGCCTTGGCCGCCGCGCTGGCGGGGGCGAAGGGGACCTCGCCGTCGGCGGCGGGCGGGGCGCTGTCGTGGAGGATGCCGTCGACCGGCGCGTCGCCGGCCGGGGTGCCGGGCGCGCCGCGGCGCGCCTTGGGGTCGTAGGCCATCAGGAGGTCGCCTCCTCGGGGGCGGGCTCGTCGGGGACCGACTCGACGGCCGGAGGCTCGTCGACGTCGGCGAAGCGTTCGGGGAGGACCGACCGCAGCAGCAGGTCGAACTCGGCCGCCGCCTCGGCCGCGCCGGCCCGGGGGCCGAGCCCGTGGATCGGGACGGACTGGGCCGCCGCCTCGGGCACGGCGGCCCGCTGCTGGATCGGGGGCAGGACGTGGTCGCCGTAGGTGTCGACGAGCTGCTCGTACCAGTAGCGGGCGTCGCGGGTGCGGCCCAGCCGGTTGACGGCGATGCCCGCCACGGTGAGGGCGCCGTCGCCGCGGCGGGCGGCGATCCGCGAGACCGTGCGCAGGATCTGTTCGACCCCGTCGGACGCCCACGCCCCCGGCTCGGTGACCACCAGGGCGCGGTCGGCGGCGAAGAGGCCGTTGATCGTGAGCAGCCCGAGCGACGGCGGGCAGTCGATGATCACCAGCTCGTAGTCGGCGGCCACGCCGTCGAGGGCGAGCTGGAGGCGGTCCTGCGCGCCGATGGGATCGTTGGCGAGCTGGGGCTCGCGGGAGGCGAGCGCGGGGGTGCTGGCGGCGACGTCGGGGACCACGCCGGGCGCGTCGACCGTCCAGCCCGCCGGGGTGACGACCTTGGCCAGGACGCCCGGCTGGTCGGCCTCCAACGCGGCGTCGACGGTGACCTCCGGCTGCCACACGCCGAGCCCGCTCGTGGCGTTGGCCTGCGGATCGAGGTCGATGACGAGCACCCGGATGCCGGCATGGGCCGCGGCCGACGCCAGCCCGAGGGCGACGGTGGTCTTCCCCACCCCGCCCTTCTGGTTGACGGTCGCGATCGCTGGCACAGCGGAACGATAGCCCCTCGCGCTTGGGTTACCGTCGGCCCCCATGAAGGCCGTCCACACGTTCACCGTGACCTCAACCATGCCCGACGCCCTCCAGCCCCTCGCGGAGGTCGCCGGGAACCTGGCGTGGATCCACGACGAGCGGGCCCAGGAGCTCTTCCGCCGGATCGACCGGGAAGGGTTCGACTACCAGCGCGACCCGGCCGGCATCCTGGCCACCGAATCGGCCGAGCGCCTGGCCGAGCTGGCGGCCGACAGCGCCTTCGTGGCCCAGGCCACGGCGGTGCGCGACGAGCTCCACCGCAGCCTCGAGGCGCCGCGCTGGTTCCAGCGCCGAGCGGCCGGCGACGGCACGCCGCTGCGCAGCGTGGCCTACTTCTCCCCCGAGTTCGGCGTGGCCGCCGGCCTCCCGCAGTACAGCGGCGGGCTGGGGGTGCTGGCCGGCGACCACCTCAAGGCCGCCAACGAGCTCGGCCTCCCCCTCACCGGGATCGGGCTCTTCTACCACCACGGCTACTTCACCCAGGAGCTCGACCTCCGCGGCCGCCAGCGCGAGCTGTTCCCCCGCCTCGACCCCAACGCCATGGCCATGACCGCCGTCGACGACGTGCGGGTCACCGTCGATGTGGCCGGGTCGCCGGTCCACGCCCGCGTCTGGCTGGCCCACGTGGGCCGCATCCACCTCTACCTCCTCGACACCAACGTCGAGGACAACACCGACGAGCACCGGCTGATCACCGACCGGCTCTACGGCGGGGCCAAGGAGGAACGGATCCGCCAGGAGCTCCTCCTCGGCGTCGGCGGCACCCGGGCCCTCGCCGCCCTCGGGCTCACGCCCCAGGTGTTCCACATCAACGAGGGCCACGCCGGGTTCTCCGCCCTCGAGCGCATCCGCGTGCTCGTCACCGAGCATGGCCTGTCGTTCTCCGAAGCCAAGGCCGTGGTGCGCCCGGGCAGCGTGTTCACCACCCACACCCCGGTGCCGGCCGGCATCGACCGCTTCCCGCGCGAGCTGATGGAGAAGTACTTCACGAGCTGGTGCCGCGAGGTGGGCATCGGTTTCGACGAGCTCATGGAGATCGGGCACGAGCCCGACACCCCCGAGGGGGAGCAGTTCAACATGGCGGTCATGAGCCTGCGCCTGGCCGGCCAGACCAACGGCGTGAGCCAGCTCCACGGCGAGGTCAGCCGGCAGATGTTCGCCAAGGTCTGGCCCGAGCTCCCGGTCGAGGAGGTGCCCATCGCCGCCGTCACCAACGGCGTGCACGCCGGCACCTGGGTGTGCCGCGAGATGGCCGACCTGTTCGAGCGCCACGTCGGCTCCGACTGGCCCGAGGCCGACCCGAAGCGGTGGGCCGCGTTCACCGCCGTCCCGCCGAGCGAGGTGTGGACGGTCCGGCGGTCGGCCCGCGAGCGCATGGTCCGCTACGTGCGGGCCCGGCTGCGCCAGGCCGGCATCAACAAGGGCCTGGGCGAGGCCCAGGTGGCCTGGACCGACGAAGCCCTCGACCCGTCGGTGCTCACCATCGGCTTCGCCCGCCGCTTCGCCACCTACAAGCGGGCCACGATGCTGTTCCGCGACCCGGAGCGGCTCCGACGCCTCCTCCTCGACGCCGACCGCCCCGTGCAGATCGTGATGGCCGGCAAGGCCCACCCGGCCGACGAGCCGGGCAAGCTCCTCCTGCAGACCGTGGCCCAGGTGGCCGGTGAGCTCGACATCCGCCACCGGCTCGTGTTCGTCGAGGACTACGACATCGCCGTGGCCAAGGTGCTCGTCGCCGGGGTCGACGTCTGGCTCAACACCCCGCTGCGGCCGATGGAGGCGTGCGGGACGAGCGGCATGAAGGCGGCGTTCAACGGCGCCCTCAACTGCTCGGTGCTCGACGGCTGGTGGGACGAGTGGTACGAGCCCGAGCTGGGGTGGGCCATCCCCTCGGCCGAGTGGCAGGACGACGGCGACGCCCGCGACGCGGTGGAGGCGTCGAGCCTCTACGGCATCCTCGAGAAGCAGGTCGTGCCGCAGTTCTACCAGCGCGACGTGGACGGCCTCCCGCCCGAGTGGCTGAAGAAGGTCCAGACCTCGATCGCCGTGCTGGCCCCCAAGCTCGAGTCCACCCGGATGCTGAAGGACTACACCGTCCGCCACTACGAGCCCGCGGCCACCCGCAGCGAGGAGCTGGCCGGCGACAACTACGAGCGGGCCCGGGCCCTGGTGCGCTGGAAGCGCTACGTCTTCCGGGGCTGGCCGTCGGTGGCGGTGGTGTCCACGTCGTTCGAACAGCTGGCGGGCGACCACGGCGCCCGGTACCGCATCCTGGCCCAGGTCACCCTCGGCGACCTCGAGCCCACCGACGTGGAGGTGCAGCTGATCCACGGCGCGGCCGAGCCCGACGACGAGCTGACCGACCCCGTCACCGTCGCCATGACCCACCAGGGCGACGGCGACCTCGGCGGCTGGCACCGCTACGCCACCGACGTCCAGTTCGAGCGCTCGGGCAACTTCGGCTTCACCGTCCGGGTGGTGCCCCACCACCCCGACCTCATCAACCCTGCCCACCTCCCCCGCGTCGCCTGGGCCCCCCACGCCCAGCTCTGACCGACCCGACCCCGCGACCGTCTCGCCCCGGTTCCCCGTGGGTGCGAATTGTTCGCGTTCGCGAACAATTCGCACCCA
>JAKOVR010000141.1 GCA_029782025.1 Actinomycetes bacterium | reverse complement strand
CAAGCCGATGAGCGCGATCAGACACATGGGTGCGAGGGTACCGGGCGCTCGGATCCACCGCCCCGCGTCCGTGGGTGCGAAATGTTCGCGAATGCGAACAATTCGCACCCACAGGAGCCGTTCTACGGATCAATAAGCGAATAGCTGTTCGTAGCCGCTTTCCTGTCACAGGGGGTTCGTATCCTGTGGGGTATGGACGATCTGGTGGATCTGCTCGAGCGGTGCCGCAAGGCCGCCGGTGTCGATCCCGCCCTGTGCACCGACGCCCAGCTCCAGACTGGGGTCCTCGCCCTCGAAGCGGCCCAGACCGCGCTCGCCGCCGCCGAAGCGGCGCTGCTGGCCGAGCTCGAGGCCCGGGGCACCACCGAGATCGAACACGCCCTGCCCACCGGCACCTGGCTCGCCCGCGAAGCCCACCTGCCGCCCAAGGTCGCCCGGGGGAAGGTCCGTACCGCGGTCAAGCTCCGCCGGTGCCTTCCCGGCGTGGCCGACGCCATGATCGACGGCCGGATCAGCGACCACCACGCTGCGGTCCTGGCCATCGCCGCCAACCCCCGGATCGCCGAGGAGTTCGCTTCCATCGTGCCGCAGTTGGTCGACGCGGCGGAAGGCACCGTGTTCGACGTCTGGCGCCGCGACGTCCACGGCGCCGCCGAACTGTTGGATCAGGACGGCGGCCACGACCCCGCCAGAGACTCCGACCGCAACCGGCTCACGGTCGATCCGCTCCTCGACGGGGTCGTCCAGATCCGCGGCACGCTCACCGGCGACCACGCCATCGCCTTCTCCACCCTGGTCAACAAACGAGCCGACGCCCTCTTCCACCTCCACGCCCGCGACAACGTCGAGTTCCCCGACCTCCCGATACCCAGCCGCTCCGCCCTCATGGCCGAGGCGCTGGTCGACCTGGTCCGCCACGGCGCCGCCCACACCCCCGGCGACGGCCACCACAACGAACAACCCCGCAGCGAAGCCATCCTCCTCATCAACGAAGAAGACCTCTCGGTCCTCACCCTCGACCGCGCCCTCGTCGACCAGCGCACCGCATCACTCCTCGCCTGTGACGCCGGGTGGGCCAAGATGACCCTCGACACGGGCGGCGTCCCCCTCGCCCTCGGCCGCACCCAGCGCTACGCCACCGCCGCGCTCCGCCTCGCCCTCGCGGTGCGCGACGGCGGTTGCATCTTCCCCGGCTGCACCGCCCCACCCACCTGGTGCGATGCGCACCACATCGAACACTGGGAACACGGCGGACGCACCGACCAGAACAACATGGCCCTGCTCTGCCGGCACCACCACCGCCGCGTCGCCCACGCCCCCGGCTGGACCCTCACCCCCACCGGAACCGGCCGATTCATCTTCACCAGCCCCACCGGCACCCAACGCCACTCCCAACACCACGGCACCCACCCACCCCCCGGCCCCCGAGCCGGCCCCGCCCCACCCTGACCCTTGGCCGGACCGGCCGTGCATCCGACCCTTCTGTCAGGCCCCGGCCTTCTCGGCGCGGGCGGCGTCGAGTTGGAGTCGGGCGATCCTGATGACCTCGTGCAGGTCGTCGCCCACGGGGAAGAGGCGCTGGTTCTGCGCGAACAGCTTCACCAGCCCGTCCCACCCGTTGCCGCCCACCACCACCGAGCTCCCGCGCTTGGCGTTGCTCCGCTTGGCGCCGAGGTAGCCGAGGATCATCAGCGCCGTCGGGGCATGGCTGCCGTCGGGCACCCACACGATCACCACGTCGGCATCGAAGGCGGCGGCGCACTGCCACTCGTAGGCCCCTCGTCGTCCCGCCGACCCCACCGCCAGCTCGGGCCACCGGTCGTTGCGGGGATCGAAGATCGTGATGTCGAGATCGGAGACGGCGTCGATCACCTCGTCCCGCCACGATGGGCCGCCAGCGGGGCCGTCGTCGAACGGTCCGGCCAGGAACAGCGTGGTCGTGACCTTCTTCTCGGCGGTGGTGAGCCGGGCCGGTGCGCGGAGGATCGTCGGCATGGCCGAGGATCGTATGCCCCTCGTCCCGCGCCGCTACGCTCGCCGTCGTGCGGCCGGGCATCGCTCACCCCAGGATGGGCGAGGAGGCGTGACATGGGCGAGGTGACCGCCGTCATCGTCGGAGCCGGGGAGCGGGGCGTGCATGCCTACGGCCCCCGCATCCACCGACCCGGGGTCGGTCGGGTGGTGGGGCTGGCCGAACCGGACCCCGTGCGCCGCGCCCGGGCGGCCGAGCGCTTCGACGTGCCGCCCGAGGCATGCTTCCCCTCGTGGACCGACCTCTTCGCCCCGGGCCGACCGCAGCTGGCCGACCTGGCCCTGGTCACCACCGGCGACGCGCAGCACGTCGAGCCGACGCTGCTGGCCCTGGCCGCGGGCTACCACGTGCTGCTCGAGAAGCCGATGGCCCTCGACGACGACGGCTGCCGGCAGATCGTGGAGGCGGCACAGCGCCACGACCGGCTGGTCGGGGTCTGCCACGTCTACCGCTACAGCAAGCTCTTCGCCGCCCTCCACGACGTGGTGGCCAGTGGGCGGCTCGGTGACGTCATCTCCATCCAGCTGTCGGAGAACGTGGCCTACTGGCACTACGCCCACAGCTACGTGCGAGGGCTCACGCGCAACGCCCGCGTCCCGATGCTGCTCCAGAAGAGCTGCCACGACCTCGACCTGCTGGTGTGGCTGGCCGGCGCGCCGCCGACCCGGGTCGTCTCCTTCGTGCGCCCGACCGAGCTCGTGGCCGCCAACGCCCCGGCCGGGGCGCCGGAGCGGTGCATCGACGGCTGCCCCCACGCCGCCACCTGCCCCTACGACGCCGTCGCCGCCTACGTCCACCTCGAGCCGATGCTCCGGGACCTCTCCCTCCACCGGTGGCCCCCCGGGCTCGGGGCCGCGGCCCCGCTGCTCCGCCGGGTCCGGGGCCTGGCCCAGCAGGCCCCGATCGGCGCGGTGCGGCGGGCGGCGGAGTGGCACCGCTGGCCGGTCAACGCCGTGAGCGACGACACCTCCCCCGAGGGCATCGAACACGCCCTGCGCACCACGCAGTGGGGGCGGTGCGCCTGGAAGGTGGGCGACAACGACCAGCCGTCGGCCCAGACCGTCGACATCGAGTTCGCCAACGGCGTCCTGGCCTCGTTCACCATGCACAGCGCCTCCCACCGGTCGATGCGTCAGGTCCGGGTGGACGGCACCACCGGGTCGGCCGTGGGGGAGCTGGCCGGGCTCGAATCGTGGCTCGAGGTGACCGACCATCGCACGAGCCGCCGCCGGCGCACCCGCTTCGCCCCGACCTTCGACGGGCACGGCGGCGGCGAGGGGCCGCTGGTGGCCGACATGCTCGCCGCGGTGCGGGGCGAGCGGGCCATGGGGGCGTCGGCCCACGACGCCTGGCCCAGCCACCGGCTCGCCTTCGCGGCCATGGAGAGCGCGGCCACCGGTCGGGTGGTCGACCTCGCCGGCCGGTGATCCCGCCGGCCGGTGATCCCGCTGGCCGGTGATCCCGCTGGCCGGTGATCTCGCTGGCCGGTGATCTCGCTGGCCGGTGATCGGCCCGGCCCGTCAGCCAGCGCGAGCGGGGCGGGCGATGGCTCAGCGCTTCGAGCGCTGCCCCTCGACGATCTCCGATGCGATCCCCTCGCCGCCCACGCGCCGTTGCACCGCGGCCGACAGCTGGGGGAGGACCGACCCGAGCGCGGCGCCGAGGCGCTGCTCGAGCGGGGCGACGTACACCTCGGCCAGGTCGCGCTCGACGGCCCGGACCACCCCGGCGGCCACGTCGGCGGGGGAGACCGTGCGCACACCGGCCGGGAGCGACGCCCCCGAGTCGGCGAACATGCCCGCCTCGCGCACGAAGCCGATCTCGATGACCGACACGCCGATGCCGGCGGGGCGGAGGTCCTGGCGCAGGCCGAGGCCGAACCCTCGCACCCCGAACTTCGTGGCGTGATAGAGGCTGGCCTGGGGGGAGGCGGTGAGCCCGGCCAGCGAGCCGATCAGCACGATGTGGCCCCGGCCCCGGTCGGCCATGCCCCGGCTCACGGCCCGGGCCATCAGGATGGGGGCGCGGAGGTTCACGTCGAGGGCGCGGTCGATCTCTTCCACCGTGAAGTCGTCGATCGTGCCCGACGACGGCAGCGCGGCATTGGCCACGAGGACGTCCAGGTCCCCGGCTTCGTCCAGCAGCCGGTCGATCGCGGCGGGATCGGCGAGATCGGCGGCAATGGCCCGGGCGCCGAGTTCGTCGGCCAGGGGCTCGAGCACGTCCACCCGCCGGCCGCTGAGGACGAGCTCCGCGCCCTGGCCGGCCAGGGAGCGGGCGATGGCGTGGCCGATGCCGCCGGTGGCGCCGGTGATGAGGGCGCGGGCGCCGTGGAGGTTCATGGGCCGGCATTGAACCACGGTGGCCGGCCCCCGGACAGTCCGGCCCTACGACGGGCCGTTGAGGGCCTCCTGCACCCGTCGGTTGCGGTCGACCACCCCGGCGGCCAGTCCGCTGCGGTGGTGGGCCAGCGCCGCCCGCAGCTCGGGGCGGGAGAGGGCGAGGATGCGCAGGGCCAGGAGGGCGGCGTTGGCGGCGGCGTCGATCGCCACCGTGGCGACGGGGATCCCCTCGGGCATCTGCACGATCGACAGGAGCGAGTCCAGGCCGTCGAGACGGGGGCGCCCGATGGGGACGCCGATCACCGGGAGGGTGGTCAGCGACGCCAGCATCCCGGGCAGGTGGGCAGCGCCGCCGGCCCCGGCGATGATGACCTCGATGTCGTCCTCGTGGGCGGTACTGCCGAACGCCACCATGCCGAGTGGGTCACGGTGGGCCGACACGACGCGGGTGATGCACCGCACGCCGAACCGCTCGAGCATCTCGGTCGCCCCTCGCATCACCGGGAGGTCGCTGTCGCTCCCCATCACCACGGCGACGGTCATCGCGCGGCTCCCGCCGTCGCCAACGGCGCCGTGAGCCGGAGGGCCCGCTGCGCCATGTCGTCGCGGTCGTCGCCGCAGAGGGTCACGTGGCCGACCTTCCGTCCCGGCCGCGGCGCCTTGCCGTAGCGGTGCAGGCGAGCCGACGGCTCGGCCGCGAGGTCGACGACGTCGACCTCGCGCGTGATGCCGCTGAGCAGGTTGGCCGACGCGGCGCTGGGGACGATCATCCCCGTCGACCCGAGGGGCAGATCGAGGACGGCACGGAGGTGGTTCTCGAACTGGGAGGTCGAGCATGCGTCGATGGTGTAGTGAGCGCTGTTGTGGGGGCGGGGGGCCAGCTCGTTGAGCAGCAGGCCGCCGTCGGTGTCGAACCACTCGACGGTGAGCACGCCGGCGTGGCCGAGGGCCGCCGCCAGCGCCGCCGTCCATCGCTGGATGTCGCGCTCCCGCTCGGCGTCGATCGCGGCCGGGGCGAGGACCAGCCGGCACACGCCGTCCTGCTGCACCGTCTCGACGACCGGGTAGTGGGCCAGCTCGCCGGAGGGACGACGGACCACCGTCGCCGCCAGCTCCCGGCGGATCGGGAGGTGGGGCTCGAGCACGAGCGGGCGGCGCTCGAGCGCGGCGAACAACGGGGCGAGATCGTCGGGGCGCCGGACGGGGTGGACGCCCCGCCCGTCGTAGCCGCCCCGCGTGTCCTTGGCCACCACCGCCCCGCCCAAACGGTGGGCGGCGGCCACGGCGTCGGGCAAGCGGTCGGCCAGCTCGTAGGGGGCGACGGGGACACCGATTCGGCGGGCGAGCTCCCGGGTCAGGCCCTTGTCGGAGGCCACGGCCATGGCGTCGGCGCCGGGCCGAAGCCGCGCCCCGGCGGCCTCGGCCCGGCGCAGGGTGCCGCCGGGGACGAGCTCGTGGTCGAACGTGGTGACGGTGCAGCCGGCGGCGAAGCCGACCAGCACGTCGACGTCCGATGGATCGCCGAGGACCACCTCGCGGGCGCAGCCGGCTGCCGGCTCGTCGATCGACCGGGCCAGCACCCGGACGTGGAGCTCGAGCTCGATGGCGGCGACCGCCATCATCCGGGCCAACTGGCCGCCGCCAACGATCCCGACGACGGGGCGGCGGGCCATGGGAGGTTCCATCTACTACACTCCTGATTCAGGAAACATAAGTTAGGTATCAGAACCCCGGCGCGATGTCAAGGGGTGGGGGGTCCGGACGCTCGGGGCGGAGGGGGCCACCGCCCTACGATCTCGGTCATGGAGGAACGAATGGACGACGAGATCCCGGCCGGATGGACCTTCCTCACCAACCACGCCCACGTGCTGGTGTGCATCGCCGCCGACCCGGAGGTGCGTCTCCGTGACGTGGCCGCCCGGGTGGGGATCACCGAGCGGGCGGCCGGAGCGATCGTCCGGGATCTCGAGGAGGCGGGGTACCTCACCCGCGACAAGGTGGGGCGACGGAACCGCTACGAGATCCACAGCGACCGCCCGTTCCGGCACCCGATCGAGCGGGATCACCAGGTCGACGAGCTCCTCGCCCTGATCCTGGGGAGCAAGGGTCGACGCTGAGTGCGCACCGTCTTGGCGGATCGATGAATGAGGGGTCTTGATTCCGTCGTAAGAATACCGGTAATGTGGTTCCTATGAACCACCAGCTGCTCCACGGCCGCCATGTCCTCGTCACCGGTGTCGTCACCCGCGACAGCATCGCTTCTGCGGTCGCCATCCAGGCCCGACAGCTCGGTGCCGAGGTGATCCTCTCGGCGCCGGCCCGCGACCAGGCGGCGGCGGCGGCCGTCGCCGACGAGCTGGAGCTCCCGCTCCTCGCCCTCGACGTCAACGCCGACGCCGACTGGGCGGCGCTCGACGACCACATCGGGGCGAGGTGGGGGAGGCTGGACGCGGCGGTGCACGCCGTGGCCTTCGCCCCTCGTCCGCTCCTCGACGGCTCGATGGTCGATGCCTACGACGCCGACGGGCTGGCCCTGGCCTTCAGCACCAGCGCTGCGTCCTACGTGCGTCTGGCCCAGCTCCTCGCCCGCCACGCCCCGGCCGACGGCGGCAGCCTCGTCGGTCTCGACTTCGACGCCGCCCGGGCGTGGCCGACCTACAACTGGATGGGGGTGTGCAAGGCGGCGCTCGAGGCAGCCAGCCGGTACGTGGCCCGCGACCTCGGGCCGCGGGGGATCCGGAGCAACCTGGTGGCGGCGGGACCGATCGCTACCCGTGCCGCCGGGGCCATCCCGGGCTTCCACCACCTGCTCGACTCCTGGGCCGTTCAGGCGCCGATCCCGTGGGACCCGACCGACGCCGCTCCGGTGGCCGACGCGGTGTGCTTCCTGCTCTCCCCGATGGCCCGGGCCATCACGGGCGAGATCCTGCACGTCGACGGCGGTCACCACGCCATGGCGGCCCCGGTCCGGGAGCTGCCGGTCGAGGTCGCACCCTTGGACGTCGCCCCGGTCGCGTCGGCGCCGGCTCCCGCCGTGCCCGTCCCCGCCCTGGCCTGAGGCGTCAGAAGAAATACAAAGACGGAAGCTTGATTCCGGCTTTCGACTTGGTATATAGTGCAGGTGGGCCCCGGGTCCAGAGGTGAGGAACCTCACCAGGCCGGGGTTGGCGCTCGAACCGCACTGCACAACCGGTGCAGGCGGGAACGAAAGGTGAACGAGATGTCTTCAGCCGTCGTCTTCGGCGCGCTCGCCGCCCCGCTGGCCTTCGTCGCTGCGTCGGTCGCGTCGACCTCCTGGCGGAGCGACCGGCCCGGCCTCGCCGAGAGGGCGGGCCGCATCGCCAGCTGGGTCGGCGTGGTGGTGGCCGGTGCCGCCGCCGCCCTGGTGGCCATCGGGGGCACGGCGTCGAGCCCCCTGGTGGGTGCCGGCGGCCTCGGCTTCGCCCTCCGGCTCGATGCGCTGAGCGTGATCATGCTGCTGATGATCAGCGTGCTGGCGCTGGTGATCGTGCGGTTCAGCGCCAGCTACCTCGACGGCGATCCCCGCCACGGGGTGTTCCTGGGCCGCCTGGCCGCCACCGTCGCCGCCGTGGAGGTCCTCGTCCTCGCCGGCAACCTCGCCACCTTCCTCGCGGCCTGGGTGCTCACCAGCCTGGCCCTGCACCAGCTCCTGCTCTTCTACCGGGACCGGCCGAGGGCAGTGGTGGCGGCGCGGAAGAAGTTCATCGTGGCCCGGCTCGGCGACGCCGCACTGCTCGGCGCCGCCGCGGTGCTCTACCGGCACTTCGGCACCGGCGACTTCGGGGAGATCTTCACGCAGGCCGCCGCCACGGCGCCCGACGGTTGGGCGTTCGGCCCGGTCGAGCTCGCCGCCGTGCTGCTCGTCGTGGCCGCGGCGCTGAAGTCGGCGCAGTTCCCCACCCACGGCTGGCTGGTCGAGGTGATGGAGACGCCCACGCCGGTGTCGGCCCTCCTCCACGCCGGCATCCTCAATGCCGGCCCGTTCCTCGCCATCCGGATGTCGCCGGTGCTCGACGGCGCCCGACCGGCCACGACCCTGCTGATCCTCGTCGGCGGCACCACGGCCGTGTTCGCCTCCGTCGCCCTGCTGACCCAGACCTCGGTGAAGGTGGTGCTCGGCTACTCGAGCGTCGCCCACATGGGCTTCATGCTGATGGTGTGCGGCCTCGGCGCCTACCCGGCGGCGTTGCTGCACCTGGTCGCCCACTCCTTCTACAAGGCCCACGCCTTCCTGTCCTCCGGCAGCGCCATCGACGAGGCCCGTGCCGCCAAGGTCCACCTGCCCCGCCGCCTCGGACGGCCGGCCCGGGTGGTGGCCAGCGCGGCCGTCGCGCTCGTCGTGTACGGCGCCGTCGCCGCCGCCTGGGGCGTGGATCTGCGGGAGCCGGTGCTCGTCGCCCTCGGCGCCGTGCTCGTGCTCGGTACCACCCAGCTGCTGGCGCCCGCCCTCGACTCCGAGGCCGGGCTCGGCACGGCGGTGCGCACCGTGGCCCTGGCTGCCGGCGTCACCATGGCCTTCTTCAGCCTCGAGGCCGGCGCCCACCACCTCGTGGCCGGCGTGCTGCCCACGCCCGTCGGCCGCGACGCCGTCCAGTTCGGCCTCGTCGGGGCCCTGTTGCTCGTCTCCGCCGCCGTCGTCGCCATGCAGATCCTCGAGCCGGCCCGGCCGAGCGGCCAGGGCCGTCGAGCCATCGCCGTCCACCTCCGCAACGGCCTCTACGTGAACGCCGCGTTCGACCGGGTCGTCGGCGCCCTGCGCCGGCCCGCCACTGTCCCTGCCCCTGTCCCCGTCCGCGCCGGGCGCTGACCGTCCGCCTCCCTGCCCACCCCCGTCCCCCCAGGAGCTCACCGTGTCCACCAGCATCGCCCTCGACCACGTCGGTCTCGACCGTCCGGATCTCGACGACCCCGGCATCGACCTCACCGTCGACCTCGCACCGGTCGATGTCGAGCCCGACGGCGGCGAGGCGCCGAGGGCCGCGATCGAGCGGGCCGTCGCCGCCGCCTGCGGCCGGATCGCCCCGCTGTGGCCGCTCGACCGGTTCGTGGCCGTCAACCCCTACCTCGGGCTCGCCGACCTGCCCTTCGAGCAGGCCGCGGTGCGGCTGGCCGAAACGAGCGGTCACGTGCCGGCCCTGCCCGAGGCCTTCTACCTGGACGCCGTGGCCGACGGCCGCATCGACCCTGCGGACCTGGCTGCGGTGGCCGGGCCCGACGTCGACGCCCTCCTGGCCGCCGCCCGGCACGCGGCCGAGCAGGGCCCGGCGGGGGCGATCGGGGCCCGGCGGGTGCCCACGGTGATCGACGTGGTGTCCGAGGAGGCGGGCACCGACTGGGCGCGGTTCGCCACCGACCGCATCGCCGGCTTCGCCGCCGCGTACTTCGACCGGGGGCAGGCGATGTGGCGCTCGGCCGACGCCAGCCGCCCGCTCTTCCAGGCCTGGCGGGACGAGGCCTCGATCGACCGCACCCCGGAGATCATGGGGCTCCGGCGGTTCCGGGCGGCGGTGCGGTCGCTGCCCGCCGATCCGCAGGCGGCGATCGACCTGGCCGTCGCCGAGCTCGGTGTGCCGGGCGCCGTCCTCGAGCGTTACCTCCACGCCGTCCTCCTGCGGATGGGCGGCTGGGCCGGGCACGCCGCCCGGCTCGCCTTCGAGGCGAACCTGGCCGGGGCCGAGGACGACACGCTCGTCCAGCTGCTGGCCGTGGGCACGAGCTGGGAGGTGGCCGTGCTGCGGTCGACCGGCGCCCAGGCCGAGTGGTCCGCCGCGCTGGCCCGGTTCGAGGCGGCCGAGGCCCGGCCGGCGCTGGAGACGGTCGGCCCCCGGCTGGCCCTGCAGCTGGCCTACGACCGTGCCGCCCAGCGTCGGCTCGTCGCCGCGCTGGCCCCGGCCGGGTCGGGCGCGGTCACGTCGCCGGTCCTCGACCGGCCTCGGGCCCAGGCCGTGTTCTGCATCGACGTGCGGTCCGAGGTCATGCGCCGGCACCTCGAGGCCGTGGCCGCCGACGTCGCCACGATCGGCTTCGCCGGGTTCTTCGGCGTGGCCGTCGACTACCTGCCGCTGGCCCGCAGCGCCGGGGAAGCCCGCTGCCCGGTGCTCCTCCGGCCGGGCCACGCCGTCGCCGAAGCGGCCGGCGACGCCACCAGCGACGCCGTCGCCGGGCGGGCCCGCCGCAACGAGGTCCGGCGGGCGTGGAAGTCGTTCAAGATGGGGGCGATCTCCTGCTTCAGCTTCGTCGGCCCGGTCGGCCTGGCCTACCTGCCCAAGCTCCTGTCCGACGGGTTCGGCGCCACCCGGCCGGTGCGCCGGCCCGAGCTCGACGGGCTCCCGGCCGAAGTGGCTTCGGCGACGGGGCCCGACCTCGGGTCGGGGAGCATCGCCCTCGCCGAGCGGATCTCGCTGGCCGAAGGGGCGCTGCGGGGCATGTCGGCCCGCGACGGGCTGGCCCCGCTCGTGGCCTTCGTGGGCCACGGGTCCGAGACGGCCAACAACCCTTACGCCACCGGCCTCGACTGCGGCGCCTGCGGCGGGCACGCCGGCGACGTCAACGCCCGCATCGCCGCCGCCATCCTGAACGACCCGGCCGTCCGGGCCGGGCTGGCCGAGCGGGGGATCCACGTGCC
>JAKOVR010000115.1 GCA_029782025.1 Actinomycetes bacterium | reverse complement strand
CCAGGCCGACGTCCCAGCCTCCCGCGTGGCCGGGATCGGCTTCGCGGGGCAGATGCTCACGATGGTGCCGCTTGACGCCGCCGGCACCCCGGTGCTCGGCGCCATCAGCTGGATGGACAGCCGGGCCGACGCCGAGGCGGCCCGGCGGGTGCGCCGGTTCGGTGGGCCCGGCGTGGTCCGCCTGGTCGCCGGGGCCGTCCCGTCGGGCAAGGACATCGTGTGCAAGATGGCCTGGATCAAGCGCAACGAGCCGGCCGCGTTCGAGCGGATCGCCGCGTTCTGCGACGCCACCGGCTACCTGGTCCAGCGGGCGACCGGCGCGATGGTCGCGGACCACACCGCCGGTGCCGGCACCGGGCTGCTCGACCGCAAGCGGCGGCGCTGGGATCCGCTCCTCGTCACCGCCATCGGTGCGCCGCGACGGAAGCTGCCCCGGCTGGTGCCGTGCGCCGAGGTGGTGGGGGGCCTCACCGCCGATGCGGCCGGGGACCTGGGGCTGCGGGTGGGCACCCCGGTCATCGCGGGGATGGGTGACGTGCCGGCGGCCCAGGTCGGGGCCGGGTGTGTCCACCCCGGTGACGCCCACCTGTGCCTCGCCACCTCCGGGTGGCTGTGCACGACGGTGGACCGTCCCCGCGACATCGGCACCCGGGGGATCTACTCGCTCGCGGCTGCCCATCCCGACCAGTTCGCCATGGTGGGGGAGAGCGAGACGGTCGGCGAGTGCCTCGACTGGCTGGCCGCCCGCCTCGGCACCGACGTGCCCGCCCTGCTGGAGCAGGCGGCGACGGTCGAGGCCGGGGCCGATGGTCTCCTGTTCCTGCCGTGGCTGTTCGGCGAGCGGGCACCGGTGACCGATACCGCCCTCCGGGGCGGGTTCCTGGGGTTGGGGCTCGACCACACCGAGGCCCACCTGGCCCGGGCCGTGGTCGAAGGCATCGGCTACAACCTGCGCTGGCTGGTCGAGACCTTCGTCGACACCGGGCAGCTGACGGGCGACCTCCGGGTGATCGGGGGCGGCGCTCGCAGCGACGTGTGGCTGCAGTCGCTCGCCGACATCGTGCGCTGGCCCCTCGACCGGGTGGCCGAGCCGCACCACGTCGGTGCGGTCGGGGTCGCCCTCACCGCCGCCGTGGGCACCGGGCACCTGCCGGGCTACGAGGCCATCGCGGCGCGGGTCCGGGTCGACGCCACGTTCGCACCCACCGAGGACACCGAGGTGGTGGAGCGGCACGAGCGGCGCTACCGAGCCTTCCGCCGGGCCCACAAGCTGGCCACGGCGGCCGAGCCCCTTCTCCGCTGATCCGACCGCTCAGGACGGGTGCTGGGCCGCCTTCTCCTCGTGGTGCTTCTGGATGGCGGCCATGATGGCGCCCCCGGCGGCCCCCATGAACTCGCCCCGGTTGGCCGCCACCCAGTCGCGCGACTCGGTGGGACGGCGGGCCGAGCCCTGGAAGTGGGGGAAGACGTGCTGGGCGATCAGCTCGTAGCTGCGGTGCGTGGCGCGGGGGTCGGCCCACTCGTGGGCCTGCACCAGGAAGGTGCCGAACCCGCCGCCGCTCTGCTCGACGAGGTGCTCGATGAAGGCGATGAGGTCGTCGGGGGTGCCGACCACGCCGGCGCCGGTCTGGTTGAGCAGCTCGGCCGGGTGCTCGTCGGAGCCCTCCGGCACCATCGGGAGGGCCGCCACCTTGCGGAAGTACTCGATGTACCGGTCGAGGCCGTACTCGACGTCGCGGTAGGCCTGGTCCTTGGTCTCGGCGATGTGCACCTGGGACACCAGGCGCCACTGGCGCCGGTCGGCTTCGTGCCCGAACTCGGCCGAGCGCTCCTCCATCACGCCCCAGCTCGAGCCGAGGAGGTCGATCCCGGCCCGCTGCGTGGCCCCGATCGACAGGAGGGAGCAGCCGTACTTCCCGGCCGCTCGCGGGCCCGACGGGGAAATCATCGCCGCCACCGCGACCTCGGGATGGGGCTGGGTGTAGGGCCGCAGGTGCAGGCAGGCGTTGCGGAGGGTGAACCACTCCGTCTCGCGGGTGACGGGCTCGTCGGAGCGGAACAGCTCCAGGATGACGTCGAGCGCCTCCTCCATCCGGTCGCGCTGCACCGCAGGGTCGATGCCGAGCATGAAGGCATCGGACGGGAGGGCGCCGGGGCCGACCCCGAGCATCACCCGGCCGCGGGTGATGTGGTCGAGCTGCACGATGCGCTGGGCCACCATGAACGGGTGGTGGTACGGGAGCGACACCACACCGGTGCCGAGGCGGATGTGGCGGGTCCGCTCGGCGGCGTGGGCGATGAAGAGCTCGGGCG
>JAKOVR010000110.1 GCA_029782025.1 Actinomycetes bacterium | reverse complement strand
CCCTGACCCTCGTCGGGGTCCTGCTCGTGGGCGTGGTCGGCTACGGCGGGTACTGGGCCATCGGGCAGCTCCGCGGCACCGGGGAGCGGGGGGCGAAGGTGGCGTCGGTGCTCATCCCCGACGGGGCCAACATGGCCGAGGCCTCGGTGATCCTCGAGGACAAGAAGATCATCAAGAACGCCACGTTCTTCCGCTACTACGCCAAGTACAAGAGCCTGAGCACGGTGAAGGCGGGGGAGTACGACGGGTTCTTCGAGAACATGGCCATTGACGACGTGGTCGACGTCCTCCGCAAGGGGCCGCTCCCGCAGAAGTTCAGCGAGCTGACCATTCCCGAGGGCTACACCGCCACGGCGATCAACAACGCCGTCCTGGCCAAGTTCCCCGACATGAACCAGAAGGAGCTGAGCGACGCCGAGTTCAACATGAAGTCGAAGTACGGCGTGTTCCGCCCGCCGGGGGAGTTCGGGCTCGAGGGGTTCCTGTTCCCCGCCACCTACCGCATCGAGAAGAGCGACTACGCCGACGAGGCCAAGCTCGTCGACCAGATGACCACCAAGTTCGACACCGTGGCCGACCAGGTCGGCCTCGACAAGGCCACCGAGAAGCTGGCCGGGCAGGCCGGGCAGGACATCTCCCCGTACCAGGCCCTCGTCGTGGCCTCGATGATCGAGAAGGAGGCCAAGGTCGACGAGGACCGCGCCAAGATCGCGCGGGTCATCTACAACCGGCTCCAGCGCAAGATGACCCTCGGCATCGACGCCACGTTGCTCTACTGCCCCGGGCTGGCCGGCAAGACCAAGCTCACGAAGTCGGATCTGGCCATGGACTGCCCGTACAACACCCGCAAGCTCCCGGGCCTCCCGCCCACGCCGATCGCCTCCCCCGGCCAGAAGTCGCTCGAGGCGGCGCTGAACCCCGCCCCCGGGCCGTGGCTCTACTACGTGCTGCAGGACGCCCAGGGCCACCACTTCTTCACCGACAAGGAGAGCGAGTTCGCCCGGGCCAGCCAGGAGGCGGCGAAGAAGGGCCTGTTGTGAGCCGGCCGGCGGGCTGGGCGCCCACCGGCACCACCACCCTCGCCGCCGTGATCGGGTCGCCGGTCCGCCACTCCCTGTCCCCGGTGCTGTTCAACGCCGCCTTCGCCGCCGCCGGTCTCGACTGGGTGCACGTCGCCTTCGAGGTGCCCGCCGGGAGCGCCGGCGCCGCCCTCGACGCGGTGCGGGCCCTGGGGCTGGGCGGGCTCAACGTGACGATGCCCCACAAGGCCGACGTGGCCGCCGCCGTCGACGACCTCGATCCCGACGCCGCCCTCCTGGGGGCGGTCAACTGCGTGGTCCCCGGGCCGGACGGGCGCCTGCTCGGCGTCAACACCGACGGGGAGGGCTTCGTGCGGTCGCTGGTCGAGGCCGGCGTCGATCCCACCGGGGCCGACGTGGCCCTGCTCGGTGCCGGCGGGGCGGCGCGGGCGGTGGCCGTGGCGCTGGCCCGGGCCGGGGCGGGCACCATCACCGTGGTCAACCGATCCCGCGACCGGGCCGACGCGCTCGTCGACCTGCTCGACGGCGTCCGGCCTGGCGTCGGCGCCACCGGCGGCCCGGACCGGGTCCCGTCGGCGTCGCTCGTGGTGAACGCCACGTCCCTGGGCATGGACGGTGGGGCCGGGTCGGGGACACCGGCCGTGGCCCCGGACCTGCTCCGCCCCGGCCAAGCCGTCGCCGATCTCGTGTACCACCCGACCGTCACGCCGCTGCTCGCCGCGGCCGCGGCCGCGGGGGCGGTGCCCATCGGCGGCGTCGGCATGTTGCTGCACCAGGCGGCCATCGCCTTCGAGCGGTGGACGGGGGTGGAGGCGCCCGTCGACGCGATGCGGGCCGCGGTGGAGGACCGGCTGGGGTGAAGCGGGCGCGCGGCCCCCGCCCCGTTCGCTAAGGTCCACCTTCCACACCGACGAAACGGAGGTCACCGTGGCTCTTCAGGGCAACATCGAGACGTTCGCGCTCCAGGACGTGTTGCGCCTGCTGGCGTCCACCAAGAAGACCGGCTGCCTGCGTCTCGACGGGTCGCGTGGCACCGGCACCCTCCTCGTGGAGAACGGCCAGCTCGTCGGGGGCGACGCCTCGCTGGCCCCCCACGCCGAAGGTCCCACCGACGTGCTCTTCGAGATGCTGCGGTTCGACGAGGGTGACTTCGTCTTCGACGCCGACGCGGAGGTCGCCGGGTCGTCGGCGGCCGAAGAGGTCGAGGCCGCGCTCGAGGCGGCCGAGGCCCAGCTCGAGGAGTGGAAGGGGATCGTCGCCGTCGTCCCCAGCCTCGACCACTGGGTCGGGCTGGCCCCGGAGCTGCCCGGCGACGACATCACCGTCACCAAGGACCAGTGGCGCACGCTCGTGGCCATCGCCGGCGGCACCAGCGTCGGCCGGCTCGGCGACATCCTCGAGCAGGGCGAGCTGCCGGTGTCCCGCACCGTGAAGGCCCTGGCCGAGCTCGGCCTGGTGGAGCTCGACGAGCCCCGCGACGAGATCCCGGCCGCCCCCGCCGCGGTCGAGCCCGAGCCCGAGCCCGAGCCGGAGGAGGAGCCCGAAGCCGAGCCGGCGTTCGAGAGCTTCGACGCCACCGCCAGCTTCGTGGTCGGCTCCGAGGAGGAGGCCGAGGAGGGCTACGAGCCCTTCGACCCCGACGCGCTGGTGATCGAGGAGTCGGCCCCGGAGGAGCCGGCCGAGGCCGACGACGCCCCGCTCGATCAGGCCGACGCGGCGATGATCTCGCGCCAGCTGGCCAACCTGTCGCCGAAGGCGGCCCGGGCGGTCGCCGCCGCCGCCAAGGCCACCACGATGGAGGAGCGCGAAGCCCTCCTGGCCGAGGTCGACGACGAGGACGAGCCCATCAACCGGGAGCTGTTGCTGAAGTTCCTCGGCTCGGTCAGCGGCTGAGCCCGCCGGCCCCGTCTCCACAGCCATGGACCTCACCCGGCTGATCGTCGCCGTCGCCGCGTCGATCCCGGCCGGGTACCTCGTCGGGCTGTTCTTCGACCGCATCCCCGAGCGCAAGCCCCTCCTGGCCGACCTCCCCGGGCTGCGCTTCACCGGCTACTACCTCGCCGGCCATCTCGGGGTGCTCGGCGCCTTCCTCGGCGCAGCCCACCGCTTCGGGCAGGATCCGTGGCTCGAGCTGCTCCCGGTGGCGGTCTTCGTCACCAGCTCGATCGCCCTCTCGCTGATCGATGTCGACTGCTACCGGCTCCCGGACCGGCTCACCATCCCCACCTTCGTCGTGGTGCTGGCCCTGCTGTCGGTGATCCGTGTCGTCGGGAAGGACGCCAAGTCGATCCAGGTCGCGCTGTTCGGCGCCGCCTTCTACTTCGGCGTGCTCTTCGTGTTCCACCTCATCTTCGGCAACCGAGGCCTGGGCTTCGGCGACGTGAAGCTGGCGGCCACCCTCGGGCTGATGATCGGGAGCCTGCCGTCGGTCGACATGCGGATGACGGTCACGCTGGTCGTCTACGCCATGTTCATCGGGTTCGCGTCGAGCGTGGTGCTCGGGTTGGCGCTGTGGGTGGCGCGAGGCAAGAGCGCGGGGTACCCGCTCGGTCCGTTCCTCGTGTTCGGCACCTACGTCGCCATGTTCTTCTCGAAGCCACTCCTGTTCGGCTGAGTCGGCCCAGTAGATTGACCGCCGTGCTCCGCTTCCTCACCGCGGGTGAATCCCACGGCAAGGCCCTCGTGGTGGTGCTCGACGGTGTCCCCGCGGGGCTCGACCTCACCGTCGAGGACGTCGCCCGCGAGCTCGGCCGCCGGCGGCTCGGGTTCGGGCGCGGCCCGCGCATGAAGTTCGAGCAGGACGAGGTGACCCTCGTCGGCGGCGTCCGCCACGGGCGCACGCTGGGGTCGCCCGTGGCCATCGAGATCGCCAACAGCGAGTGGGACCGGAAGTGGACCGAGGAGATGTCGCCGGCCCCCGGCGCCACCGCCGCGCCGCTCACCCGCGTGCGCCCAGGTCATGCCGACCTGGCCGGCATGCAGAAGTACGACCACACCGACGCCCGCAACGTCCTCGAACGGGCGTCGGCGCGCGAGACAGCGGCGCGGGTGGCCGGCGGCGCGGTGGCCAAGGCGATGCTGCGGGCCATCGGGGTCGACATCGTCAGCCACGTCATCCGCATCGGCGCCGCCGCCGCTCCCGACGGGGCGCCGCGGCCGCTGGCGGCGGATCTCGACGCCGTGGATGGGTCGCAGGTGCGCTGCTTCTCCGTCGAGGCCGAGGCGGCGATGGTGGCCGAGATCCGGGCCGCGGCCAAGGAGGGCGATTCGCTGGGCGGCGTGGTCGAGGTGCTGGCCTACGGCGTGCCGGTGGGGCTCGGGAGCCATGTCCACTGGGACCGCAAGATCGACGGCCTCCTGGCCCAAGCCCTGATGAGCATCCAGGCCGTGAAGGGGGTCGAGATCGGCGACGGGTTCGACGTCGCCGCCCGCCGGGGGAGCGAGGCCCACGATCCGATCACGTGGGACGCCGCCACCGGCACCTACCACCGCGGCTCCACCCGCGCCGGCGGGGTCGAGGGGGGGATCACCACCGGCGAGGTCGTGGTGGCCCACGTGGCGATGAAGCCGCTGGCCACCCTCAACCGGCCGTCGCTGGCCACGGTCGACACCGCCACCAAGGAGGCGACCGTCTCCTTCAAGGAGCGCACCGACGTCACGGCCGTGCCGGCGATGGGGGTCGTGGCCGAAGCCATGACCGCGCTCGTGCTCGCTGGTGAGGCGCTGCGCAAGTTCGGCGGCGATTCGATGGGTGAGCTGGTCCGCAACGTCGAGGGCTACCGCGAGCAGGTGCGGCGTCACGACGCCGCCGTGGGTCCGCCGCCCCGATCGGCCACCGACCCGCTGAACTGGGACGAGCAGCAGGCCTTCGACCCCGAGCTCACCGGCGGCGGCGATGGCTGACGGCCCCGGCCGGCCGATCGTGCTGGTCGGGATGATGGGATCGGGGAAGTCCACCGTGGGGGAGCAGCTGGCCCACCGGTTGGGCCGGCGGTTCCTCGACACCGACGCCGAGATGGAAGCCCAGACGGGGCAGACCGTCGACGAGCTGTTCCGCTACCTCGGGGAGTTCCGGTTCCGCTCGGCCGAGGCCGACGTCCTCGCCGACGCGCTGCACGATCCGACCCCCACGGTGATCGCCACGGGGGGTGGGGCGGTGCTGCGCCGCAGCAACCGGGACTTCCTCCGCATGGCCGGTGCCCACACGGTGTGGTTGCGGGCCCGGCCCGACGTGCTGGCGGCGCGGATCGGGCACGGGGACGGCCGCCCGCTCCTCGACGGGGCCGGCGGCGCCGGTGCGCTGGCCGAACGCCTGGCGTCGATCGCCGCGGCCCGCCAGGCCGCTTACGAAGCGGCGGCCACGACCGTGGTCGACGTCGACGATCTCGCTCCAGCGGCCGTGGTCGACGCCATCCTCGCCCAGCTCCCCACCGAGGTGTCGGCGTGAGCGGCGGCGGCCTGATCCGGGTCGACGTCCCGCTGGGTGACCGGTCCTACCCCGTGCTCGTGGGCGACGGTGCCCGCCACGAGCTCGCCGGCGTGCTGCCCGCCGGCGCCGTGCGCGCCGCGGTCGTCACCCAGCCCGGCATCGGGATCGAGGTGGATCCCGGGATCGAGCACCAGCGGTTCGAGATGGGCGACGGCGAGGAGGCCAAGAGCCTGGCCACGGTGGAGGACCTCTGCCGTGCGTTCGCCCGCTGGGGCCTCACGCGGGCCGACGTGGTGATCGCCGTGGGCGGCGGCGTGGTCACCGACACCGCCGGGTTCGCCGCCGCGTCGTACCACCGCGGCGTGGCCGTGGTCCACGTCGCCACCACGCTCCTCGCCCAGGTCGACGCCGCCATCGGGGGCAAGACCGGGGTGAACCTGCCCGAGGGCAAGAACCTCGTCGGCGCCTTCTGGCAGCCGGCCGCCGTGCTCTGCGACACCGCGGTGCTGGCCACGATGCCGCCCCGGGAGCGGCGGTGCGGGCTCGGCGAGGTGGCCAAGTACCACTTCCTCGACCGCACCGTCCCCTTCGACGACCTCGACCTGCCCGAGAAGGTGGCGGCCTGCGTCCGCATCAAGGCCGACGTCGTCGCCGCCGACGAGCGCGAGGGGGGTCGCCGGGCGCTGCTCAACTACGGCCACACCCTGGCCCACGCCCTCGAGACAGCCGGAGGGTACGACCTGCGCCACGGCGAGGCGGTGGCCATCGGGCTGGTGTTCGCGGCCGAGCTGGCCCACGCCCTCGGGCGGATCGACGCCGACCGCGTGGCCGAGCACCGTCGGGTGGTCGCCGGCTACGACCTCCCGGTGGCGCTGCCGCCGGGCCTGGAACCGGCCGAGCTCGTCCCGCTCTTCGCCCGGGACAAGAAGGCGATCGGCGGGGTCACCTTCATCCTCGACGGCCCCGACGGCATCGAAGCGGTGCGCGAGGTGCCATCCGACGCCGTCGACGCCGCGTTCGCGAGGATGCGGTGATGGCCGACGACCCGATCCTGCTGCTCCTTTCCGGCCCCAACCTCAACCTGCTCGGCGAGCGGGAGCCGGCGGTGTACGGCACGGCCACGCTGGCCGACCACGTGGCCCGCGTGGAGGCGGGTGCGGCCCGGTTCGGCTGTCGGGTCGAGCACCTGCAGTCCAACCACGAGGGTGCGCTGATCGACGCCATCCAGGCCGCCCGGGGCCGGTGCGCCGCCATCATCATCAACCCGGGCGCCTTCACCCACTACGCCTGGGGAATCCACGACGCCCTCGCCGCGTTCGAGGGGGTCGTGGTCGAGGTGCACATCTCCAACCCCAACGCCCGCGAGGCCTGGCGGCACACCTCGGTGGTCGCGCCCGTGGCCACCGGATCGATCATGGGCTTCGGGATCGACGGCTACGACCTGGCCGTGCGGGCCGTCGCCGCCCGCCTCGGCCTCGGCGAAGGGAGCGACCGGTGACCGTCGCCCCGCCCCGCCTCGACGCTCTGCCCCCCATGGCCATCGCGCCGCGGGTCGAGCGGTTGCGGGCCGCGCTGGCGACCCACGAACCGGCGTTGCCGGCCCTCCTCCTGACCAGCCTCACCAACATCCGGTACCTCACCGGGTTCACCGGGTCCGCGGCCGTCCTGATCGTCACGGCCGACGACTGGCTGTTCCTGTCCGACGGCCGGTACGAGGAACAGGCCCACCAGCAGATCACCGCGGCCGGGGTGGACTGCCGGATCGAGATCTCGACCTACGACCAGAAGGGGGCGGCGGGGGCGTTCGTGGCCGCGGCCGGGGTCACCACCATGGGCTTCGAAGCCGCCCACGTGAGCGTGGCCGACCACACCCGGTTCGCGTCCGAGTGGTTCCCCACCGTCGACCTGGTCGCCACCACCGATCTGGTGGAAGACCTCCGCCTGGTCAAGGATGCCGGCGAGATCGCCCGGCTCGCCGCAGCCGCGGCCATCGCCGACGCCGCCCTGGCCGAGGTGCGCCCCCTGCTGCACACGGGGATCACGGAAGCGGCCTTCGCCCTCGAGCTCGACACCGCCATCCGCCGCCTCGGCGCGTCGGGCAACTCGTTCGAGACCATCGTGGCCGCCGGCCAGAACGGGGCCAAGCCCCACGCCCGCCCCTCGGACCGCGTGATCGCCGAAGGCGACCTGCTCGTCCTCGATTTCGGTGCCGTGGTCGACGGGTACTGCTCCGACATGACCCGCACCTTGGTGCTGGGCGATCCCACGCCCACGCAGGCCCGCATGTTGGAGGTCGTCCTCGCCGCCCAGGCCGCCGGGGTGGCGGCCGTGCGTCCCGGCGCCCGGGCCAAGGACATCGACGCCGTGTGCCGCGACCACATCGCCGCCGCCGGGTGGGCCGACGCCTTCAACCACTCCACCGGCCACGGTGTGGGCCTCGACATCCACGAGGCGCCGCGGGTGTCGAAGCTGAGCGACACCGTGGTGGAGGAGGGCTTCGTGATCACCGTCGAGCCCGGCGTGTACCTGCCCGACCACGGCGGCGTGCGCATCGAGGACACGGTGGTGGTCACCGCCGACGGGTGTCGCGCCCTGAACGCCACCCCGAAGTCGACCTCCGTTTGACCTGGCCCCCGGCCGGCTGGTGGCATGGTCGGTCCCGCTGCCCCCGCCAGGAGCCGTCCCGATGCCCGTCATCAGCACCAACGACCTCAAGAACGGCATGACGCTGGAGCTCGACAACGCCCTGTTCCAGGTGGTGTCGTTCCAGCACGTCAAGCCGGGCAAGGGCGGCGCCTTCGTTCGCACCACCCTGAAGAACGCCCGGACCGGCGCCGTGATCGAGCGGACCTTCCGGGCCGACGAGAAGGTGGAGCGGGCCCAGATCGACAAGCGGGAGATGTCGTACCTCTACCGCGACGGCGACGACTTCGTCTTCATGGACAGCCAGACCTACGAGCAGATGCACGTCCCGGCGTCCACGCTCGACACCGCCACCAACTACCTGATCGAGGGCGCCACGCCGGTGCTGCTCATGTACGGCGACCAGATCGTGGGGGTCGACCTGCCGGCCGCCGTCGAGCTCCTGGTGACCGACACCGAGCCGGGCATCCAGGGCGACCGCGTGTCGGGGGCCCGGAAGCCGGCCACGCTCGAGACCGGGCTGGTGGTGCAGGTGCCGCTCTTCATCAACCAGGGGGAGAAGGTCAAGGTCGACACCCGCTCCGGCGACTATCTGTCGAAGGCCTGACCGGCTCGTGGCCGACGAGCACGACGACGAGTACCGCAGCGGGCTGGGGTCACGCCGGGAGCGGCGGGAGCGGGTCCTCCAGCTCCTCTACGAGGCCGAGGCCAAGGGCCAACCCCCCGGCGACGTCCTTGCCGCGCTCCCCGTCCCCCCGGACCCGTGGGTGGCCAGCGTGGTGGCGGGGGTCGGCCAACGCCAGGAGGAGATCGACGGGCTGCTGCGCACCCACGCCCGCAACTGGACCCTCGAGCGGATGCCGGCCATCGACCGGGCGCTGCTGCGCATCGGCGTCTACGAGTTGCTGGCCAGCCCCGACACCCCCACCGCGGTGATCCTCAACGAGGCCGTGGCCCTGGCCAAGCACTACTCGACCGACGAGTCCGGCCGGTTCGTCAACGGCCTCCTCTCGGCCGTGGCCGGCGTGGTGCGGGGGCCGACGCCGGCCTGACCGGGCTCAGGCCCAGCGCACCGGGTCGCTCGGGTCGTCGTCCACCGGGCGGTCGCAGGTGCCGCACCACGGTCGGTAGGTGACGGGCCCGCCGCACGTCGGGCAGTGGGCCCGATCGTGGCCGGCGGTGTCCTCCCCGCCCTGCCGCGCCCCCCACGACGCCAGCAGGTGCAGGGCGGCGCCGAGCTCCCGGGCCGACCCCGCCAGCTCGTAGGTGAACCGGACGGGCTTGTCGGAGTAGCGCCGGGAGACGACCAGCCCCCGTTCCTCCAGGGTGCGCAGGCGTTGGGTGAGGATGTTGGTGGCGATCCCGCCGACCGCTTCCTGGAGGTCGGCGAAGCGGTGGGGCCCGTCGAGCAAGGCGTCGATGACGAGGAGCGACCAGCGGTCGCCGACGAGGTCGAGGGCGGCATGGAGCGCGGGGGAGGTTGGCATCGGCGTCGTCCGTCTCTATCCTCTCTTGCAAGTTGCAAGTAACAAGTATCTACCCCGGAGGGGACACGACATGACCATCATCGACGACCTCAGCCAGGCGGCCAGGGATGCCGCCACCGCCATCGAGCCGAGCGTGGTGTCGATCGGCCGGGCCGGTCGCGGCACCGGGCTGGTGATCGGCGAGGGCCTGGTGCTGACCAACGCCCACAACCTGCGCGACCGCACCACCCTCGTGAGCTTCGCCGACGGCCGGGCCGCCCAGGGCACGGTGGTCGGGGCCGATCTCGACGGCGACCTCGCCGTCCTCGCCGTCGACACCGGCGGCACCGCCCCGGTCTCGTGGGCCGAGACCGCGCCCGAGCGGGGCGATCTCGTCTTCGCCGTCGGGCGGGGCGGGCACCGCTTCCGCCTGTCGCTCGGCGTGGTGAGCGCCACCGAGCAGGCCTTCCGGGGGCCCCGCGGCCGCCGGATCGACGGCAGCCTCGAACACACCGCACCGCTGGCCCGCGGCTCGTCCGGTGGCGCCGTGCTCGACCGGCACGGTGCGGTGGTGGCGGTCAACACCAGCCGCCTCGGCGAGGGCTTCTACCTGGCCATCCCGGCCGACGCCGACCTCCGGGCCCGCATCGACCGGCTGGCCCGCGGCGAGGCGCCCCAGCGCCGGAGCCTGGGGGTCGCGCTGGCCCCGCCCCGGGTCACCCGGCGCCTCCGGGCCTCGGTCGGCCTGAGCGAGCGCGACGGCCTCCTCGTCCGGGCCGTCGATCCGGGCTCGCCGGCCGCGGCAGCCGGCATCGCCCAGGGCGACCTGATCGTCGGTGCCGCCGGCTCGCCGGTGGCGTCGGTCGACGACCTGCACCGCGCCCTCGACGCCGTCGGCGACGGGACCGGCGACGGCCTCGAGCTGCGGGTGGTCCGGGGCGAGGAGGAGCGCGTGGTGGCGGTGTCGTTCTCGACGCCGGACGACGCCGAGCCGGCCGGCGACGCATGAACGGGACCGACGTCGAGGACCGGGCGGCGGAGGTGGCCGAGGACGACGTCCTCGATGCCTTCAGCCGCACGGTCTCGTCCGTGGCCGAGCGCCTCGCCCCGTCGGTCGTGAGCCTCACCCTGCACGGGCGGGGCGGGGGCCGGTCGGCCGGGAGCGGCTCGGGGGTGGTGCTCACCCCCGACGGCTTCGTGCTGACGTCGGCCCACGTCGTGGCCGGCCACCGCCGCGCCACGGCCGTGCGAGCCGACGGCGACGAGCGCGACGTCGAGCTCGTCGGCGCCGATCCCTTCTCGGACCTCGCCGTGGTGCGGGCGGCCGGCGACGGTTGGGCGCCGGTCGAGCTCGGCGACGCCGACCGCCTGCGGGTCGGGCAGCTCGTCATCGCCATCGGCAACCCGCTGGGGTTCGGCGGGTCGGTGAGCGCGGGCGTGGTCAGCGGGCTCGGCCGGTCGCTCACCACGGGCGACGGCCGCACCCAACGGGTGGTCGACCAGGTCATCCAGACCGACGCCGCCCTCCACCCGGGGAACTCCGGCGGGGCGCTGGCCGACAGCCGCGGGCGCGTGGTCGGGATCAACACCGCGGTGGTGGGCCCGATGATCGGGCAGGGGCTCGGCCTCGCCGTCCCCGTCAACGCCCACACCCGGGCCATCATCGGGGAGCTCATCGGCTCCGGGTCGGTGCGGCGAGCGTGGCTCGGCCTCGGTGGGGCCAGCCGGGCCCTGCCGTCGCGAGACGCGGCGCGGTCGGGCCGGCGGACGGGGGTGTCGGTGCTCTCGGTGGTGGCCGGCGGGCCAGCCGACCGCGCCGGTGTGCGCCCCGGCGACGTCCTGCTCGACGTCGACGGGGAACCCGTCGCCGGGATCGGCGACCTGCAGCGGCTGCTCACCGGCGCCCACGTCGGTCGGCGGGTGCTCCTTCGGCTGTGGCGCGACGGCGGCGAGGAGCGCCTGCTCGCCGTCCCCGACCAACTGGGTTCCGCGGAGCGGTCGGCGCCTGCTAGCGTGCGCTCCTGACCGTGAAGCGGGTCCGGCGAGGCCCGTACGGACAGGAGCAGTGCGTGTGGCTGAGCGCGAACGACGATTGACCCGCCCCTCCGGGGGCGTTTTTGTTGCCCGCACCCGGGTGATGTCCGACGACGACATCCGGCGGGCGGTGTGGCGGATGGCCCACGAGATCGTCGAGGCCAACCACGGCCTCCACGACGTGGTCCTGATCGGGCTGCAGACCGGCGGCGTGCCCATCGCCGCGGCGTTGGCCGAGGCACTGGAGAAGATCGAACCGGAGACCGGCGCCGACGTGCCGATCGGCTGCCTCGACGTGGCCTTCCACCGCGACGACTTCGGTCTGCGCCCGGTGCTCCCGCCCGCCCTGACCGAGATCCCCGTCGACCTCACCGGCCGGGTGGTGGTGCTGGTCGACGACGTGCTCTTCACCGGCCGCACCATCCGGGCCGCCCTCGACGCCCTCGGCGACTACGGCCGGGCCCGGGCCGTGCAGCTCGCCGTGATGGTCGACCGCGGCCACCGGGAGCTGCCCATCCGCCCCGACTACGTGGGCAAGAACCTGCCCACCCGGCGCGACGAGATGGTCAACGTCAGCAGCGAGGGCGTCGACCTGGGGGAGCTGGTGAAGTGAAGCACCTGCTCTCGATCGCCGATCTCACGCCCACCGACCTCACCGACCTCCTCGACCTGACCGAATCCTTCGTCGAGGTCAACGAGCGCCCCATCCCGAAGGTGCCCGCCCTCCGGGGCAAGACGGTGGTGAGCCTCTTCTTCGAGGACTCCACCCGCACCCGGCTCAGCTTCGAGACGGCGGCCAAGCGCCTGTCGGCCGACACCATGACCTTCAGCGTCTCCACCTCGTCGGTCAAGAAGGGCGAATCGGTGCGGGACACCGTGGAGACGATCGAGGCGATGGGCATCCACGCGCTGGTGGTGCGCCATGCCAGCGCCGGCGTGCCGGCCCAGGTGAGCCGCTGGGTGCGCGGGGCCAGCGTGATCAACGGCGGCGACGGCTGGCACGAGCACCCCACCCAGGCGCTGCTCGACGCCTTCACCCTCCGCCAGCACCTCCACACCATCGAGGGGCGCCACGTCGCCATCGTCGGCGACATCAAGCACAGCCGGGTCGCCCGCTCCGACGCCCTGGCCTTCACCGCGCTCGGGGCCCGGGTCACGCTCGTCGCCCCGCCGACCCTGCTCCCGCCGAGCCTGGACGGGTGGCCGGTCGAGGTCAGCTACGACCTCGACGACGTGCTCCCCAAGATCGACGCCTGCTACCTGCTGCGCATGCAGCGGGAGCGCATGACCGAGGCCCTCGTGCCCTCCCTCCGGGAGTACGCCAGCCTCTACGGCCTCACCCCCGAGCGGGCCGACCGACTCGGTCCGGAGGCGCTCATCATGCACCCCGGCCCCATGAACCGCGGGGTGGAGATCGCCGGCGAGGTCACCGACCGGCCCAACGTCGTCGTCATCGACCAGGTCCGCAACGGGGTGGCGGTCCGGATGGCGGTGCTCTACTCGCTCCTCGGCGGCCCCGACGCCGCCCCCGAAGAAACGGACCAGCCATGACCCAGCTCGTGCTCCGCGGCGCCACCGTGCTCGATGCCACCGGCGAGCGTCGGGCCGACGTGGCGGTGGGGGACGACGGGCGCATCGCCGCCGTGGCCCCCGACATCGACGCCACCGGCATGGGGCCGGCGGTGCGGGTCCTCGACGCCGCCGGCTGCGTCCTCACCCCGGGCTTCGTCGACCTCCACACCCACCTGCGGGAACCGGGCAAGGAGGAGGCCGAGACGGTCGAGTCGGGGTCGCGGTGCGCCGCCCTCGGCGGGTACACCGCCATCCTCGCCATGCCCAACACCACACCAGCGATCGACTCCGCCGCGGTGGCGCGGCTGGTGCTCGATCTCGGGGAGAAGGCGCTGGTCGACGTGCACACCTCGGGCGCCATCACCGTCGGCCGCGAGGGTGCGAGCCTGGCCCCGATGGGCGAGATGGCGGCCCTCGGCGTCCGGCTCTTCACCGACGACGGCGCCGGCGTGCAGGACGACCGGCTGATGCGGCGGGCCATGGAGTACGCCGTCGGGCTGCGGGGTCGGGGGCAGCCCGTGGTGCTGGCCCAGCACTGCGAGCTCGACAGCCTGGCCGAGGGCGGCCACATGAACGAGGGGGCATGGTCGAGCCGGCTCGGTATCCCGGGGATCCCGGCCGAGGCCGAGGAGCTGATGGTGATGCGCGACCTGGCGCTGGCCCGGCGGACGGGTGCGGTGGTGCACTTCCAGCACCTCTCCACCGCGGGATCGGTCGAGCTGGTGCGCCGGGCCAAGGCGGCCGGGTTGCCGTGCACGGCCGAGGCCACCACCCACCACTTCACGCTCACCGACGCCGCCTGCGCCGGGTACGACGCCACCTTCAAGGTCAACCCGCCGTTGCGCACCGCCGACGACGTGGCCGCCGTCCGGGAGGGCCTGGCCGACGGCACCATCGACTGCATCGCCACGGACCACGCGCCCCACACCCAGGAGGCCAAGGAGCAGCCCTTCGACCAGGCCCCGCCGGGCATGCTGGGCCTCGAGACGGCGCTGGCCCTGGCCCTCACCGAGCTCGACCTCCCGCTGGCGAGGATCGTGGCCCTGCTGAGCTGGCAGCCGGCCCGCGTGCTCGGCCTCGACGCGGTACACGGCGCGCCGATCGAGCCCGGGGCGCCGGCGAACCTGTGCGTGTTCGACCCTGCGGCCACCTGGACGGTCGATCCCGACCGCAGCGCCAGCCGCAGCCGCAACAACCCCTACCGGGGGCGGGCCGTGCGGGGCCGGGTCCGGCACACGGTGGTGGGCGGCGAACCAGTGGTGATCGACGGCGAGGCGCAGCGATGAGCCGCGAGGTGCGCGACGCGGCCCTCGTGCTGGCCGACGGCACCGTCTTCGAGGGCGAGGCGATCGGCGCAAAGCCCGAGGGCGGGATCGCCAGCGGCGAGGTGGTCTTCAACACCGCCCTCACCGGCTACCAGGAGATCGTCACCGACCCCAGCTACGCCGGCCAGATCATCACCTTCACCTACCCCCACATCGGCAACTACGGCGTCACGGGGCTCGACGACGAGGCCGCCCGGCCGTTCTGCCGGGGCGTGATCGTGCGCGACCTGGCCCGACGGCGCAGCAACTGGCGGGCGACCGACGACCTCGACGCCTTCCTCCGCGCCCACGCCGTCCCGGGGATCGCCGGGATCGACACCCGGCGCCTCACCCGCCACATCCGCGAGGCCGGCGCCATCCCGGGCGCGTTCGGCACCGCCGCCGAGTCCGACCTGCGGGCCGCCGCCGCGGCCGAGCCGGGCACCGACGGGGTCGACCTCGTGGCCACGGTCACCTGCGCCGAGCCCTACACGGTGGGCGGTGGGCGCTGGAAGGTCACGGCCTACGACTTCGGGATCAAGCGCTCGATCCTCGACCAGCTCGCCGCCATCGCCACGGTCACCGTCGTCCCGGCGTCGACGCCGGCGGCCGAGGTCCTCGCCACCGGGCCCGATGGGGTGTTCCTCTCCAACGGCCCGGGCGATCCGGCCATGGTGCCCTACGCGGTGGAGAGCATCCGGGGCCTCCTCGGTCAGGTGCCGGTGTTCGGCATCTGCCTCGGCCACCAGCTGATGGCCCAGGCGCTCGGCGGCGTCACCTTCAAGCTGCCCTTCGGGCACCACGGCGGCAACCACCCGGTGCGCAACCTGGCCACCGGCACGGTCGAGATCACCAGCCAGAACCACAACTACTGCGTCGACGCCGACTCCATCGCCAACGCCGAGCTGTCGCACCTGAACCTCAACGACCACACCGTCGAAGGCCTCCGGTGCACCGACATCCCCGCCTTCAGCGTCCAGTACCACCCCGAGGCCGGGCCGGGGCCGCACGACGCCCGGTACCTGTTCTCCGACTTCGACCGCCTCATCGCCCGCGTGAAGGGAAGCTGATGCCCCGTCGCACCGACCTGTCGTCGATCCTCCTGATCGGATCCGGCCCGATCGTGATCGGCCAGGCCTGCGAGTTCGACTACTCCGGCACCCAGGCCTGTCGAGTGCTGAAGGAGGAGGGCTACCGGGTGATCCTGGCCAACTCCAACCCGGCCACGATCATGACCGACCCCGACTTCGCCCACGCCACCTACGTCGAGCCCCTCGACGTGACCGTGCTGGAGCAGATCATCGCCCGGGAGCGGCCCGACGCCATCCTCCCCACCCTCGGGGGCCAGACCGGGCTGAACCTCGCCATGGAGCTCTTCCACGCCGGCGTGCTCGACCGCTACGGCGTGGAGCTGATCGGCGCCAACGCCGAAGCCATCCAGACGGCCGAGGACCGCGAGCGGTTCAAGGTGGCGATGGGGGAGATCGGCCTGAAGACCCCGGCCAGCGGCATCGCCCACAACATCGACGAGGCGCACGAGGTGATCGGGCGGATCGGCCTCCCGGTCGTCATCCGGCCCGCCTTCATCCTCGGGGGCAAGGGGACCGGCATCGCCAGCACGCCCGAGGAGTTCGCCCGCCTCGCCGCCGTCGGCCTCGACGCCAGCCCGATCCGGGAGATCCTCATCGAGACGAGCATCGCCGGGTGGAAGGAGTTCGAGCTCGAGGTCATGCGGGATCGGGCCGACAACTGCGTGATCATCTGCTCGATCGAGAACCTCGATCCCATGGGCGTGCACACCGGCGACTCGATCACGGTCGCGCCGGCCCAGACCCTGAGCGACGTCGAGTACCAGCTGATGCGCGACGCCGCCTTCGCCTGCATCCGGCGGGTCGGGGTGGAGACCGGCGGGTCCAACGTGCAGTTCGCCGTCGACCCCACCAACGGCGACATGGTGGTGATCGAGATGAACCCGCGGGTCAGCCGGAGCTCGGCCCTGGCCTCGAAGGCCACCGGCTTCCCGATCGCCAAGATCGCGGCCAAGCTGGCCGTCGGGTACACCCTCGACGAGATCCCCAACGACATCACCAAGAAGACGCCGGCCAGCTTCGAGCCCTCGATCGACTACGTCGTCACCAAGGTGCCCCGATGGGCGTTCGAGAAGTTCCCGGGCCAGGCCCCGGTGCTCGGCACCCAGATGCAGTCGGTGGGCGAGGCCATGGCCATCGGCCGGACCTTCCCCGAGTCGCTGCAGAAGGGGCTCCGATCGCTCGAGCAGGGTCGCCTCGGCCTCAACGCCGACCCGGCCGAGCACGAGTACGACGACGTCCCCGACGACGAGCTGCTGGCCCGAGCGGCGATCGCCACGCCCGACCGCCCCTTCCAGCTCGAGGCGCTCCTGCGCCGGGGGATGGGTGTCGACCGCATCTACGACGCCACCAAGGTCGACCCGTGGTTCCTCGATCAGATGCTCGCCATCACCGAGGAGCGGGCCCACCTCGAGGCCATCGGCCTGGCCGGGATGACCACCCGCCAGTGGCGCCGGACCAAGCAGCTCGGCTTCTCCGACGGGCAGTTGGCCTACCTGTGGGGCGTGCCCGAGGCCGAGGTGCGGGCCGCCCGCCTCGCCGCCGGCGTGGTGCCGACCTACAAGACCGTCGACACCTGTGCCGCCGAGTTCGAGGCCCACACCCCGTACCACTACTCCACCTACGAGGACGAGACGGAGGTGGCGCCGAGCGACCGCCCCAAGGTCATGATCCTCGGCTCCGGGCCCAACCGCATCGGGCAGGGCATCGAGTTCGACTACTGCTGCGTCCACGCCAGCTTCGCCCTGCGCGACGCCGGCTACGAGACCATCATGGTCAACTGCAACCCCGAGACCGTCTCGACCGACTACGACACCTCGGACCGCCTCTACTTCGAGCCCCTCACGTTCGAGGACGTGGCCAACGTCATCGACGCCGAGCAGCCCATGGCCGTGATCGTGGCCCTCGGCGGCCAGACCCCGCTCAAGCTGGCCGGCCAGATCCCCGCCGCGCTGGTGGCCGGGACGAGCCCGGAGTCCATCGACCTGGCCGAGGACCGCGACCGGTGGAACGCCCTCTGTGCCCGCCTCGAGATCCCCCAGCCTGCCGGCAGCACCGTCACCACGGTGGAGGAGGCCCTCGCCGTGGTGGCGCGGGTCGGTTACCCGGTGCTGATGCGCCCGTCCTACGTGCTCGGCGGTCGGGCCATGGAGATCGTCTATGACGACGAGCAGCTCCACCGGGCCATGCAGGAGCTGGCCGGCTTCGGGAGCCTCGGGCGCGAGGGCGGGCTCTCGGCCGAGCGGCCGGTGCTGGTCGACCGGTTCCTCGAGGACGCCACCGAGGTCGACGTCGACGCCCTCCGGGACCACACCGGCGACTTCGTGATCGGCGGCATCATGGAGCACGTCGAGGAGGCCGGGGTGCACTCGGGCGATTCGGCCTGCACCCTGCCGCCCTTCTCGCTCAGCCCCGACACGCTGGCCGTGATCGAGGACTACACCCGCCGGATCGCCGACGCCCTCGACGTGCGGGGGCTGATCAACGTGCAGTACGCCGTCCGCCTGGGCCAGGTCTTCGTCATCGAGGCCAACCCCCGGGCCAGCCGCACCGTCCCCTTCGTGGCCAAGGCCACCGGGGTGCCGCTGGCCAAGGTCGCGTCCCGGGTGATGCTGGGCGCCACCCTGGCCGAGCTGCGGGCCGAGGGCCTCCTGCGTCGCCCGGTCGAGGGCGACCACATCGCGGTGAAGGAGGCGGTGCTGCCCTTCAACCGGTTCCCCGACGCCGACGCCGTGCTCGGGCCGGAGATGCGCTCGACCGGCGAGGTCATGGGCATCGACCTCACCGTGGGGCTGGCCTTCGCCAAGAGCCAGCTGGCGGCGGGCACGAAGCTGCCCACCGGCGGCACGGTGTTCCTGTCCCTGGCCGACCGCGACAAGGCCACGGGGATCAAGGCCGCCCACCGCTTCGTCGAGATGGGCTTCCAGATCGCCGCCACCACCGGGACCGCCGCCCACCTCGAGGCCGCCGGCATCCCGGTGGCCACGGTCGTGGCCAAGATCGGGGAGCAGACGGGGACCGACGCCGTCGAGTTGATCTCCTCCGGCAAGGTCGACCTCGTGGTGAACAGCCCCCGCGGCCGCGCGCCCCGCGCCGACGGCATGCACATCCGCAGCGCCGCCGGCGCCCACAAGGTGCCGCTGCTCACCACCGCGGCGGCGGCGCTGGCCGCCGCCAACGGCATGGCCGACTGGGCCCGGCACGAGCTGCGGGTGCGGCCGCTCCAGGAGTACCACCGCGGCGTGTCGGGCGATCAGCTCTCGCTCCCGCTCGAGGAGCCCCCCGGCTGATGCCCGTCGACCTGCGCACCCGGGTCGGCACGGTCGGGCTGCGGGCCCCGCTGATGACGGCCTCGGGCACGTCGGGGCACGGCGACGAGCTCGGGGCCTACCTCGACCTCGCCGCCCTCGGTGCGGTCGTGGTGAAGTCGATGCGGCACGAGCCCTGGCCGGGCAACCCGCCCCCGCGGATCGCCACCACACCGGGGGGCATGCTCAACAGCGTGGGCCTGCAGGGACGCGGCGTCGAGCACTGGCTGGCCGAGGAGCTGCCGTCCCTGCTGGCCACCGGGGCCACGGTGGTGGCCTCGATCTGGGGGACCGAGGTGGCCGACTACGAGCGGGCGGCGACCATGCTCGCCGCCGCCCCCGCCGGCGTGGTGGCGGTGGAGGTCAATGCCAGCTGCCCCAACCACCACCAGCGGGGCGACATGTTCGCCCATTCGGCCGAGGGGGTGCGGGCCGTGACCGAGGCGGCGGCCGCCGCCGGCCGGCCCCGCTGGGTCAAGCTCAGCCCCAACGTCACCGACCTCCCGGCGATGGCCGCGGCGGCCCAGGCCGCCGGCGCGGAGGCCGTCACCCTCGTCAACACCGTGATGGGCATGGTCATCGACCTCGAGGCCCGGCGGCCGGTGCTGGCCGGCGGCCGGGGCGGGGGCCTGTCGGGGCCGGCCATCCATCCGGTGGCCGTGCGGGCCGTCTACGACGTGCACGCCGCGCTGCCCGAGCTCCCGATCGTCGGCGTCGGCGGGGTGGCCGGCGGCGCCGACGCGGTGGAGCTCCTGCTCGCCGGGGCCAGCGCCGTGCAGGTGGGCACGGCCAGCTTCGCCGACCCCAGGGCGATCGCCCGGATCCAGGCGGAGCTGGAACTATGGTGCAGCCGGCACGGGGTGGGCGCGGTGAGCGAGCTGATCGGAGGGGCGCATGCGTGAAGCGACGGCGGCAGGGGCGTCCGAGGACGTCCGCGCCCATCTCGCGCTGGCCCTCGATGTCGACGACCTGGTCGAGGCGCTGCGGCTGGGTCGCGCCCTGCAACCGTGGTTCGGTGTGGCCAAGGTGGGCCTCGAGCTCTTCTCGGCCGCCGGGCCCGACGCGGTCGAGTCCCTCCTCGGCGCCGGGTTCGAGGTCTTCGTCGATCTCAAGCTCCACGACATCCCCACCACGGTCAACAAGGCCGCCCGGGTCCTCGGGGCCCTCGGCGCCTCGTACCTCACGCTCCACGCCCGCGACGACGCCCCGATGCTCCGGGCCGGGGTCGAGGGGCTGCGGGAGGGGGCCCGCAACGCCGGGCTCGACGAGCCGTGCGCCTTGGCCGTCACGGTGCTCACGAGCGACCGCGGCGCACCCCAGCACGTCATGCCCCGACGGGCGGCGCTGGCGGCCGAGACCGGCTGCGGCGGGATCGTCTGCGCCGCCTCCGACCTCCACGACGCCCGCCAGGTGGCCCCCCGCCTCCGCTGCGTGGTGCCGGGGATCCGCCCGTCGGGCAGCGACGCCCACGATCAGGCCCGGGCCGCCACGCCGGGCGAGGCCATCGCCGGCGGGGCGGACCTCCTCGTGATCGGGCGGGCCGTCACCGCCGCGCCCGACCCGGCGGCCGCGGCCGCGGCCGTGGCCGCCGAGGTGGCCGCCGCCCTGGCGGCGCGGCCATGACCCGGGCCGCGGCCGGGGCCCGGCGGATCCTGGTGCCGGCCACGATCCTGGCCCTGCTCGTGGCGCCCGGGTGCAAGCGGAAGGAGGCCCTCGACCCCCGCAAGGTCAAGCCGCTCGGCGCCGCCTGCGCGACCGCGCGCCGGGCGATGAACGACCTCCTCATCGGGTTGGACAGCGAGAAGGCGGGGGCGACGCTGGCCGGCCTGGCCCCCAACGAGCGGTTGAAGGACGCCGCCGCGGTGATGGCCGCGGCCAAGGGCGACGCTGCGGCTCTGTCCTCCGACGAGGGTCGGGAAGCGGCGGCCGACATCTGGTGGTGGCTCGGGATCGCCTGCCCGCCCGCCCTCATGCCGCCGCCCGCCCCTGGGTCGTCCTCGTCCACCACCACCGCGGTGGGACGTCCGGCCGGGAGCACCGTGCCCTGACCCGGCGCACCGCCGGAGCCCGGGTACTAGGGTGGCGGGATGCCGCTGCCTCCAGCCCTCACCGATGAACAGCGCCGGCAGGCCTTGGCCAAGGCCGCCGCGGTGCGCCAGGCCCGGGCCGAGCTCAAGCACCGGTTGAAGTCCGGCGAGCTCACCCTGCGCAACCTCCTCGCGCAGGCCGATGGCGACGACACCATCGGCAAGATGAAGGTGTTGGCCGTGCTCGAGTCGCTCCCCGGCGTGGGCAAGGTGAAGGCCCGCCGCACGATGGAGGAGATCGGGATCAGCGAGTCCCGGCGCGTGCAGGGGCTCGGCCAGCAGCAGCGCGCCGCGCTGCGCAAGGCCTTCCCGGGCTGATCTCCCGGTCGTGATCATCGTCATCTCCGGCCCCGGTGGGGTGGGGAAGGGCACGGTGGTCGAGCGCCTGGTCGCCGGCGACCCCAAGCTCTGGCTGAGCCGGTCCTGGACCACACGGGGCCGCCGTCCCGGCGAGGCCCACGACGCCTACCACTTCACCGATCGGGGCTCCTTCGAGGCCCGGGTGGCCGCCGACGGGTTCCTCGAGTGGGCCGAGTTCCAGGGCAACCTCTACGGCACGCCGACCCCCGACGCCCCACCGGGGCGCGACGTGGTGCTCGAGATCGACGTCCAGGGGGCCGAGCAGGTCAAGGCCGCCCACCCCGACGCGCTCCTCGTGTTCGTCGACGCCCCGTCACGGGAGGTGCAGCGCCGGCGCCTGCTCGGCCGGGGCGATCCGCCCGAGGCCGTCGACCGGCGGCTGGCCGTCGCCGACGAGGAGGCGGGTCGGGGCCGGGCCCTCGGGGCCACCGTCGTGGTCAACGACGACCTCGACGAGGCGGTGGGCCGCCTCCGGGCGCTCATCGACGAGGCCCGTCGGGGCGCGGCCCGCTGACGCCCCGGTTCGGGATCGGGCGGCGCCGCGGGTACACTGCCCGTTCCCGTTCCCAGAGGAGACCTCCGTTGGCACAGGCCCACGACTCGATGATGGACCCGAAGGTCGAGACCTTGATGAGCAAGGTCGACTCGAAGTTCAAGCTGGTCACGCTGGGTGCCATGCGGGCGCGTCAGATCAACGCCTACTTCGGCCAGCTCGGCGACGGCCTGGGCACCGCCATCCCGCCCCAGGTCACCTCGGTCGCCCGCAAGCCGCTGTCGATCGGCTTCGAGGAGATCGCCGCCGACAAGATCAAGGCCGCGCCGAAGCCGGAGCCGGTCGAGGACGTTCCGGCCGAGGCCTGACCTCCGGGGCCGTCGCGCCACCATGCTCCAGGGGAAGCGCATCGTTCTCGGGGTCACCGGGGGGATCGCCGCCTACAAGGCCGTCGAGGTCTGCCGCCGGTTGGTCGACGCCGGGGCCCACGTCTCCCCGGTGCTCACCGAGGGAGCGGAGCGCTTCGTCGGCCGCACCACCTTCTCGGCCCTCGGGTCCGAGCCGGTGCGCACGTCGCTCTTCGACGATCCCGACCCGATCCCCCACACCCACCTCGGCCAGCAGGCCGATCTCGTCGTGGTGTGCCCGGCCACGGCGCGGCTCATCGGGTCCTACGCCGCCGGGATCTCCGACGACCTCCTCACCGCCACGCTGCTGGCCACGAGGGCCCCGGTGCTGGTCTGCCCGGCGATGCACACCGAGATGTGGGAGCACCCCGCCGTCCAGGAGAACCTGGCCACCCTGGCCCGTCGGGGCGTGCACGTGGTCCCGCCCGAGGAGGGCCGGTTGGCCGGGGGCGACGTTGGGGCGGGGCGCCTGGCCGACCCCGCGGTGATCGTCGAGGCCGCCGTCCGGCTGCTCGGCCCGGGCGACCTCGCCGGCTGGAAGATCCTGGTGAGCGCCGGGGGCACGAGAGAGGCGATCGACCCGGTGCGGGTCATCACCAACCGCTCGTCGGGCAAGCAGGGCTACGCCCTGGCCGAGCAGGCCCTGCGCCGCGGCGCCGAGGTCACCCTGGTCACCACGGTCGGGCTCCGGCCGCCGGCCGGGGCCGAGGTCGTCGCGGTGGCCAGCGCGGCCGACATGGAGGCGGCGATCGTGCCCCGGGCGGCCGAGTTCGACGCCATCATCATGGCGGCGGCCGTGGCCGACTTCCGGGTGGCGAGCCCGGCCGACCACAAGATCAAGAAGGGGGCCACGGTGCCGGTGATCGAGCTGGCCCCCACCCACGACTTCCTGGTCGACCTCGGCCGGGCCAAGCCCGTCGGCCAGGTGTTGGTGGGGTTCGCGGCCGAGACCGAGAACGTCCTCGACAACGCCGCGGCCAAGCTCGAACGCAAGCACCTCGACCTGATCGTGGCCAACGACGTCGCCGCCCCCGGTGTCGGGTTCGAGCACGACACCAACGCCGTCACCATCCTCACCGCCGACGGCACCCGCCGGTCGGTGGCGCTCACCACCAAGCACGCCGTGGCCGACGCCGTCCTCGACGCGGTGATCGCGGCCCGCACCCGCTAGTCTGCCCCCGCTTTCGCGTACTGCACAGGAGACATCACGTGACCAGCTGGACCTTCACCTCGGAGTCAGTCACCGAGGGCCACCCCGACAAGATGGCCGACGCCATCTCCGACAGCATCCTCGATGCCCTCCTCGACGAGGACCCCGTCAGCCGGGTGGCGTGCGAGACGTTCGTGACCACGGGCCTGTGCATCGTGGGCGGCGAGATCACCACCAACGCCTACGTCGACATCCCCCGGATCGTGCGGAACACGATCTGCGAGATCGGCTACGACCGTGAGTCCTACGGCTACGACGGCCACACGGTGGGCGTGCTGGTCGCCCTCGACGAGCAGAGCCCCGACATCGCCCAGGGCGTCGACGACTCCGAGGAGGTGCGCAGCGGCTCCTCCGGCGAGGACATCCTCAACAAGCAGGGGGCCGGCGACCAGGGGATGATGTTCGGCTACGCCTGCGACGAGACCCCCGAGCTCATGCCGATGCCGATCCACATCGCCCATCGCATGGCCGAGCGGCTGGCCGAGGTCCGCCGGGCCGGCACCGTGCCCTACCTGCGCCCCGACGGCAAGACCCAGGTCACCTTCGACTACGAGGACGGCAAGCCCGTGCGGCTGCGCACCGTCCTCGTGTCCACCCAGCACAACGACGGCGTCGACCGCGACACCGAGATCCGGCCCGACCTCATCGAGCAGGTCATCCGCCCGGTGATCCCGGCCCAGTTCCAGGACGACGACTACAACATCTTCGTCAACCCGACCGGCCGCTTCGTCATCGGCGGCCCGGTGGGCGACGCCGGCCTGACCGGCCGCAAGATCATCGTCGACACCTACGGCGGCATGGGCCGCCACGGCGGCGGCGCCTTCTCCGGCAAGGACCCGTCCAAGGTCGACCGCTCCGCCGCCTACGCCGCCCGCTGGGTGGCCAAGAACGTGGTGGCCGCCGGTGCCGCCAGCCGGTGCGAGGTGCAGGTGGCCTACGCCATCGGCGTGGCCCAGCCCCTGTCGATCCTGGTCGAGACCTTCGGCACCTCGGCGGTCGACCCGGTGGCGATCGAGAAGGGCGTGCGCGAGGTGTTCGACCTCCGTCCCGCCGCCATCATCCGCGACCTGCAGCTCAAGGACCCCGACAACCAGGCCCGGCCCCGCTACCGGCGCACCTCGGCCTACGGCCACTTCGGCCGCGAGGACGTCGGGTTCACGTGGGAGCGCACCGACAAGGTCGCCGACCTCAAGGCCGCCCTCGGGCTCTGAGGTGACCGCCGCCGACCTGCGGCTGTTCGACCACGAGCCGGCGGAGCGGGCCGAGGCGCCGCCCCATCGGGCCCCGGGCCTCGTCGTGCGGGTCCTGCCCGACGTCCCGGCCATCGACAAGACCTTCGACTACCTGGTCCCGGACCCGCTCCGGGACCAGGTGCGCGTCGGGACCCAGGTGCGGGTCGAGCTCAGCGGGCGGCGGGTCGGGGGCTGGGTGACCGCCGTCGGCGTGGACCCGGTGCCGGGCCACGAGCTGCGGCCCATCGCCAAGGTCCGCGGGTGGGGTCCGCCGCCGGAGGTGCTCGACCTGGCCGGGTGGGCGGCGTGGCGTTGGGCGGGGCGCCCGGCCAGCCTGCTCGGCACGGCCTCCTCCGACCACGCCGTGCCCGGGCTCCCGGCGGTCGGGCCGGCGTCGGGCCCGCCGGGCGCGGCGCCCGCGCCCGGCGTCACCGTCTCGGTGGTGCCCCCGGCGGCCGACCGGTGGAGCGCCATCGCCGCCGCCGTCGCCGCCCCCGGGCCGGGCCTGGTCCTCGTGCCGTCGATCGCCGGGGCCCGGCGCCTCGGGGCCCGGCTGGCCCGTTCGGGGCACGACGTGGCCGTGCTGCCCGACGACTGGGCCCGGGCTCGCGCCGGGGCCCGCATCGTGGTGGGCGCGAGGGCAGGGGCGTGGGCGCCGATCGCCCGGCTGTCGTGGGCCGTGGTCCTCGACGAGCACGACGAGGTCTACAAGGAGGAGCGCACGCCGGCCTGGCACGCCCGCGACGTGGTGCTGGAGCGGGCCGCCCGTGACGGCGCGCCGTGCCTGCTCCTGTCGCCCTGCCCGTCGCTCGAGGCCCTGGCCGCCGCCGACCGCGTGGTGCCCGCCTCGCGCACCGCGGCGCGGGCCGGGTGGCCCGTGGTCGACGTCGTGGACATGCGGGGCGAGGACCCCCTGCGCGGCGGCCTCGTGTCGCAGTCCCTCGCCCGCCTCGTCCAGGACGGGGCACGGGCGATCTGCGTCCTCAACCGGCGGGGCCGGGCCCGTCGGCTCGTGTGTGCCGCCTGCGACACCCTCGCCCGGTGCGAGCGCTGCGGCGCCGCCGTCGGGCTCGACGGCGAGGCGGCGGCGCTCGCCTGCGAGCACTGCGGCAGCACCCGGCCCGTCGTGTGCGAACGGTGCGGCGCCACCCGGCTCAAGCAGCTCCGGGTGGGCGTGTCCCGCCTGCGCGACGACCTGGCCCTCCTCGCCCCCGGCGCGGTGGTCGAGGTGACCGGCGCCGACGCCGCCCCCGGCGACGACCTCGCCGCAGCTCAAGTGCACGTCGGGACCGAGGCCGTCCTGCACCGGGTGCGCCACGAGGTCGACGTGGTGGCCTTCCTCGACCTCGACCTCGAGCTCGCCGCCCCGCGGTACCGGGCCAGCGAGCAGGCCTTCGCACTGGTGGTGCGCGGCGCCCGGCGCCTCGGTCCCCGCGCGCGGGGCGGGCGCCTGCTGCTCCAGACCCGGCTCCCGGACCACGAGGTGGTGCAAGGGGCCGTGCACGCCGACCCCGAGCGGGTGGCCGACGCCGAGCGGGCCCGGCGGGCCGTCCTCGGCTACCCGCCCTTCGCTGCGCTGGCCGCGGTCTCGGGCCCCGCCGCCCCGGCGTTCGTCGAGGCCCTCGGCGCCCCGGCCGGCCTCGAGGTGCTCGGCCCGGCCGACGGCACCTGGCTCGTCCGGGCCCCCGACCACGCCACGTTGTGCGCCGCCCTGGCCGCCACGCCCCGCCCGTCGGGCCGGGTGCGGGTGGAGGTCGACCCGCTCCGCGTGTGACCTGGGCGGCGGGCCTCAGGACGGGGCCGACCACTCCTGGCGGCGGGCCTCGTAGAGGGCGATGGCGGTGGCGGTGGCCACGTTGAGGGACCCGACCTTCCCGGCCAGCGGCAGGTAGGCGATCTCGTCGCAGGCGGCGAGGGCCCGGGCCGAGAGACCCCGGTCCTCGTGGCCGACGGCGAGGCAGGTGGCGGGGCCGAGGGCACAGGTGAAGAGCGGCTGGGCGGCGTCGGCCAACTCGATGCCGACGAGGTGGTACCCCGCGGCCCGGATGGCGGCGACGGCGGCGCCCACGTCCTCGCAGCCGGTCCAGGTGAGGTAGCGCTGGGTGCCGAGCGCCGTCTTGTTCACCTTGGCGTTGCCGAACTCGGCCGCCGCCGCGCCCACGAGCCAGAGGTGGTCCACCCGGTAGGCGGCCGCCGTGCGGGCGATGGCGCCGAGGTTGAACGGCTGCTGCACGTCCTCGAGGAGCAGGGCGAGCCGCCGGTCGGTGCGGCGCCGCCAGTCCCGGTGGAGGCGCTTGAGGTCGGTGGGGGACAGGGGCCGGGTCATGCCGCCACCTCCAGGATCCGGTAGCCGGCCCGCGAGGACAGCCGCCGGGTGGGGTGCCCGGACCGCTCGAGCCAGGCCTGGAGGCTGTCGGCCCCCAGGTGCTTCTGCACCACCAGCCAGGCGTGGCGGCCGGGCCCCAGGCGGGCCAGCCACGCCTGCAGGAGGGCGTGGAGCGCCGGTTTCCCGATGCGGATCGGGGGATTGGCGTAGATGGCGTCGAGCACGACGTCGTCGGGCAGCGTCGCCGCCGGCCGGTCGGCCTGGTCGAGGAGGGTGCGGACGTTGGCCAGCCCGAGGTCGGTGGCGTTGGCCCGGCACAGGGCGGTGGCCCGCTCGTTGACGTCGACGGCCCACACGGTGGCGTCCGGCGCCCGGCGGGCCAGGGTGCAGGCGATGGGTCCGTAGCCGCAGCCGACGTCGGCGAGGTGGCGGGCGTCGGCCGGCGGCAGGGGGGCGGCCTGGAGGAGGTAGTGGGTGCCCGGGTCGATCCGGTCGGGCGAGAACGTGCCCCGATCGGTGCCGAGGGTGAGCGTGAGATCGGGGAGGGCCAGCTCCACCGTCGCCGGCTTCGACCGCACCGTCGGGGCCGGGCTGAAGTAGTGGTCGCTCACCGCGGCGACGGTAGCCTGGGCCCATGGCGAGCCACACGATCCGGGTCATCGGTGACCCCGTGCTCAAGGAACGGGCGGCGCCGGTCACCGACATCGACGGCAAGCTGGCGCGCCTGGTCGACGACATGTTCGACACCATGTACGACGCTCCCGGCCTCGGCCTCGCCGCCCCGCAGATCGGGGTGCGCAAGCGGGTGTTCGTGTACGACCACGACGACCACCCCGGCGTGCTGATCAACCCCGAGATCCGCGAGTCCGAGGGCGAGTGGCTCTACAACGAGGGCTGCCTGTCCGTCCCCGGCCTGTTCTTCGAGATCGTGCGCCCGAACCGGGTCCTGGTCGTGGGCCTCGACCTCGACGGCAACGAGGTCGAGCTGGAGGTCGACGAGCTCGTCGGCCGGCTGTTCCAGCACGAGCTCGACCACCTCGACGGGGTCCTGCTGGTCGAGCACCTCTCCGAGGAGCAGCGCAAGGGTGCGAAGAAGGAGCTGCGGAAGCTGATGATGGGCGAGTCCGCACGCGGTGACGACAAGCTGATCACCGTCGGTGGGCAGCTCCAGCTCCCCTGATCCCGCTCGCGCACCGTCCTCCATGGCCCGCATCGCCCCACCCCCCGTGCACCCGCGGCGCCTGGTGTTCCTCGGCACCCCGGAGATGGCCGTGCCGCCGCTGCGGGCGCTCCACACCGCCGGCTTCGACATCGCCCTCGTGGTGACGCGGGCCGACAAGCGGCGGGGTCGGGGCGGCGCCGTCCTGCCCAGCCCGGTCAAGGTGGCGGCCCTCGACCTCGGTCTCCCCGTCTCCACCGAGGTCGACGACGTGTGCTCGGTCGGAGCGGAGCTCGGGGTGGTGGTGGCGTTCGGCCGCATCATCCGGCCCCACGTGCTCGACGCCGTCCCCATGGTCAACCTCCACTTCTCGCTGCTGCCCCGGTGGCGGGGGGCGGCGCCCGTGGAGCGAGCCCTGTTGGCCGGCGACGCCGAGACCGGGGTGGCGGTCATGGCCGTGGAGGACACGCTCGACACCGGCGGCATCTACGACGAGGTCCGGGTGCCCATCGGCCCCACCACCACCGCCGCCGAGCTGCGGGCCACGCTGACCGCGGCCGGCGCCACCCTGCTCGTGGGCGCCCTCGAGGCCGGGCTGGCGCCGCCCCGGCCCCAGGTGGGCGAGGCCACCTACGCCGAGAAGATCGACCCGGCCGAACTGGAGCTGCACTGGGACTGCCCGGCCGACGTCCTCGACCGCCTGGTGCGGGTGGGCGGCGCCTGGACCACCTTCCGGGGGCGGCGCCTCAAGGTGTGGGCGGCCCGCCCCGTCCCCGCCGAGGCCGGCGAGCCGGGGCAGCTCGACGGGACGACGGTGCGCTGCGGCGCGGGCGCCCTCGAGCTGGTGGAGGTCCAGCCCGAGGGCAAGGGCCGACAGCCCGTGGCGGCGTGGCGCAACGGGGCCCGGCCGGCGGCGGGGGAGCGGCTCGGCCCGTGAGCACCGGCACCCGGTCGAGGCGCGTGGCCCTCGACGCCCTGATCCGCATCGAACGGGACGGCGCCTATGCCAACCTCGTCCTGCCGTCGATGCTGGCCGCGCTCGACCCGCCCCTGCCCGAGCGCGATCGCCGGCTGGTCACCGAGCTGGTCTACGGCACCACCCGCATGCGGCGGGCCTGCGACTGGTGGATCGACCGGTTCATCACCACCGACCCCGACCCGGCGACGCGCGCCCTGCTCCGCCTCGGGGCCTACCAGCTGGCCTTCACGGCGATCCCGCCCTACGCCGCCGTCGACGCCACGGTGGGCATGGCGTCGCCCCGGGTCCGCCGCTTCGTCAACGCCGTCCTCCGGGCCGGGCTCCGGGCCGACACCACCTGGCCGGGCGACGCCGTCCGGTTGAGCTACCCCGACTGGATCCTCGACGAGCTGACGGACGTGCTCGGCCCCGACGATGCCGTCGCCGCGTTGGCTGCCATGGACGAGCCGGCGGTCACCCACGAGCGGGCCGACGGCTACGTGCAGGACCCGGCCTCGCAGGCCGTGGCCGCGGCGGTGGAGGCCCGGCCGGGCGAGCGGATCCTCGACGTCTGCGCCGCGCCGGGCGGGAAGGCCACGGCGCTGGCCGCCGCGGGCGCCCACGTCGTGGCCGTGGACCTGCGCCCGTCGCGCGCCGGTCTGGTGGTCCGGGCCCGGGCCACGGCCGGCCTCGAACCCGACCGGGTGGCGGTGCTGGTGGCCGACGGCGCCGCCCCGCCCCTGCGCCCGGCCGCCTTCGACCGCGTGCTGGTCGACGCACCCTGCTCGGGCCTGGGCTCGCTTCGTCGCCGCCCCGACGCCCGCTGGCGGATCGAGTCCGACGCCGTCGTCCGCCTGGCCGACCTCCAACGCCAGCTGTTGGCCGCCGCCGCGCCGCTGGTGCGCCCCGGGGGCGTGCTCGTCTACTCGGTCTGCACCTTCACCCGGGCCGAGACCGTCGACATCGACGCCCACCTCGAGCGCCAGCACCCCTCGCTGGTCGCCCTCGACCCGCCGGGCCCCCCGTGGCGCCGCGTGGGTCGGGGCGCGAGGCTGCTGCCGCAGGACGCCGGGACCGACGGCATGTACCTGCTGCGGCTGCGCCGCGCCGACGAGGGAGGATCGAACGATGAGCGATGAGCGCGTCACCTCGCCCCTGCGGGCCAAGGTGCTCACCGTGTCCGACGGTGTGGTCGAGGGCACCCGGGAGGATCGCAGCGGCGCCGCCCTCGCCGCCCACCTGGGCGGCCACGGGTTCGTCGTCGAGGAGCACCGGGTCGTGGGCGACGGCCGCCACACCGTGGGCGAGGCGCTGGCCGAAATGGCCGAGGGGTTCTGGGGGCTGATCGTCACGACCGGTGGTACGGGGTTCGGGCCCCGCGACCTCACCCCGGAGGGCACGGCGGTGATCCTCGACCGCGAAGCGCCCGGCCTGGCCGAGGCCATGCGGGCCGTGAGCCCGCTGGGCCGGCTCAGCCGGGGCCTGGCCGGCACCCGGGGGCAGGCCCTGATCCTCAACACGCCCGGGTCGACGGCGGGCACCATCGAGTGCGTCGACGCCGTGCTCGACGTGCTCCCCCATGCGCTGGCCCTGATGGCGGGGGAGCGCCCCCACTAGTCAACGGTGGGACAGCCAGCGGAAGAGGTTGCGCACGTAGGTCCGGTTGCCCGGTTCGACGACCCGGCCGTTGAAGAAGGTGTCGCGGTCGAAGGTGCACACCACCCGACCGTCGCCGACCTGGAGGGCGAGGATGGCGGCGTCGCTCGCCGTGGGCGGCCGCTCCGACCCGGTGGCGTCGTTGGTGCGCACGGTGTCCTTGAAGGGCAGCACGATCGTGGGGGTCACGCCGTCGACGCTCCGGCTCACGGTGAAGGCGGTGGCGCCGAAGCCGTCGACCTGGGTGACGCCGCTGAGGAGGGGATGGTCCCAGGTGCCCTTGTCGGCCGGCGTGTACTTGGCGTCGCGGCCGTTGTCCCGGTTGACCGTGACGCCGTACTGGGAGAGCAGGTCTTCGTCGGAGCGGGCGGCGTCGCCGTCGACGGAGCCGTAGTTCTTGTCCTGGAAGAACAGGGCGCTGCCCCCGGCCCGCAGGTAGCGGTCGAGGATCTGGCCCCCGGGGTAGCGGGCGTTGTTCGACCCGAACACGATCAGGTCGTAGCTGGCGCGGTCGCCGGGGGTGAGGGCCACGGGGCTCGACCCCGCCCCGGTGCCCGGGGGCCCTTCCTCGGCCTGCACCACGTCCCAGCCCTCATCGGCGAGGAGGGCCGAGAGGGCGTTGAACCCCTGGCCGGCGGGGCTGAAGATGTCCGAAAGGTTGTCGTCGTTGGGGCCGCTGCCGTCGACGCCGGCCGTCCCGCGGGCGGCCCGGATGAAGAGCACCCGCAGGCGGGTGCGGGTCGCTGCGGTGCCGTTGGCTGTGGCCTCGGCGGGGGTGGTCGACCCGCCGGTCGCCCCGGTGCCGGTCCCGCTGCAGCCGGCCAACGCCACCAGGGTGGCGGCGGCGACGGCGGCGCGCAGCAGGGTCCTTCGTCGGGGCACGGTGCGAGTCTCGCAGGTACCGCCCGGCGGCGGGTTGGTCGCGAATGAAAACTGTCGTTAGGATTTCGACCACCCCGAGGGCCGGACCATCGCCGGTACCGGAACCGGGGATCGCACCGTGCCCGACCCGTCGCCCCCACCGCCCGTGACCTTCCCGGCCGACGACCCGTGGATGGCCGCGGCACGGGCCGCCGCGGCCCGCTCCCGCCGCACCGTGAGCCCCCGCCCCTGGGTCGGCGCCGTCGTCGTGACGCCCGACGGGCGGTCCTTCGCCGGGGCGACCGAGGGCCGGTCCGGGCCCCACGCCGAGGTCGTGGCCCTGAGCGCGGCCGGGGCCGAGGCCCGCGGCGCCACCCTGTACGTCACCCTCGAGCCGTGCAGCCACCACGGCGCCACCCCGCCGTGCGCCGACGCGGTGATCGCGGCCGGGATCAGCCGGTGCGTGGTCGCGCTCGAGGACCCCGATCCGCGCGTGGCGGGGGAGGGGATCGCCCGCCTGCGGGCCGCCGGCCTCGAGGTCGTCGTCGGCGTCGGCGCCGAGGCCGCGTCCCGGCAGCTCGCGCCCTACCTCGCCCACCGCCGCACCGGGCGGCCCCTCGTGGTGCTCAAGCTCGCCGCCACCCTCGACGGCCGCACCGCCGCCGCCGACGGGTCGAGCCGGTGGATCACCGGCCCCGAGGCCCGGCTCGACGCCCACCGCCTGCGGGCCGACAGCGACGCCGTCGTGGTCGGGGCCGGCACGGTGCGGGCCGACGACCCGGCGCTCACCGTGCGCCTCCCGGCGGGCGAGTTCGACGGCCCCCACCACCGCCAGCCCCTGCGGGTGGTCCTCGGCGGGGCGGCCCCCGACCGGCAGGTCCACCCGTGCCTCGAATGGACGGGCGACCCGGGCGCCCTCCTCGACGAGCTGGGCCGGCGGAGCGTGCTCCAGGTGATGGTCGAAGGTGGGGCCGCGGTGGCCCACTCGTTCCATGCCGGCGGGCTGGTCGACCGATACGTCCTGTACCTGGCGCCGGCCCTCGCCGGCGGCGACGACGGCCCGCCGCTCTTCCGCGGCGCCGGGCCGGCGACCATCGCTGACCTCTGGCGGGGCCGCATCGAGGCCGTCACCCCCCTCGGTGCCGACCTGCGGATCGATCTCGTGCCGGGGCTCGGCCCGGCGGAAGGAGCCTGAGATGTTCACCGGCATCGTGGAAGAGCTCGGCTCGGTCGTGTCGCGGGAGGGGCCCCGGCTGCGCATCGGCGCCACCACCGTGCTCGACGACGTGGTGCTCGGCGCGTCGATCGCCGTGAACGGGTGCTGCCTCACCGTGGTGGCGTGGGGCGAGGGCTGGTGGGAGGCCGACGTCAGCGCCGAGACCGACGCCCGGACCTGCCTCGGCGCCCTGGCCCCGGGCGATCCCGTGAACCTGGAACGCCCGGTACGCCTCGAGGACCGCCTCGGGGGGCACCTCGTGCAGGGCCACGTCGATGGTGTGGGCGAGATCGTCCACGCCGCGCCGGACCTCGAGGTCAAGGTCCCGGCCGCCCTCATGCGCTACGTGGTCGAGAAGGGGTCGATCACCGTCGACGGCGTGAGCCTCACGGTCGTCCGCCCCGGCCTCGACACCTTCACGGTCGCCCTCATCCCCCACACCGCCGAGGTCACCACCCTCGGACGAAAAGGGGTCGGCGACCCCGTGAACATCGAGGTCGACGTCATGGCCAAGTACGCCGAGCGGCTGCTGGCCGGCCACCTCGGGCAGGGCGGAATCGCCCCCGAACCCGACGATCGGGCATCCTGATGCCCCGCCCCCGGTAGGAGGACCCATGTCCCGGCAAGACTTCTCCGACGCCTTCGCCTCGATCCCCGACGCCGTGGCTGCCATCAGCCGAGGCGAGATCATCGTGGTCGTCGACGACGAGGACCGCGAGAACGAGGGCGACCTCATCATGGCGGCCGAAGCGGCCACGCCCGAGAAGATCGCGTTCTTCGTCCGCCACACCTCGGGGGTGATCTGCACCCCGCTCACCGGTGAGCGGCTCGACGAGCTCGACATCCCGCTGATGGTGCGCGAGAACACCGAGTCGCACCGCACGGCCTTCACCTACTCGGTCGACTACCGCCACGGCACCACCACCGGCATCTCCGCCGCCGACCGCTCGGCCACGATCCGGTCGCTGATCGACCCGGCCACCCGCCCCGGCGACCTGGCCCGGCCCGGCCACATCTTCCCGCTGCGCTACTCCGCCGGCGGGGTGCTCAAGCGGGCCGGGCACACCGAGGCCGCCGTCGACCTCGCCCGCATGGCCGGGCTGTATCCCGCCGGCGTGCTCTGCGAGATCGTCAAGGAGGACGGCGAGATGGCCCGGGTGCCCGATCTCGTCGAGTTCTGCCGGGAGCACGACCTCCTGATGATCTCCATCGCCGAGCTGATCCGGTACCGCCGCCAGACCGAGAAGCTGGTCCGGCGCATCTCCGAGGCCCGCATCCCGACCGACTGGGGCGACTTCACCTGCTACGTCTACGAGAGCCTCCTCGACGGCATGCAGCACGTCGCCTTCGTGCGCGGCGCCGTGCAGGGTGAGGAGGACGTGCTGGTGCGGGTGCACTCCGAGTGCCTCACCGGTGACGTGTTCGGGTCGCTGCGGTGCGACTGCGGCCTGCAGCTCGAAGCGGCGATGCGCACCATCGCGCAGGACGGGCTGGGCGTGCTCGTCTACCTGCGGGGGCACGAGGGTCGGGGCATCGGCATCGGGCACAAGATCCGGGCCTACTCCCTCCAGGACGAAGGCCACGACACCGTCGACGCCAACGTCGAGCTGGGCCTGCCCATCGACTCGCGGGAGTACGGCATCGGGTCCCAGATCCTGGTCGACCTCGGCATCACCACCATGCGGCTCATGACCAACAACCCGGCCAAGTACGGCGGCCTGGAGGGCTACGGCCTCGAGATCACCGGCCGCGTCCCGCTCGAGTCGGTGCCCAACCCCGAGAACATCCGGTACCTGCGCACCAAGCGCGAGCGCATGGGCCACCTGCTCGACGGCCTCGACGACGTCCTCTAGCCCCCGCCCCGAAAGGCCTCACCGTGTCGACCAACTTCCGCGCCGCCAACCCCGACGCCTCCGCCCTCGACGGGACGGGCATGAAGGTGGCGATCGTGTGCGGGCGCTTCAACGATCTCATCACCAACCGGCTCCTCGACGGCGCGCTGGAGGCGCTGTCGGGGCTGGGGGTGGCCGACGACGACCGGCTGGTGGCCTGGGTGCCGGGAGCCTTCGAGATCCCGCTGGCCTCCAAGACCCTGGCCCTCACCGGGCGGTACGACGCCGTGCTGGCGCTCGGGGCGGTGATCCGCGGCGACACGGCCCACTTCGACTTCGTGGCAGGGGAGTGCGCCCGGGGGATCCAGGACGCCCAGCTCGAGACCGGAGTGCCGATCGTCTTCGGGGTCCTCACGACCGAGAACGTCGATCAGGCCATGGAGCGCTCGAGCGACACCCACAACGTCGGGGCCGAAGGGGCCCGCACCGCGGTCGAGATGGCCGACCTGCTCCACCGCTTCCGGCGGGGCGACTGACGCTCGGCCGAGCCGCCGGCTCAGGCCACCGCCGTGCCGACGAGCTTCCCGACGAGCAGGGTGAAGATCATGGCGAGCGTGCTGCCGACCAACACCCGCGTGACCGGCCGGCGGACCTCGGCCCCGCCGACGCGGGCCCCGGTGAAGCCGAGCACGCCGAGGGCCACGATGGCCACGGCGATCGTGAGGGCGATGCGCAGGGCTTCGGGGGCGACGATCACGGCCACGAGGGGGATGAGCGACCCCACCGCGAAGGCAGCGGCGGAGGACCAGGCGGCCTGGAACGGTCGGGCCAGGCTCTCCTCGCTGATGCCGAGCTCCTCCCGGAGGTGCACGGCCAGCACGTCGCCCTTGGACAGCTCCTCGGCCACCTGGCGGGCCAGCGGCCGGGAGAGACCCTTCTTCACGTAGATCCCGGTGAGCTCGTCGAGCTCCCGCTCGGGCACGGTGGCCAGCTCCATCTTCTCCTTGGCGATGTCGGCCTGCTCGCTGTCGCGCTGGCTGCTGACCGACACGTACTCGCCCACCGCCATCGACACGGCGCCGGCGACCAGGGCCGCGAACCCGGCCTTGACCACCGTCGCCTGCACAGCGTCGGATGCGGCCACGCCGAGGATCAGGCAGGCGGTGCTGACGATGCCGTCGTTGGCGCCGAGGACGGCGGCCCGCAACCACCCGGTGGCGTGGCTGCGGTGGGTCTCGGAGTGACGGTGGGTGGACGGCACCGCCCTTTGTTAGCCGCTCCCGGCGCGACGGTCACATCCGGCCCGCTTCGGGGATCAGGTTTCCGGGGGGTGCGGCCCCGCCGGTAGGGTGACCGGCCATGCTGCGCCTGGTGCTCCCGAAGGGGTCGCTCGAGAAGGCCACCCTCGAGCTGTTCGAGGCGGCCGACCTGAAGGTCAAGCGTGACTCGGCCGTCGACTACAAGGCCACGATCGCCGATCCGCGGGTCCTCGACGTGCGGATCCTGCGGCCCCAGGAGATCCCCGTGTACGTGAGCGAGGGGCTCTTCGACCTCGGCATCACCGGGCGCGACTGGATCGAGGAGACCAGCTCCGACGTCGAGAGCCTGGGCGAGCTCCGGTACTCGAAGGCCACTGGCGACCCCGTGCGGATCGTGGTGGCCGTCCCGGCCGACTCGCCCGTGCAGCAGGTGGAGGACCTCCCCCAGGGGGTGCGGGTGTCGTCGGAGTACCCCCGCCTCACGGAGCGGTTCTTCCGCGACCGCGGGATCGACGCCGACGTCCGCCTCTCCTACGGGGCCACCGAGGCCAAGGTGCCCGACATCGTCGACTGCATCGTCGACATCACCGAGACGGGGCGGGCGCTGCGGGCGGCCGGCCTGCGCATCATCGACACCATCCTCACCAGCTACACCGAGCTGATCGCCAACCCGGCCGCGGCTGCCGACCCGGCCAAGCGGCATGCGATGGGGCAGTTGCAGACGCTGCTCGACGGCGTCCTCGAGGCCAGGGGCAAGGTGCTGGTCAAGCTCAACACGCCCCCCGACGCGCTCGACGCCGTGATCGCCGTCCTGCCCTCGGAGAAGTCGCCCACTGTGAACGAGCTCTACGGCGGGGCCGGCTACGCGGTGGAGTCGGTCGTGGCCAAGGCGGCGATCAACACGTTGATCCCGGCGCTGCGCGACGCCGGCGGCACCGACATCCTCGAGCTCCCGATCTCGAAGATCGTGCACTGACGATGGCAGAGGGCCGGGTGGTGCGCTTCGACGACGCCGCGGGCCTCGGGGTGGTCGTCGACGACGCCACCGGCGCCGAGCACGGCTTCCACTGCACGGCTATCGCCGACGGCTCCCGCACGATCGCCGAGGGCACGTCCGTGCGCTTCGTCGTGGTGCCGGGGCACCGGGGCCGCTGGGAAGCGTCCGACCTCCGTCCGGCCTGACCCCGGGATCTGTTGCTGTCCGGCCGTCGTCAAGGCCGTCGAACAGCAACAGATCCCGGGGTCACCTAGCGTAGGGCCGTGCCGGCCGCCATCCAGACTGAGGCGTTGACCAAGCGCTACGGGCGGTCCCGCGGCATCGAGGAGATCGACCTCACGGTGGAGGCCGGCGAGGTGTTCGGGTTCCTCGGCCCCAACGGCGCCGGCAAGACCACCCTGATCCGGACCCTCCTCGACCTGATCCGCCCCTCGGCCGGAACGGCTGCGGTGCTCGGGCTCGACACCCGCCGCGAGGGCCTGGAGGTGCGCCGGCGCACGGGCTACCTGCCCGGCGACCTGGCCGTGTACGACCGGCTCACCGGGGCCGAGCTCCTCGACTGGTTCGCGTCGATCCGGGGGGCGGACCGGTGTCGGCGCCGGGCCGAGCTGTCCGAGCGGTTCCGGTTCGACGAGCGCCGGCCCATCCGAGAGCTCTCCAAGGGCAACCGCCAGAAGGTGGGGCTGGTGCAGGCCTTCATGCACGAGCCCGAGGTCCTGATCCTCGACGAGCCCACGTCCGGCCTCGACCCCCTCATGCAGGACGAGTTCCGCCGGCTCCTCCGGGAGGAGGCGGCGCAGGGGCACACCGTCTTCCTGTCCTCCCACTCGCTCGACGAGGTCCAGCACGTGGCCGACCGGGTCGGGGTGGTCCGTGACGGCCGCCTGGTGGCCGTGCGGTCCGTCGCCGACCTCCAGGCCCACGCCGTCCGCCACGTGGAGGTCCGCTTCGCCCGCCCCGTCACCCCGGCGCTGCTCGACGGGCTCGAGGGGGTCCGCTCGCTCGACCAGCCCGAGCCCACCGTGCTCCGGGCCGTGGTCAGCGGTCGGATGGGCGCCATCGTGCGGGCCGTGGCGGCCGAGCCGGTGGTCGACCTGGTGAGCCAGCCCGCCGACCTCGACGAGATCTTCCTCAGCCTGTACGCCGGCGACCCGACGGCGACGGGAGCCGACGATGCCGGGTGACGCCCGCTTCCCGATCGCCCGCCGGGCCCTGCACGACCGGGGCCGGGCCCGGCTGTGGTGGACTGTGGGGGTGGTCGCCTACGTCGGGGTGATCCTCGCCGTCTACCCGTCGGTGCGGAACATGGCCGGCATGGACGAGATCATGAAGAGCTACCCGAAGGAGCTCCTGGCCCTCTTCTCGGGCGGCCGTGACCAGATCGACTTCACCCAGGCCTCCGGCTACCTCGGCACCGAGCTCTACGGCTGGCTGGTGCCGCTCCTCGCCGTGGTGCTGGCGGTCTCGTTCGGGTCGTCCACCCTGGCCGGCGAGGAGGAGCGGGGCGTGCTCGACCTCGTGCTGAGCTACCCGGTGCGGCGCCGGGCCGTCGTGCTCCAGAAGGCGGCGGTCCTGGCCGTCGAGGTGGCGGTGCTGTGCGCCACCATCGACCTGGCCGTCGGCGTGGGCGGGCGGGCCGTCAAGGCCACCATCGAGCTCGGGCCGCTGCTCTCGTCGTGGGCGGCCCGGGTGCTGCTCGGCGTGTGCTTCGGGTCGATCGCCCTGGCCGTGGGTGCGTGGCGCGGCCACCGGGGGATGGCCATCGGCGTCGCCTCGGGCCTCGCCGCCGGCACGTACCTGCTCAACGCCCTCGGCCTCCTGGTGTCGGGCCTGCGGCCGCTGCGGTGGGCGTCGCCTTTCTGGTACGCCACCGGTGGCGACGTGCTGCGCGACGGGGTGGGTGCAGGCTCGCTCGCCGCCCTCGTCGCCCTCGACGTGGTTCTGGTGGTCACCGCCGTGGTGGCCTTCGAGCGCCGCGAGCTCGGGACCTGACGCCGGGATCTGTTGCTGTCCGGCCGTCACCGAGGCCGTCAAACAGCAGCAGATCCCGGGGTTTCGCTGAGCTGCACGAAGGCCATCTGGAGCTGCGTCAGCGCGTCGCGAAGGGTCGCGCCGTCGGGGCCGAGCCGGCTGCCCACGGCATCGAGCACGGCGGCCATCGCGTCGATGGCCACCTTGCCCTCGGCCAGCTGGGGCGGGACCTGGCTGAGCTTGATGGCCGCCAGCTCGTAGAAGCCGCCGATGTGGTTGGCCACGAGCTGGGCGATGGGGGTGCGGGCGATCTCCTCCTGCACGGCGGCCATCTCGCGGACGAACGCCTCGGCCTGGGCCCGCTCCTCGGGGGAGAGGTCGTCGAGCGACGGGCCACCGACCATGTCGGCCGCGCCGCCGCGGGGCGGACCGCTCCGATCGATCGGGATCTCGCCATCGGGCGTCCACAGGCTCACGTGCACTCCTCGGGGGTGGGGCCGGTCCAACGGCCGTCGTGCGCACCGGAGTTCGCTCCGGCGCGGCTGAGCCGGTACCCTATCGCCCACAACTCAACGGGAAAGCGGGGCGTCGCCCCCACCCGGCCACCGCACGTGCCCCGGCACGACGAGTGCGCCGGGTCGATCTCCGAGCGCTCCGGCACACCGACGGTGTGGCGGGGTTCGCGGGCGTCGGCTCTCCCCGGCGCCCGTCCGTCGTTTTTCGGCCCTGCCGACGACGGGCACGGCGCCTTCCCACCCGAGATGCGCCAAGGAGGATGCATTTGACACGGAGTGACCGGCCATAGCTGCGCCCGCCAACACCGAGCCACGGATCAACGACCGCATCCGCGCCCGAGAGGTTCGCCTCATCGGTGCGGATGGAACCCAGTTGGGGATCAAGCCGTTGCCCGAGGCACTCGCCCTGGCCCGTGAGCAGGAACTGGATCTGGTGGAAGTGGCCGACAAGGCCACCCCGCCGGTCTGCCGCATCATGGACTACGGCAACTACAAGTACCAGGCGGCGCGGCGGGCCAAGGAGTCCCGGAAGAACAGCAAGAACGTCGTCGTCAAGGAGATGAAGTACCGGCCCAAGATCGGGCCGGGCGACTTCGACACCAAGACGAAGAAGGTCGAGAAGTTCCTCGGGGAAGGCCACAAGGTCAAGCTGACGATCATGTTCCGGGGCCGTGAGGTCTACCACCCCGAGCTGGGGCAGAAGATCCTCGACCGGGTCGCCGACCGGGTGGTCCATCTGGGCCGGGTCGAGATCTACCCCCGGCTCGACGGCCGCAACATGACCATGGTGCTCGCTCCGGACAAGAAGGCGCAGGCGGCCTGGTTGGCCCAGCAGAAGAAGGACGCCGACGACGCCCGCCGTCTCGGCGCCGACGGCGAGGAAGGCGACGAGGTCGAGGTCGACGTCGACGAGGTCCTCGCCGCCGTGGCGGCGAGCCACGGGGACGACGGCACCGCCACCGACGACGACCACGACGACGACGATCACGACGACGACGACCACGAAGACGAAGAAGACGACCACGACGAGGACGGCGACGGGCCCGAGGACTGAACCGGTCCCCGACGCCCGGGCCCCCTCGCCGGACTCCACCCGGCACCGACCCACGAAGGATCCACGATGCCCAAGATGAAGACCCACCGGGGCGCCGCCAAGCGCTTCTCGGTCACCGGGAGCGGCAAGCTCCGCCGCCGCAAGGCGAACCTGAACCACATCCTCGAGAAGAAGGCGCCGAAGCGCAAGGCCCACCTGCGCGGCCTGCACGAGGTCGCCCCGGGCGACGCCGCCCGTGTGCGCCGCCAGCTCGGCATCTGAGCGCCCCTCCCCCCGACGATCGATCTCTCCTGAAAGGAGACCCCGATGGCACGAGTGAAACGAGCCGTCCACTCCAAGAAGCACCGCCGCGCCACCCTCGAGCGGGCCAAGGGCTACTACGGCAACAAGAGCCGGTCCTACCGCGCCGCCAACGAGCAGGTGATGCACTCGCTGCAGTACGCCTACCGCGACCGGCGGGCCCGCAAGGGTGAGTTCCGCAAGCTCTGGATCCAGCGCATCAACGCCGCGTGCCGGCTGCACGACATCAGCTACAGCCGCTTCATCGCCGGCCTGAAGGCCGCCGGGGCCGACGTCGACCGCAAGGTCCTCGCCGACCTGGCCGTCACCGACGACGCTGCTTTCGGCGCCCTCGTCGAGGTGGCCCGAGCCGCACTGACGGCCGAGCCCGAAGCCCAGGCCTCCTGAGGCCGACGTGGACGGCGCCGCGGCGATCGCCGCGGGCAATCCGAGGATCAAACGACTGCGGCGCCTGATCGGGCGCCGCAGTTCGCGTCTGGACGACGGCGTCGCCGTGGTCGAGGGGCCCCACGCCGTCGAGGCGGCGCTCGGTGCCGGCGTCGAGATCGCGGAGCTCTTCGTCGGGGAGGACGCATCGGCCGACCTCCGGGCCCTGGCCGAGCGGGCCGGCGGGGCGACCGTGGTCCGGGCCGGGGTGCTCGACCAGGTCCTCTCGACCCGCACCCCCCAACCCATCGCCGCCGTGGTGCCGTGGCGCCCGGTCACCGTGGGCACCCTGGCCGCCGCCGCGGCGGCGCCGGGCGCAGGGCCGTTGGTGGTGCTCCACGAGGTCCAGGATCCCGGGAACCTCGGCACCGCGCTGCGCTCCGCCGCCGCCTTCGGGGCCTGCGGGCTGGTCGTCACCGCCGGCAGCACCGATCCGAGCGCACCCAAGTGCGTGCGCGCCTCGGCCGGGGCGTTGTTCCAGGTGCCGGTGGCCGTCGGCGACCCGCTCGACGCCGTGCTCGAAGCGCTCCGCGCCGTCGCCGTCCCCGTCGTGGCCGCGGCCGTGACCCACACCGGCGTGGCGCCCGATGCGGTCGAGCTGGCCGGCCCGGTGGCGCTGCTCCTCGGCAACGAGGGGCGGGGGTTGCCCGCGGACGTGGTCGACGCCGTGTCCACCGTCGTCACGATCCCGGTGGCCACCGGCGTCGAGAGCTTGAACCTGGCGATGGCGGCCACCGTGCTGCTTTTCGAATCGGAGCGGCAGCGACGCCTCCGGTAGGGTGCGCCCATCGTGATCGACGATCTGCACGACCTCGCCTCCGCCGCCACGGCCCGCATCGAGGCCGCGTCCTCGCTCGACGATCTCCGCGCCCTCGAGGCCGATCTGCTCGGCAAGAAGGGGCGGCTGGCCGAGGTCAAGAAGCAGCTCGGCGGGCTCGAGCCGGACGAGCGCCGCGCCGTCGGCCAGCAGGTCAACGACGTGCGCACCACCATCGAGACGGCGGTGGGAGCGAAGCGGGCCGAGCTCGAAGGTGAGGCGCGCCGGGCCCGGCTCGAGGCCGAGCGCCTCGACCTGACCGAGCTCGGGCCCTTCCGCGGTCGCGGGCACCTCCACCTCGTCACCCAGACCCAGGAGCGGCTCGAGGACGTCTTCGTCGGGCTCGGGTTCACGGTGAGCGAGGGCCCCGAGGTCGAGACCGACTGGTACAACTTCGAGGCCCTCAACATCCCGCCCAGCCATCCGGCCCGGGGCATGTGGGACACCCTCTACGTCGACGCGGGCGCCCCCCAGACCGTCCTGCTGCGCACCCACACCTCGCCGGTGCAGATCCGCGTGATGCAGCGCCAGGAGCCGCCGATCTACTCGGTGATGCCGGGGCGGGTGTACCGGCGCGACACCGCCGACGCCAGCCACATGCCGGTGTTCCACCAGATCGAGGGGCTCGTCGTCGACCGCGGCATCTCCTTCGCCGACCTGGCCGGCACCCTCGAGGCGTTCACCTCGGCCTACTTCGGCGGGTCGATCCACAGCCGACTCCGACCCTCCTACTTCCCCTTCACCGAACCCTCGGCCGAGTACGACATCAACTGCGTCTTCTGCGAGGGCCGGGGTTGTCGCACCTGCGGCCAGACCGGCTGGCTCGAGCTCGGCGGCTGCGGCATGGTCCACCCCAACGTCCTGGCCGCGGTGGGCCTCGACAGCGAGACCTGGAGCGGCTTCGCCTTCGGGTTCGGCATCGACCGGCTGGCCCTCATGCGCCACGGGGTCGACGACATCCGGGAGCTGTTCACCAACGACGTCCGCTTCCTGAGCGAGTTCTAGGGGTCGGCATGAAGGTCCTCCTGTCCTGGCTGCGCGAGTTCGCTCCCTTCGAGGGAGACCCCGTCGAGCTCGGCGAGCAGATGTCCGACCTCGGCATGGCGGTGGAGTCGCTCGACGTCCTCGGCGGCGGCCTCGACGGCATCGTCGTGGCCCGGGTCCTCGCCCTGCGGCCCCACCCCAACGCCGACAAGATCCAGCTCGTCGATGTCGACACCGGCGACGGCGAGCCGCTGCAGATCTGCTGCGGCGCCTTCAACATGGCCGTCGGCGACCTGGTCCCCCTGGCCACCCTCGGCACCGTCATGCCCGGGGGCATGGCCATCGAGCGGCGCAAGATGCGGGGGGAGTGGTCGAACGGGATGCTCTGCTCCGGGCGGGAGCTCGAGCTCGGTGACGACCACAGCGGCATCCTCGTCCTGCCGCCGGCGTTGGCCGACCGGCTCGGCGCTCCCTTCGCCGAGGCGATGGGCATCGAGGCCGACGTCCTCTACGACCTCGAGATCAACCCCAACCGGCCCGACGCCATGTCGGTGGCCGGCGTGGCCCGCGACCTCGCGGCCCGGATGGGCCTGCCCTTCACGCCGCTCTCGCCGGCGGTGCCCGAGGGCGGGGCGGCGATCGCCGGCCGGGCGTCGGTCACGATCCACGACCCCGAGCTCTGCGGCCGCTTCCTGGTGCGGATCCTCGAGGGGGTGCAGGTGGGCGACAGCCCCGAGTGGTTGGCCCGCCGGCTGACCCTGCTCGGGATGCGTCCCATCAACTCCATCGTCGACATCAGCAACTACGTGATGCTCGAGTTGGGCCAGCCCAACCACACCTACGACCTCGACAAGGTGCCCGGGGGCGAGCTCCACGTGCGCTGGGCCCGCGAGGGCGAGACGATCCGCACCCTCGACGACACCGTGCGCACGCTGCGGTCCACCGACGGCGTGATCGCCGACCGGTCCGACCACGCCATCGGGATCGCCGGGGTGATGGGCGGGGCGTCGACCGAGATCAGCGCCTCGACCCGCAACGTGCTGCTCGAGATGGCGTGGTGGGCCCCCATGGCCATCGCCATCTCCTCGGCCCAGCTCGGGCTCCGTTCCGAGGCGTCGATGCGCTTCGAGCGCGGCGCCGACCCCGAGGGGCTGGAGCTGGCGGCGCAGCGCTTCGCCGAGCTGGTGGCTGCCGGCGCGCCGACTTCCACGTTGGCCGCCGGGACGGTGGTGGCCGAGGGCGATCTTCCGTCGCGGGAGGCGATCCGGGTGCGCACGGAGCGCGTCTCGGCCCTGCTCGGCCATCCGTTCACGGGGGAGGACGTCCGCCGCCTGCTCGAGCCCATCGGGTTCGTCTTCGACCAGGCGGCCGACGGCGTCGACGGGGAGCAGCTGGTGCGGATCCCGAGCTTCCGCTTCGACACCACCACCGAGACCGACGTGATCGAGGAGGTGGCGCGCCACCACGGCTACAGCCGCATCGGCCGGCGCATGCCGTCGGGGGTGCACGCCGGGCGGCTCTCGGAGCGCCAGCGCGACCGGCGCACCATCCGCCAGGTGCTCGTGGGGCTCGGCCTCGACGAGGCCATGCCGATGCCGTTCCTCGCGCCGGGCGACCTCGACCGCGCCGGCCTCGGCGAGATCCCGCCGGTCACGATCGCCAACCCCCTGGCCGCCGAGGAGTCGGTGCTGCGCACGTCGCTCCGGGCCGGCCTGCTCAAGGCCATCGCCTACAACGAGTCGCACCGCAACGAGGGTGCGCAGCTGTTCGAGATCGGCAAGGTGTGGTCCGGGCACCGGATCGGCCCGGACGGCGTGCCCGACGAGCGTGAGCAGCTCTGCGCCGTGCTGGCCGGGGTCGACGCCCACGACGCCGTGCGCACGCTGCGCACGCTCCTCAGCGCGCTGGCCGTTCCCGGGATCGGGATCGAGCAGGTGGCGGTCCCGGGCCTCCATCCCACCCGGGCCGGCGAGGTCGTGGCCACGGGCGGGGACGGCCCGCCGGTGCGCCTCGGCGCGGTCGGGGAGATCGACCCCTCCGTGCTCGACGACTTCGGCATCGCCGCCCGGGTCGCCTGCCTGGAGCTCGACCTCGACGCGCTCCTGGCCCTGCCCCACGGCGAGCGCCCCTACGCACCCATCAGCCGCTACCCCTCGAGCGACACCGACCTGGCCTTCGAGGTGGCCGACACGGTGCCGGCGGCCGACGTCGAGGCCACGATCCGCCACAGCGCCGGCCCGCGGCTGGTCGACCTCCGCCTCTTCGACGTCTACCGGGGGCCCGGCGTGGCCGCGGCCCACCGGAGCCTCGCCTACCGGCTCCGGTTCCAGGCACCCGACCGCACCCTCACCGACGAGGACGTCGCGTCGGCCCGCGCCGCGGTGATCGCCGCGGTGGAGGCGACCCACCCGGCCCGGCTGCGGGCCTGAGCGGGCGGCGGCCGGGTCTCACCGGGCCAGGTCGTCCCGCCGGTCGGTGCGAGGCCCGTTCCGATCGAAGGCCGGCGCGTTGATGCCCCAGCTCCACGAGCGGGCCGGCACGACCACGATGACCGGCCGCCCGTCGGCGCCCTCTTCGAGGTGGGCCCGCCCGTGGACCTTGATCCCGCGGGCTTCCCACGGGTCGGTGGAGACGAGGTCGTCCCACACCATCGCCACGTTGGGGTTCTCCCGGATGTGGAACCACTTCATCGTCCGGCGGATGTCGTAGCCGCCGATCCGGAAGACCTCGCCGTCGAACGACGCCGTGAGGGGGGCGACGTCGACCCGGCTGCCGTCGGCCCGGGCGGTGGCGAGCCGCACGATGCGTTGGGCCCGCAGGTAGGCCAGCTCGCCATCGGTGAAGAGCGGGTGGGGGGTCGGCGGTGCCGTCTCGGAGGTCACCACCCTTTCCTACCCGCGGCGCCGCCGGCGTGGGCGCGAAATGGGCCAGAGGGCCCATCTCCGGCCCCCGGCGGCCTCCGATCGCTAGGGAAAGCACGGCATCGGAGGATCTCATGTTCGGCAAGCCTGTGGCATCGGACCGGATGTTCGGTTGGCAGATCGGCGCGATCGTGGGGATCGGTCTGACGGGTCTCGCCGTGGCCAATGTCGAGGGTCTGGTCGTGGGGGTCACGTGGACCGGGTTCTGGGTCTTCGTCGGCGCCATGGCCCTCCAGATCGGGCGGGGGCGGACCGCGATCCACCACCGGTCGCTCGACGCCGAGCTCAAGTGGGGCGCCCTCATCGCCCCGGTGAACGAGGGGCGGGCCGAGGAGAAGGAGCTGGAGCGGATGGGGGAGACCGAACCCGTCGCCCCGGTGACCCTGTCGCACCGCCGGCCCCGTCGCCAGCGGGGCCACGAGACGGTGAGCGCCACCGCCGACGCCGCCTCCGACGCCGCCTGACCGAGCCTCCCCGGCCGCCCGGGAAACCCATTTGTGCATAGGTATGCGAGGCCCTGTATAGTCTTGCAATGCAGCGGATCGGGATCATCGGGGGGTCGGGGTTCGTGGGCGCCGAGCTCCTGCGGCTGTGCGCCGCCCATCCCGACCTCGACGTGGTGCTGGCCACCGGCGACAGCCAGGCCGGCCAGCCGATCGTGTCGCTTTACCCCAACCTGGGCCCGGTGGTCGGCGACCGGTGCTTCGACGCCTATGAGCCCGAGGCCATCGCCGGCCTCGATCTCGACCTGGCCTTCCTGGCCCTGCCCCACGGCGCCTCGCAGGCCATCGTCCCGGCCCTGCGGGACCGGGTCCCGCGGCTGATCGACCTGGCCGCCGACTTCCGGTTGCACGACGCCGCGGCCTATCCCACGTGGTACGGCGAGCCCCACGCCGCGCCCGAGCTGCTGTCCGCCTTCGTCTACGGCCTCCCCGAGCTCTTCCGGTCGGCCATCGCCGGCGCCACGGCCGTGGCCGCGCCCGGCTGCTACCCGACCGCGGCCACGCTGGCCCTCACCCCGCTCGTGGCCGCCGGCCTGGTCGACACCGGCACGCTGATCGTCGACGCCGCCAGCGGCGTGTCCGGCGCCGGCCGGCCGCCCAAGCCCACCACCACCTTCTGCACCGTCGACGAGGACTTCACCGCTTACGGGCTCCTCGACCACAGGCACACGCCCGAGATGGAGCAGAACCTCGCCGCGGTGGCGCCCGCCGGGGCCGCGGCACCCACGGTCCTGTTCACGCCCCACCTGGCGCCCATGAACCGGGGCATCCTGGCCACCTGCTACGCCCGGCCCGCCGGTGGGGGAGCGCCGCCACCCACCGCCGACCTGTTGGCGCTCTACCGGGAGCACTACGCCGGCGAGCCCTTCGTCCACGTCATCGACGGCTCGCCCTCCACCAAGGCCACCCTCGGCACCAACATGGTGCACGTCACCGTGCGGAGCGATCCCCGTACCGGGTTCGTCGTGGCCATCGCCGCCATCGACAACCTCGTGAAGGGGGCGGCCGGTGCCGGGGTGCAGTGCGCCAACCTGCTGCTCGACCTGCCCGAGACCGCCGGCCTGCCGCGGGCGGGCCTCTACCCCTGATCTGGAGTTGCGATGACCGTCACCGCCCCCGCCGGCTTCGTGGCCGCGGGCCTGCACTGTGGGATCAAGGCCAGCGGCGCGCCCGACCTCAGCCTCGTGGCCACCGCCGACGGCGCGCCCGTTGCCGCCGCCGGCGTGTTCACCAGCAACAAGATGACGGCGGCCCCGGTGATCACCACGCGCCGGCACCTGGCCCACACCAAGGGCCGGGCGGCGGCGGTGATCCTCAACAGCGGCAACGCCAACGCCGCCAACGGCGCCCAGGGCCTCGACGACGCGCAGGCCATGTGCCGGGGGGTGGCCGACGCCCTGGGCTGTGACCCGCACGAGGTGCTGGTGTGCTCCACGGGGCTGATCGGCATCCCGATGCCAATCGCCACGATCGTCGACGGGATCCCCGGGCTGGTCGCGGCCCGCTCGGCCACCGGCGGCGACGCCGCGGCCGAGGCGATCCGCACCACCGACACCTTCGCCAAGCAGGTGCTGGTCACCGGCCCCGGGTTCACCGTGGGCGGGATGGCCAAGGGGGCGGCGATGCTGGCCCCCAACATGGCCACCATGCTGGCCGTCCTCACCACCGACGCCGCCGTCGACCCCGACGACCTCACCGCCATCCTGCAGCGGGCGGTGTCGGCCAGCTTCAACGTCATCAGCACCGACGGCTGCACCTCCACCAACGACACGGTGCTGCTCCTCGCCAGCGGCGTCGCCGGCCCGCCGGCCGATCCTCACGCCTTCGCCGCCGCCGTCACCGAGGCCTGCACGAAGCTCGCGCTGATGATGGTCGCCGACGCCGAGGGCGCCACCAAGAGCGTCCGGATCGACGTGGTCGGGGCGGCGTCCGACGACGAGGCCGCCCGGGGGGCGCGGAAGGTGGCCGACAGCAACCTCTGCAAGTGCTCCTGGTACGGCGAGGACCCCTACTGGGGCCGGATCGCCAGCGAGCTCGGCAGCGCCGGGATCGGCTTCGAGCAGGAGCGGATCAGCGTCAGCTACGGCGGGGTCACGGTGGCCGCCGGCGGCGTGGCCGTGGCCCACGACGACGAGGCGGTGCGGGCCCACATGGCCCAGCGCGACCTGCACATCGTGGCCGATCTCGGCCTGGGGCCGGGCACGGCCACCATCTTCACCAACGACCTCACCCACGCCTACGTCGACGAGAACCGGGGCACGTCGTGACCGCGGGGCTGGCCCCGTCCCAGCGGGCCGAGATCCTGATCGAGGCGCTCCCGTACATCCGGCGGTTCGCCGGTGCCATCGTCGTGGTCAAGTACGGCGGCAACGCCATGACCGACCCGGAGCTGGCGGTGCGGTTCGCCGAGGACATCGTGCTCCTCCATGCCGTGGGCATCCGCCCGGTGGTGGTCCACGGTGGTGGCCCCCAGATCGGCGACCTCCTGGCCCGGCTGGGCAAGGCCACCGAGTTCCGCGACGGCTTGCGGGTGACCGACGCCGAGACCCTCGACGTGGCCCGGATGGTGCTCGTCGGCAAGGTCAACCGCGACATCGTCTCCGCTCTCAACCGTCACGGCCCGGTCGCCGTGGGGCTGAGCGGTGAGGACGCCAGCCTCATCGTCGCCGACATGCTCGACCCCGAGCTCGGCTTCGTGGGCGACGTGAAGGCGGTGAACCCCGCCATCGTCGAGCGGCTGCTGGCCGAGCACCTCATCCCGGTGGTGTCCACCATCGGCGCCGACGCCGAGGGGCAGGCCTACAACATCAACGCCGACACCGTGGCCGCGGCGCTGGCCGGCGCGCTCGGCGCCGAGAAGGTGCTGTACCTCACCGACGTGCCCGGGCTCCTGCGGGACGTCGACGACCCGTCCACCCTCATCACCCGCACCACCCCGTCCGAGATCGCCCGCTTCATCGACGAGGGGATCCTGTCGGGGGGGATGATCCCCAAGATCGACGCCTGCCTCGAGGCCCTGCGCCACGGCGTCCCCCGCGCCCACCTGCTCGACGGCCGGATCGTCCACGTGCTGCTGCTCGAGCTGTTCACCGACGCCGGCATCGGCACGATGGTCGAGGCCGACGGCCCGGCCGAGGAGGCTCCGTGACCGCCCACGCCGACGCCATGCACGCACCGGCCGACCTGGCCGCCTGCCCGTTGATGCCCACCTACCGGGCGCCGTCGGTGCAGTTCGTCCGGGGAGCGGGCACCGAGCTGTTCGACGCCGACGGCCGGCGCCACCTCGACTTCCTCTCCGGGCTGGCCGTCACCTCCCTCGGTCACGCCCACCCGGAGGTGGCCGCCGCCATCGCCGAGCAGGCGGCCACCCTGCTGCACGTCAGCAACCTGTTCGGCACCGAGCCCGGTTGGCAGGTCGCCGCCACCCTCGACCGGCTGCTCGGTGGCGGCGGGCAGGTGTTCTTCTGCAACTCCGGCGCCGAGGCCAACGAGTGCGCCATCAAGCTGGCCCGCAAGTGGGGCGGCCGGGGCCGTCACGTCGTCGTCAGCGCCTTCGGGTCGTTCCACGGCCGCACGCTGGCCACGCTGCACGCCACCGGCCAACCCCAGAAGCACGAGGCCTTCCAGCCCCTCCCGGAAGGGTTCCGCCATCACGTCTGGAACGACGCCGACGACCTGGCCCGGGTCCTCGATCCGTCCGTGGCCGCGGTGCTCCTCGAGCCGGTCCAGGGCGAGGGCGGGGTGAACCCGGCCACGGTCGAGTACTTCCAGGCCGCCCGTCGACTCTGCGACGAGCGGGGGATCCTGCTCATGGTCGACGAGGTGCAGACCGGGCTCGGCCGCACCGGCGCCTGGTTCGGGTTCCAGCACCTCGGCATCGTCCCCGACGTCGTGACCATGGCCAAGGCCCTCGGCAACGGCATGCCCATAGGGGCGTGCTGGGCCCGGCGGGAGGTGGCGGCCGCCTTCGAGCCGGGCGACCACGCCACCACCTACGGGGGACAGCCTCTCGCCGCCGCCGCCGCCCGGGCCGTGCTCGCCGTCATGGAGCGGATCGACGCCCCCGCCCTGGCCCGGAGCCGGGGTGCGGCCCTCACCGCCGCGCTCGAGGCCCTGCCCGGGGTGAGCGCCGTCCGGGGCCTCGGGCTCCTGATCGCGGCCGAGCTCGCTCCCGGCACCGACGCCGCCGCGGTGGCGGCCCGGCTCCTCGACGTCGGCCTCGTGGTCAACGCCGTCACGCCCACCGCCCTCCGCCTGGCGCCGCCGCTCACCGTGTCGGAGGCCGAGATCGCGGAGGCGGTGGCGCTCATCGCCGCCGCCCTGGCCGAGGAGGCCCACCCATGACGCTCCGTCACTTCCTCGAGGTCGACGACCTCACCCCCGACGAGCTGGCCGAGGTCCTGGCCCTGGCCGCCGCACCCGAGCCGCCCCGGGTCCTCGCCGGCCGCGGCGCCGCGCTGCTGTTCGAGAAGGACTCGGCCCGCACCCGCAACTCGACCGAGATGGCCGTGGTCCAGCTCGGCGGCCACCCGATCACCATCGCCGCCGGCGAGGTGAAGCTCGACGTGCGGGAGTCGGTCGAGGACGTCGCCCGCACGCTGGCCTGCTACCACGCCGTCATCTGCGCCCGGGTGTACGAGCACGAGAAGCTCGAGCGGATGGCCGCCGTGTCGTCGGTGCCGGTGGTGAATCTCCTCTCCGACGCCAGCCATCCGCTGCAGGCCCTGGCCGATCTGCTCACCGTGCGGGGCGAGTTCGGCGGCTTCGACGGGCGGACGGTGGCCTACGTCGGCGACAGCAACAACGTCGCCCGGTCCCTGGCCCTGGCCGCCGGCTCGGTCGGCATGGCCGTGGCCGTCGCCTCCCCCGACGGGTACCGGTTCGGCGCGGCCGACGAGGCCCGGCTGCGTGCCCGGTGCGCCGAGCTGCTCCTCACCGACGACCCGGCGGCGGCGGTGGCCGGGGCCGACGTCGTCTACACCGACACCTGGATCTCCATGGGCCAGGAGGACGAGGCCGACGAGCGGCGGCGGGACTTCGCCGGCTACACCGTCGACGACGCCCTGCTCGACAAGGCCGCGCCGGGGGCCGTGCTCCTGCACTGCCTCCCGGCCCATCGCGGCGAGGAGGTGGCGGCCGAGGCGCTCGACGGCCCCCGGTCCCGCATCTGGCCCCAGGCCGAGAACCGGATGCACTCGGCCCGGGGGCTCCTGGCCTGGCTGGTCGGTGCGGCGGGCGGGGGGCACCCGTGACCGGCGGCCGGCTGGGCAAGACCCAGCGCCAGCACCTCATCGCCCGCCTGATCGAGCAGCACGCCATCCGCAACCAGGGCGAGCTGGTCGACCTGCTGGCGGCCGAGGGCGTCAACGCCACCCAGGCCACCGTGAGCCGCGACCTCGACGACATCGGCGCCATCAAGGTCCGGCTCCCCGGCGGTGACGCCGCCTACGCCGTGCCGGCGCTGCCGAAGGCCCAGATCGCGCCCGAGGACCACCTGCGCCGGGTGTTCGGCGACTGGGTGGTCGAGGCGGCCCACACCGGCAACCTGGTGCTGCTCCGCACCCCGCCGGGCTCGGCCCACGTCGTGGCCTCCGCCCTCGACCGGGCCGGCGTGCCCGGCGTGCTCGGCACCGTCGCCGGCGACGACACCCTGCTCGTCGTCGTGGCCGAGACCCACGCCGCCGCCGACGTGGCCGACCGGCTCTCCGACCTGGCAGGGTTGTGACCCTGTCTCCGTCCCTCCCCCTCCAACGACCCTGAACAACGACAAGGACCGAAACGATGGCGAAGCGTGTGGTGCTGGCCTACAGCGGTGGACTCGACACCTCGGTGTGCGTCCGCTGGATGATCGACAACCTGGGCGTCGAGGTGATCGCCCTCGCCGCCGACGTGGGGCAGGGCGGCGACTGGGACGCCGTCACGAGCCGGGCCAAGGCCGCCGGCGCGGTGGAGGCCCTGGTGGTGGATTGCCGCGAGGAGTTCGCCCGCGACTTCTGCGCCCCGGTCTTGAAGGCCAACGCCCTCTACGAGAGCCAGTACCCGCTCGTGTCGGCCCTCAGCCGGCCGGTGATCGTCAAGCACCTGGTCGCCGCGGCCCGGGCCCACGGTGCCGACGGGGTGGCCCACGGGTGCACGGGCAAGGGCAACGACCAGGTGCGCTTCGAGGTGTCGACGGCGGCGCTGGCCCCCGATCTCGAGGTCCTGGCCCCGGTCCGGGTGTGGGGCATGACCCGGGAGGACTGCATCGCCTACGCCGACAAGCACGACATCCCGATCACGGCGTCGAAGGAGAAGCTCTACAGCATCGACGACAACCTGTGGGGCCGGGCCATCGAGTGCGGCGAGATGGAGGACCCGTGGGCCCAGCCGCCCGACGGGGTCTGGGAGATGACCCGGCGCACCGCCACCGAGCCCCGTGAGGTCACCGTCGCCTTCGAGCAGGGCGTGCCGGTGGCGGTCGACGGCGAGAGGCTGCCGATGCACACCCTGGTCGCCCGCATGAACGAGGTCGTCGGCCCCTACGGTTTCGGCCGGCTCGACATGGTGGAGAACCGCCGGGTCGGCATCAAGAGCCGGGAGACCTACGAGGCGCCGGGCTCGCTGGCGCTGATGCTGGCCCACAAGGACCTCGAGGGCATCACCCTCGAGCGCGACCTCCAGCGCGAGAAGCTGCGCCTCGAGCACCGCTACGCCGAGCTCGTCTACGACGGCCTGTGGTTCAGCCCGCTCAAGCAGGCCCTCGACGCCTTCGTCGACGCCTCCCAGGCCTACGTCACCGGCGAGGTGCGGCTCATGCTCGAGCCCAACCGCTGCTACGTGGTCGGCCGCCGGTCCGACTATTCCCTCTACGATTACGGCCTGGCCACCTACGACGCCGCCGACAGCTTCAACCACGAGCACGCCGAGGGCTTCGTCCGCCTCTGGGGGCTCGGGGTGCAGACCTGGGCCGCCCGCCAGACCCAGCGCAACGCATGACGGCCACGCCCGGGCAGCCGCTCTGGCACGGTCGGTTCGGCTCGGGCCCGGCCGACGAGCTGCTGGCCTTCACCGTCAGCCTGCCGTTCGACCAGCGCCTCGCCGCCGACGACCTGACCTGCTCGCGCGCCCACGTGCGGGGGCTGGCCCGGGCCGGCATCCTCTCGGCCGAGGAGGCCGATGCCGTCCTCGCCGCCCTCGGCGTGGTGGAGGACGAGCTCACCTCGGGTGCGTTCGCCTTCGCGCCGAGCGACGAGGACATCCACACGGCGGTGGAGCGACGGGTCACGGAGCTGGCCGGCCCGGCCGGGGCCAAGCTCCACACCGGTCGGAGCCGCAACGACCAGGTCGCCACCGACCTGCGCCTGTTCGCCAAGCGGGAGTTGGCCGTCGTCGCTCGGCGCATCCTCGATCTCCAGCAGGCCCTGCTCGACGTCGCCGGCGAGCACCCCGACGTCTACCTGCCCGGCTACACCCACCTCCAGCGGGCCCAACCGGTGCTGCTGGCCCACCACCTCCTGGCCCACGGCTGGGCCCTCGCCCGCGACGTGGATCGCCTGTGCGACACGGTGCGCCGCCTCGACGTGTCCCCGCTGGGCGCCGGCGCGCTGGCCGGATCGTCCCTGCCGCTCGACCCCGAGTTCACGGCGGTGGAGCTCGGCTTCGCCAACGCCTTCGACAACAGCCTCGACGCCGTCAGCGACCGCGACTTCGTGGCCGAGGCGCTCTTTGCCCTCGCCCTCGTCGGCGTGCACCTGAGCCGGCTGGGGGAGGAGATCATCCTCTGGACCACCGAGGAGTTCGGCTTCCTCCGGTTGGCCGACGAGTACGCCACCGGATCGTCGATGCTCCCGCAGAAGAAGAACCCCGACATCGCCGAGCTGGCCCGGGGCAAGAGCGGGCGGCTCATCGGCAACCTCACCGGCCTCCTGGCCACGCTCAAGGGCCTGCCCCTCGCCTACAACCGCGACCTCCAGGAGGACAAGGAGCCGTTCTTCGACTCCCTCGACCAGGTCGTGCTCGCCCTGTCGGCCCTCACCGGGCTGATGGGCACGGCCACCTTCGTCACCCCCCGCATGCAGGAGGCGGCCGACAGCCCCACCTCGGCCGCCACCGACCTGGCCGAGTACCTGGTCACCCACGGGGTGCCGTTCCGCGAGGCCCACGCCATCGTCGGCGCCCTGGTCCGGGAGTCGGCCGAGACCGGCTCCTCGCTGGCCGAGCTGGTGGAGAACCACGGCGACCTCGGCATCGAGGCGCTGCACCTGCTCGGGGAGGGCGTCGCCGTCGCCCGCCGCACCACGCGGGGCGGGGCCGGCCCGGGCCCCTACGGAGCCCAGCTCACCCGCTTCGTGGCCCGGCTCACCGAGGACCGCCGCCGGATCGACCGCCTGCTGGGGGAGTGAGCGCGTCGAGGAAGGCGACCAGCCGCCGGTCGATGCTGGTCGGGGCCCGGTTGAGGTAGACCCCGAGCAGCGTGTCCGTCGCCGGGTCGTAGACGAGCCGGGTGCTGGCCCCCGGCATGTTCCCGGCGAGCTCCAGGCGCTCGAACCGGGCACCGGCGGGACAACCGTCGAAGACGCAGGCGCCGTCCGCGGTCACACCGGCGACGCCGAGCCCGTAGCCGCCCGGCGCGACCTCGGTCATCGGCCCGAGGTCGGTGGAGCCGAGTCGGTGCCGGCGGAACACGGCGTCGCCCCACCGGAGGAGGTCGGGCATGGACGACACCGCCGCCACCGACGGCCCGCCCAGGCTGGCCGTGGCCGTCTGGGGGTAGTCGGCGGTGTGGAGCGGCGGTGCCCCGTCGATCACCTCGGCGAGCCCGGGGGCCGGGGCCGGCCCGGGGGGACCGTCCACCAGGTACCACGTCGAGCCGAGGGCGAGGGGTCGCGCGATGCGGTCGGCCAGGAGGTCACCGAAGGGGCGGCCGAGCGCCCGCTCGAGGATGCGCCCGGCCAGCAGGTAGTTCGTGTTGCTGTAGTAGGTGCCGGCCCCGGGCGGGCCGATCGCCGGCAACGGGCGGGCGGCGTCGAGCACCTCGTCGATGGTGTACCGCCGGCCGGCATCGAGCACGAGGGTGTCGTGGGCGGTCACCGGGTCGTGCTTGTTGCCGAAGCCGGCGATGCCGCTGGTGTGCAGGAGCAGCTGGCGCAGCGTGATCCGGTCGCCGCCGGGCCAGTCCACCCACCGGTCGATGGGGGCATCGAGGTCCACGGCGCCGCTCCTCGCGGCGTCGAGGGCGAGCGCGGCGGTGAACGACTTGGTGACGCTGGCGACCGGGAAGGCCGTGCCCGGCTCGAGCGGGGATCCGGTCCGCCCGTCGGCCACGCCGGTCACGACGGTTTCCGCCGGGCCACTCCCGCTCTGCAAGGCGACGATGGCCCCGTCGGCTCCCGTCTCGGTGCGCAGGACGTCGGCCAGGGCGAGCAGGGCGGCCCGGTCGGGGACCGGAGCCTCGGGGGCCGAGCCGGGGGCCACGGATCCGGGGGCACCGGACCCGGGAGGTCCGGTGCCCGACGTGGACGTCCCGGCCGGGGGCGGCGGGCCGCACGCCATGGCGAACAAGGCCACGACGGCCAGGGTCGTGCAGGCGGCGCGGCGCATGCCCCTGTTCGCTCCCGGTTCGCCGACGGATCACCCCCGGCGAGCGGCCATCGCGTGCCCGGTAGGGTGCGGGCGTGGACCGAGGCATGCTGCGCCGTACCGTGGTGGCCCGGCCGGCGGAGGAGGCAGCGCCGTTGCTGTTGGGGGCGGTGCTGCGGTGTGGTGGCCGGAGCGGCCGGATCGTGGAGGTGGAGGCCTACGGGCCCGACGATCCGGCGTCGCACGCGTATCGGGGCTGCACGGCCCGCAACGCCACCATGTTCGGTCCTCCCGGCGGGCTCTACGTGTACCGCAGCTACGGCATCCATCTCTGTGCGAACGTCGTCACCGGCCGGGAAGGAGAGGGGAGCGCCGTCCTGGTCCGAGCCTTGGCGCCACGCGACGGCATCGAGGCCATGCGGGCGGACCGGCCGGCCGCCCGCCGGGACCGGGACCTGTGCCGGGGTCCGGGCCGGCTGACCGCCGCCCTCGGGATCCTGGCCACCCACGACGGGGTGTCGCTGCTCGATCCCGACAGCCCCGTCACGTTGCACCCCGGCGAGCCGGTCCCGGCTGCGGCGATGGTGGCCGGTCCCCGCGTCGGCATCAGCCGGGCCACCGAGCGTCCGTGGCGGTGGTCCATCGCCGGCGATCCCCACGTGTCGCCGGCGAGGTAGCGCCGTGCTCGTCCACCCACCGTCCCCGTTGCTCGAGCCCGACGAGCGACTCGCCGTCGCCGTCGGGATCGTGGCCGGCTACGCCCCGGTCGACGACGACCAGGCGGCCGTCCGTGCCCGGTTCCTCGCCTTCACCGACCGCCATCCCGACGCGCTGCACCGGCACTGCGCCCCCGGGCACCTCACCGGATCGGCCCTGGTGGTGAGCGCGGCCGGCGACCAGGTCCTCCTCCTCCACCACGCCAAGCTGGCCAAGTGGCTCCAGCCCGGCGGTCACGCCGACGGCGACGGGAACCTGGTCCACGTGGCCTGGCGGGAGGCCACCGAGGAGACGGGCATCGACGGGTTGGCCATCCATTCGGTGCCGATCGACCTGGACGTGCACCGCGTGGAGCCCCCGGGCGAGGCGCCGCACGACCACTTCGACGTGCGCTTCCTGGTGGTGGCCCCGGCCGGCGCGGTGGCCGAGGGGAACCACGAGTCCACCGCGATGCGGTGGGTGCGCTGGAACGACGTGGCGTCCCTCACGTCCGAGGCCGGGCTGCACCGGTTGGTCCGGGCGGGGCGGACGCAGTTCGGGTGGCGCTAGGCCGAGCGCCACACCCCTGTGAGGAACGGCTTGGGGATGAAGTTCCCCCAGGCCAGTCCCCGGAAGGGGTTCAGGCCGCGGAGCTGCTTGTCGGCCAGCGCGGCATACGGCGTGTCGTAGAGCCAGATCTCGGTGACGGCGGCGTTGCGCTCCCGCACGACGGAGTCGTACAGGGGCTTGCGTACCGCCACGTCCTGCGTTCGCCGGCCCTGCTGCAGGGCCGCCTCGATCGTGGGGGTGGTGTACCGGGAGAAGTTGATGAACAGCGGGCCCTTGGTCGTCGCCTCGGCGAAGAAGAAGAACTGCGAGTCGGGATCGGGGTAGGCGTAGTTGCGGATGAGGATGGCCTGGAAGTTGCTCGAGATCAGCGTGGTGATCAGCGACGCCTGGTCGAGGGTCTCGATCCGGGCCTCGACCCCGATCGACTGCCACCGCTGCTGCAGCTGCTGCAGGACGCGGAGGTCGTCGCCCGACGCGACCCCCTTGATGGCGAACGAGACGGTCGACTGCCCGGTCTCCTTCTTGTAGGCGTCGACCTCGGCCCGGGCCGCAGCCTCGTCGAGCTCGGGGTAGCCGGTCTGATCCGGGGGAAGGCCCCACTTCGAGGTCTGGCTGAACGGCGAGGTGTCGGCCGGGAGCTCCTCGTCGGGGGAGATCAGCTCGGCGATGGCGGCCCGGTCGGTGGCCAGGGCCAGCGCCTTGCGCAGGTGCTGGTTGTCGAGCGGCGGCGCCGAGGTGTTCAGCTGGACGAAGGTCTTCTCGGAGTTGAAGTCGGTCACCCGCGTGAAGCCGGTCCCGGCGTCGGCGATGTTCTTGGCCGAGCTCGTGAAGAGCAGCTGGATGTCGCCCGAGCGGAGCGCGCTCACCCGCTGCTGCTCGTCGGGTAGGGGCCGGAACTCCATGCTGTCGAACCACGGACCGTTGCGCTGCCCCATCGGGATGCCGGCCTCCCGGCACAGCTTGCGCACGGCGTCGCCCGGGTCGGGCAGCGCACACGGACCGCCCCAGTAGCGGTCGTTGGCGTGCACCTGGAAGGTCTTGTCGGGCTCCCAGCGGTCGAACACGTAGGCCCCGGTGCCGATCGGCTTGCTCACGCCCTTGTCGGCGGCCCGGAACATGGCCGGCGACGCGGCCACACCGGTCTGGGTGGTGAGCGACGCCCCGAAGGTGGCCCACGGCTGGGTGGTGACGATCTTGAAGGACAGGTCGTCGATCCGAACGATCTCCTTGAACATGCCCTTGACGGCGAAGGAGGACAACCCCTCCGTGGTGGCGGCGGTCATGCTGGTCACCAGGGCCTGGGCGTTCATCGGCTCGCCGTCGTGGAAGGTGATCCCCGGCCGCAGCTTGACCGTCCACTCCGTGAAGTCGCCGTTGGGCGTCGCGCTCTCGGCCAGCCACGGGACGAGGTTGGTGTCCCGGTCGTAGGCGAAGAGGGGCTCGAACACCGAGGAGGCCACGATGTTGCCGGCGTCGCCCCAGTTCGAGAAGGCGGGGCTCCAGCCGCCGGACTCGGCCAGCACCCCGACGACGAGCCGGCCCTTCGTGGCGGCCGGGGGGCCCTCGTCGGTGGCGAGCGCACCGCGGGTCCCGCTCGGGCCGGTGCCGGGCGGGGGGGTGGTGGCTTGGTCGGCGCTCCGGCAGGCGCTGCTGCCGAGCAGCGAGGCGAGGGCGACGATCACGGCGGCGCGGTGGACGTACCGAGCCGGGCGGCGGGCGTTCATGGCTTCCCCATCTGGCCCCGGGGTGAGGCGGCGGCCCCGGTACCGGGGCCCAGTGTAGGCCCCGGACGGGACCGATGTCTGACGGGGTGTCAGGTACGGGGCGGGTCAGGCCACGTCGACGGGTGTCGCGCACGAGCCCATGCGGTTCACGTTGGCGAAGCGGTCGACCGACTGGGTGATCTGGGCCTTGTCGCGTTGGCTCTGCGTGACGGTGAAACGGGTGGTGCGGTCACTCCGCAGCTGGGCGGCGTAGGCCTTGCGGTCGGTCAGGTACTGGCGCCAGTCGTCGAGCCACTCGCCGACGGAGCGGGCCGCCTTGTCGTTGCCCCGGGGGAGCGCCTCGAGCCGGGTGAGCATGGTGTCGAGCTTGGCGTTGGCCGTGTCGAGGGTGTCGGCCCGGTCGACGTTGTCGCGGGCCTGCTCGGCGCGCGGCAGGGCGTCGATGGCGGCGCGGGCCTCGGCGCACACCGGCTCGGCCGCGGTGGGGAAGGTCGTGTCCTCGAGCCGGCCGAACAGCGGCTGGGGCCACAGGAAGGCGTAGAGCCACAGGGCGAGGGTCCCGATGATCACCGTTGCGACCCCGGCGCGGGCCCAGGTGATGCGGCGTCCGGCGGTGCCCGATTCCGTCGCGGTGTCGGCCATCACCTCACTGTGGCCGCCCGGCCGCCGCAGCCACAAACCGGCCCGCCGGGCCCGGCTGCACAGGCCATGATGGCGGGGCGACGGCGGCGGGCCAGACTGGGCGCCCACCCGGCCCGAGGCCGACGCCGCCACCGAGAGAGGAGCAACGGTGCCCGGATCTTCGATCATCGACGACCTGACAGCGCGAGGCCTGCTGCAGGACGCCACCGACCTCGAGGCACTCAGGCGCCGGCTCGACGAGAGCCCGATCGTCCTCTACTGCGGCTTCGACCCCACCGCCACGAGCCTGCACATCGGCAGCCTCCTCCCGTTGCTGGTGCTGCGCCGGTTCCAGGAGCACGGCCACCGCCCGATCGCCCTCGCTGGCGGGGCCACCGGCATGATCGGCGACCCGAGCGGCCGCTCGGCCGAGCGCAACCTGCTCGACGACGCCACCCTCGACGCCAACGTCCAGGGCATCGTCGCCCAGTTGCGCCGCTTCCTCGACTTCGATCGTTCCGGGAACCCGGCCCGGCTGGTCGACAACCGCGACTGGACCGCCCCGCTGTCGGCCATCGACTTCCTGCGCGACGTGGGCAAGCACGTGACGGTCAACCAGATGCTGGCCAAGGAGTCGGTCAAGGCCCGGGTCGAGAGCGAGAGCGGGATCTCCTTCACCGAGTTCAGCTACATGCTGCTGCAGGCCAACGACTACCGCTGGCTGCACGAGCACGAGCGGTGCGAGCTCCAGATCGGCGGGAGCGACCAGTGGGGCAACATCACCGCCGGCATCGACCTCATCCGCCGCACGTCGGCCCAGCACGTGCACGGGCTCACCTTCCCGCTGATGACCAAGGCCGACGGCACCAAGTTCGGCAAGACGGCGGCGGGCGCCGTGTGGCTCGACCCGGCCCTCACCTCGCCCTACGAGTTCTTCCAGTACTGGATCAACACCGACGATCGGGACGTCCGGCGCTTCCTCCTCCAGCTCACGCTCCTCCCGGTCGAGGAGGTGGAGGCGGTGGTGGCCGCTCACACCGCCGCGCCCGACGCCCGCGAGGCCCAGCGCCGGCTGGCGCGCGAGGTGACCACCCTCGTGCACGGGGCCGACGCCTGCCGGGAGGCCGAGCAGGCCTCCGCCGGGTTCCGGCGCCCCGCCGGCGAGCTCTCGGCCGACGAGCTGGCCGCCCTGGCCGGCGAGATCCCGACCACTGCCCTGGCCCGCCCGGAGGTGGAGGGCGTCGACGTGGTCGACCTCCTGGTCCGCACCGGGCTCGCCTCGTCGCGCAGCGACGCCCGCCGGGCCATCGAAGGCGGCGGGGTCAACATCAACGACGAACGGCAGGCCGCGCCCCGGCCGGTGGAGGCGGCCGACCTGCTCCACGGCCGGTACCTGATGCTCCGCAAGGGCAAGAAGCACCGCCACCTCGTCGTCGTGGAGTGACGGATGCCACAGCGATTGGCCCGTCCTGGCTTTGGAACGGTCGCGAGCGCGTGCTACATTTGTCCTCCGCCCAGCCGGGCAGCGAAGTCCCCATCGAGTGTCGGTTTGACGCCGGTGACGGAAGCTGGATAGGTTGGTCGACCGCCTCCCTGGTGCACGCACCAAGAGGCCCAGCGCCCTCCGGGGCGCCGCACACTGCCGAAACGGGGCAACAGACCCACGTCGGCCCAGTGCTCCTTGAAAACGGAATAGAGGACGAAAAAGCCAGTGCGGGCGACCATCGCACGGGGCGAGCCGCCGACCAGGGCCTCCGGGCCCGGCAGCACGCGACCACGATGGCCGTCACACAATTCAGCACTTTTCAATTTCCAAGTGCCAGTCGCAGCGGGGTTGGTCCCCCGCCGCGGCTCTTCGATCGACGGCCGTCCCTGCTCTTCGGAGCACGGATGGACACGATCTCGACGGAGAGTTTGATCCTGGCTCAGGACGAACGCTGGCGGCGTGCCTAAAACATGCAAGTCGAGCGAGGCCCATCTGGTGGCAACACCGGGGAAGGCCTAGCGGCGAACGGGTGAGTAACACGTGAGCAACCTGCCCCGAAGTCTGGGATAACTCGAGGAAACTCGGGCTAATACCGGATGTCGTCATCGGATCGCATGGTCTGATGCCGAAAGATTTATCGCTTCGGGAGGGGCTCGCGTCCTATCAGCTTGTTGGTGAGGTAACGGCTCACCAAGGCTTCGACGGGTAGCTGGTCTGAGAGGACGATCAGCCACACTGGGACTGAGACACGGCCCAGACTCCTACGGGAGGCAGCAGTTAGGAATCTTGCGCAATGGGCGAAAGCCTGACGCAGCAACGCCGCGTGCGGGAAGAAGGCCCTCGGGTTGTAAACCGCTTTCAGTAGGGACGAAATCAGACGGTACCTACAGAAGAAGCCCCGGCCAACTACGTGCCAGCAGCCGCGGTAACACGTAGGGGGCGAGCGTTGTCCGGATTTATTGGGCGTAAAGAGCTCGTAGGCGGCTTGGTAAGTCGGGTGTGAAAACTCCGAGCTCAACTCGGAGACGCCATCCGATACTGCCATGGCTAGAGTCCGGTAGGGGAGCGTGGAATTCCTGGTGTAGCGGTGAAATGCACAGATATCAGGAGGAACACCGATGGCGAAGGCAGCGCTCTGGGCCGGTACTGACGCTGAGGAGCGAAAGCGTGGGTAGCGAACAGGATTAGATACCCTGGTAGTCCACGCCGTAAACGTTGGGAACTAGGTGTGGGGATCTGTCAACGATCTCCGTGCCGTAGCTAACGCATTAAGTTCCCCGCCTGGGGAGTACGGCCGCAAGGCTAAAACTCAAAGGAATTGACGGGGGCCCGCACAAGCGGCGGAGCATGTTGCTTAATTCGAGGCAACGCGAAGAACCTTACCTGGGTTTGACATGTAGGGAAAAGCCGTAGAGATACGGTGTCCTTCGGGGTCCTACACAGGTGGTGCATGGCTGTCGTCAGCTCGTGTCGTGAGATGTTGGGTTAAGTCCCGCAACGAGCGCAACCCTTGTCCTATGTTGCCAGCGGGTAATGCCGGGGACTCGTAGGAGACTGCCGGGGTCAACTCGGAGGAAGGTGGGGACGACGTCAAGTCATCATGCCCCTTATATCCAGGGCTGCAAACATGCTACAATGGCCGGTACAAAGGGCTGCTATACCGCGAGGTGGAGCGAATCCCAAAAAGCCGGTCTCAGTTCGGATTGGAGTCTGCAACTCGACTCCATGAAGTCGGAGTCGCTAGTAATCCCGGATCAGCAACGCCGGGGTGAATACGTTCCCGGGCCTTGTACACACCGCCCGTCACACCACGAAAGTTGGCAACACCCG
>JAKOVR010000084.1 GCA_029782025.1 Actinomycetes bacterium | reverse complement strand
AGCCCGCGGGTCGGCCCGGGTCCCGGCGGCACCCTGCGCCTGCCGGCGGTAACCTCGGCCGGCGTCATCCACGGGCGGGATGGCTCCGAAGAGGGAGCGTGGGAAGGACTCTCATGGAAGACCGGGCGACAGGGTCCCGAGCCGATCAGGTGCTGGTCGACCGCCTCGTCGCGGGCGACGAGACGGCCCTCGGGGAGCTCTACGACCAGCACGCCGGCTTCGTGTACGGGCTCGCCCTGCGGGTGATCGGCGACAAGGTGGCGGCCGAGGACGTCACCCAGGAGGTGTTCGTCACCTTCTGGCAGCAGCCCGACCGGTTCGACCACCAGCGAGGCTCGATGCGGGCCTACCTCGGCACCCTCACCCACCGCCGGTCGGTCGACCACATCCGCCGGGAGGAGGCCCGCCGGCGCCGGGAGACCAAGACCTCGCATGACCCGGTGCCGCTGCCCGCCGTCGACGAGGGCGTGATGGAGGCTGTCACCAACGAGCGCCTCCGGGCCGCCGTGGCCGCCCTCCCCGACGCCCAGCGCCAGGCCCTCGAGCTGGCCTACTTCCACGGCCACACCTACCGCCAGGTGGCCGAGATCCTCGGCATCCCCGAGGGCACGGCCAAGTCCCGCCTCCGGCTGGCGCTCCAGCGCATCGCCGAAGCCCTCCATCCCGAATCGAGCGAGCAATGGGCGTGAACCCCTCAGACGCCAACCTCTCCCCTCCCGAGCACCACCTCGACCTCGTGGCCGCCTACGCCGTCGATGCTGTCGACGCCGACGACGCCCTCGTGGTGGAGGCCGGCCTGGCCGCCGACGCCCGGCTCGCCGGCGCCGAGCAGGCCCTGCGCCTGGCCGGCGGCGCCTTCGCCACGGCCGTGCTCGACGCCGACCCCACCGCCGCGGGCGCACCGGCCGACCTGGCCGCCCGGGTCCGCGCCGCCGCCCTGGCCGCCCGGCCCGGCCACCCGGCGCTGGCCGCCACCGCCCTCGACACCTTCTGGATCGAGAGCGAGCGCTTCGCCGCCACCGTCCGCCGACTCACCCCGGCCCAGTGGGCCGCACCGGTCGACCCGCCCGAGTTCGCGGGCTGGACGGTCCACGATCTCGCCGCCCACGTCACCGCCACCCAGGCCCTCTTCGCCCAGCTGCTGGGGGGCGACCCCGGCGTGCCCGAGACCGACAACAGCAACGACGCCCGCACGGCCGAAGTGCAGGCCCGCCACCGGGCCATGGACCCGAGCGGGACGGTGGCCGAGTACGAGCGGGCCACCGCCACCGCGGTCGAGGCCCTCCGGGGTCGGGACGAGGCGGCGTTCGAGGTGGACCTCGACTGGTGGGGCACGCCCATGCGGGTCAGCACCGTGTGCCTCCACCGCAGCTTCGAGACCTGGACCCACCACGACGACCTGCGCCGGGCCGTGGGCCTCCCCGGCCTGCCCCCGCCGGCCTCGTCGCTGGCGGCCATGAGCACCCGGGCGTCGGAGTGGACCCCGCTGTTCCTCGCCGCCTCCGATGCCGCCGTCGACGGCGAGATCGCCGTGCTCGACCTCACCGGTCCCGGCGGCGGCCGCCACGTCGTCGACCTCGGCTTCACCCCGCTCGACCCGGCCGTCCGGGCCACGGCCGAGCCTCGCTTCACCCTGCAGATGGACGTGACCGACTTCTGCCGGGCCATCGGCCGCCGGGTGCCCGACGGCGGCTACGCCTTCCAGGCCGACGGCGACACCGAGCTGGCCGCCACCCTCGTGGCCAACCTCCCCGCCCTCGCCGGCCTCTAGCCCGGCGGGCCTCTACCCCGGCGGGTAGGTGCGCAGCTCCACGATGTGGCCGTCGGGGTCGCGCACGTAGAGCGAGAGGCCGTCACCCCGGCTCCCCCACCGCACGTCGGGCCCGTCGACCACCTCGAACCGGCGCGACGCCGCCAGGGCGGCCAGATCGACGTCGTCCACCACGAGGCAGAGATGGTCGACGTTCTTGCCGGTGGGCGGCGAGGCCAGGATGTCGATGATCGTGTCTTCGCTCACCCGCACCGACGGGAAGAACACTTCGCCCCGACGCCACTCGTCCACCCGCAGACCCTCGAGGCCGAGCTCGCCCACGTAGAAGGCGAGCGAGCGCTCGACGTCGGCCGAGCAGAGCACCAGGTGATCGAAGGCCACGACACGCACGACGCCACGCTACCGGCCCGAGGCACCGGTCACCGGGTGATGCAGACGCTGACCGCCTCGTCCGGGAGCACCACCGCGGCCGAATCCTTGGGGCACGGCAGCGGCACCTTCACCTTGGCCACCACCCGGCCGCTGCGGGCGCCGGTCCCGCTGCAGGCCACCTCCTGCACCGTCACCGACCCCGGGTCGTTGGGGTCACCCGGGATCACCAGCACGCAGGTGCCGACGGCGTACTTCTCCCGGGTGCGCACCTCCACCGCGTCCGGAGGCTGGCTGCCCCAGGCCACGAGGATGGCCGCCACCACGGCGATCACCACCAACACCACCACCAGGCCCAGGAACAGCACGCACCCCCTGGAGCTGTCGACGTCGTCGGTGGTCGGCCGAGCCGACATCGGCGTGGGATCCACCAGCGACGGGTCGTCGGCCACGGTGCGCAGGGCCGACCGCTGCTCGGACGGGCCGGTGCCGGCGGCCTGGCGGGCCAGCTCGTCGTCGTAGGCGGCCCGCTTGGCCGGGCTGCGCAGCACCGCCCACGCCTCGTTGAGCTCCTGCATCCGCCACGCGGCCGCGTCGACGGCGTGGGCGTCGGTCTTCTCGATCCGATCGGGATGGTGGGTCCACGCCAGTTCGGCGTAGGCGCGCTTGATCTCGTCGTGGCTGGCGCCGGGGCGAACGCCGAGGACGTCGTAGAACGTCGTCGTGGCGCGTGCCTCTCCGGCGGGCTACCCGTTGGCCGGTTCGGGTTCCTCGCGCCGGCGTCTGGTGGCGATCAGGATCAACCCGCCCGCACCGATCAACAACAGGCCGACCCGCACCAGGGTGACCGTGAGCCCGGAACCGGTCTGCACGAGGGTGCCCCCGCCACCACCGGAACCGGCCCCTTCACTCGAACCACCGGCCTCGATGGTGATCACGTTGGACATCGTGGTGTTCCCGCAGGTGCCGATGATCGTGTATTGCCCAACCCCGAGGCTGGGCGGCAGGTTGAAGGTGGCCGAGAAGGTGCCGTCGGGCCCGGAGACGGTGCGTCCGATCTCCTGGCCGTTGATCGTGAAGATCACCTCTTGGTTGGCGTCGCAGCCCTGCCCGCTGATCGTGATCTGGCCGCCCACGTTGGTGGTGGGCGGGGTGAGGATGAAGCCCGGAGTGCCGCAGCCGTACACGTCGCTCGTGGCGCAGGTGCTCTGGGCCGACGCCGAAGACGCCACGAAGAACGTGGCGAGCGCCGTGAGCGCTGCTGCAATGAACACGAGTCGTCGAAACACGACCTCTCCTTCGGATCGACGGATTGCCGACACACCGCCGGTGGGCCTGGGCGACACCATAGCATCACCCCCCGCCTGAACTGGGCAAAGCGTCGGTAAACGGTTGGAAATCCCTGACGGGGCGGTGTCCGGGCGGTTACGGCCCTGGGGTGTCTAACGGCGCCGGAAGGGAACCGTGAGCGTGAGCGGCGAGTCGGGGATCCCCTCGGCCGAGGCCGTGGCGGCGTCGATATCGACCTCGCCGGCGAAGATGGGCGAGGTGCTCTTGGGTGCCCGGGCCAGCCACAGGGGGGCGGGGGTGACCTCGACGTTGAGCTGGTCGGTGCGCACCGTCGGCTGGGGGATGTAGTCGAGGGCGTAGGTCGACCCGGCGGGCACCGACCCGGAGAGATCCAGCTCGATGACGGCGGTGCCGCCAGCACCGAGCACCACGCGGGTGGAGTACACGTTGCGGCCCAGCTCCTTCTGGTACTCCACCCCGATCTCCTTGCCGTCGATCGTGGCCCGCCGGAGCCCGTGGGGCGTGTAGAAGGACACGTAGGACGCGTTGGTGCCGTCGGCGTAGTCCTGGTCGTTGTCTCCGATCACCGCACCAGGGAGCCCCCGATCCGGGGCGGTGTTGGCCAGCGTGATCGTGGCCTTGGCCGTGAGCTGCCCGGTGGCCGGGTCGATCGACACGGCGTAGTCGATGCGGCGCTGGAAGTAGACGTCGATCTTGTTGCGGGCACTGTTCTGGGTGGTGAGGCCGACGAAGTCGTGCCCGTCGGCGATCGTGTACCGGCCGCTGATGCCCACCCGGTCGAGGAAGGCACCCTCCTCGTCGTCGAACGACCAGAACATGAGCCGCCGGGCGTCGACGACGGGACCGAGCTTGCGGGCCAGCTCCTGGGGGGACGGCAGCGACATGCCGGTGAGCTTGTCGAAGGTGGCCTTGATGGCTTCGTGCAGGAAGGCCCGGCGGGTGGCGTTGTCGGAGAACTGGGCGTACTGGTCCTTCAGGAGGATGTCGACGATGTTGTCGGCCTTCAGCTTCTCCGGGTAGCCCTTCACCTCGATCGGACCGGTGAGGTCGAGCAGGGCCGCCATCCCGTACGGGTCGATGACCATCACCCCGTCGATGGGGGCACCGCCGGCGGCCGGGTAGACCTCGCGGAGCACCTTGGCCACCGACGGCAGGTCGGGCGACACGGTGATGTCCTGGATGTGGACCTCGGGCTTGAACCAGCGCTGGTAGCGCAGCCGGTAGTCCTCGTCGGATCGGATCTGGGCCGGGATGCCGGCGAGCTGGGCGTTGATGTCCTCGGCCGCACCGGTCTCGGTGAGCTTGGCCTTGCCGTCGCGCACGTTCAGGATGGCCCAGTCGCCGAGCAGCCCCCCGAGGCCGCGGAGCTCGGCCGGCGTGGTGAACATCACGAAGTAGTTGCGCTCGCCGTCGCCCCCGAGGAGCCCCGGGGCCACCTCGGCGGACGCCGAGGCGATCTCCGCGTCCTTGCGGGCGGCGCTCACCTGCTCGAGGAAGTCGTCGACCTGGGACCGGATCGGCGGGAGCAGCATGTCGCTGTGGACCTCGTCGAGCGCCACCTCGGCCTCGGCGAAGGCCGCCGCGGTGTCGCGCAGCGGGACCTGCGCCTCCCGGACCTTGGCCACGTTGATGCGGCCCTTCTCGTAGCGCAGGGACCGGTAGTCGACCTTGGCGCTGGCCCGGGCCCCCTCCTCGGCCAGGCGCTGGCCTTCACGGGTCCCCACCTCGAGGGCGCGGGCCTGCTGGGCCAGCCCCGGGATGGCGAAGGCCGGCTGCACCCAGAAGCCGCTGAGGAGCCCATGGGCGTCCCGCATCTCCGACGCGGCGGAGGCGAGGGTGGTGGCGGCCCGATCGGTGTTGCCCTCCCGGCCGAGGTCGATGCCCGTCCGGGCCAGATTGGCCCCGTTCTTGGCCGGCGCCAGGGCGACGATGGCGGCGATGACCCACACGACGCCGGCGACCGCGACCACGCCGGCCCCGACGAGGAGCGCGCGGTGGATCCGCCGGCGCACCCGCCGGGGCGACACCGCGTAGGCCGACACGAACACCGGCACGGTGGCCAGCACGCACACGAACCCGGTGTACTGACCGACGGCGAGGGTCTGGGCGTGGTAGAGCGCCTGCACCGCCAGGGCGCACGACACCGCGCCGTACCAACGCCGCCGCGGCCGCAGCACGCTGGCGAAAGCCACCACCAGCCCCGCCCCCGCCACGCCCAGCCACACCCCGTTCTCGACCACCAACACCCCGACGCCGCCGAGCACGAGCCAGGTCCACCGCCGAGCACGCGAGGCGGTGACGGCGACGGCGGCGGCGAAGCCGCCCCGGAGCACCGCGTTGGCCATGGCGTTGACCGCCGGCTCGGAACTGGCCCACACCATCGCCGCCAGCGCGGCCGCGGCGGCCGCCGCGTACACCAGCGCCCGCTCCCGCCCCGACGTCCGGCGGCGACGCGAACGCAGACGGCCCCGCCTGGCCTCGTCCGGCAACCGGCGCTCCACCCCCGACCGGACACGTCGAAGGTCCTCCGAAGCGGAAGGGGTCGGATCCGGCGGCACCGAGGGCACATTACCGGCCCCGCGCGATGGGGTACTGTAGGGGCCGCATCGGCCCTTGCGAGCGGCATCGGGCTGGCACCCCCTGGGGGATCATGACTTCACGCGAACCGACGGATCGCGAACCGGCGGCACCGAGGAAGCAGTCCAAGACGGGCTTCCTGCAACGGCACCCCGGGCTCGGCGATCAGCTGGAGAACCACCGGTTGGCCTTCCAGGCCACGCTCGACCTCGTCGCGTGGATCATCGGGCTCTACGTCGCGATGGTCCTGCGCTACGACTTCAACCTCGCCCCGCCGGAGTGGGGGTTCTTCTCGTGGGGCTCGTTCCTGGTCGCGGCGCTGGTGGCCACCAGCCTCCACCTCGTCACCGCCCTGGTCGGCGGGCTCTACCTCGGTCGGTACCGCTACGGCACCTTCGACGAGATGGCCCACCTCCTCCGCTCGGTCGCGGTCGCCTCCGTGCTCCTGGCCGTGTCCAACCGCATGCTGCACCAGCAGCTGGTCCCGGCCAGCGTCGTGTTCATCGGCGGCACGTTCGCCCTCGTGGTGATGACCGGGAGCCGCTACACCTGGCGCCTCGTCCTCGACAACTCGCTCCGGCCCGACGCCGACAAGGCCGAGCGGGCGCTCGTGTTCGGCGCCGGCGAGGGCGGCGTGCAGGTCATCATGGCCATGCTGCACAACCCGGCCAGCCCCTACATCCCCGTCGGCCTCCTCGACGACGACTCGGGCAAGCGCAACCTCACGGTGATGGGCGTGCCGGTCGTGGGCACCCGGGAAGTCATGGGGGCCGAGGCCGCCCGTCTCGGCGCCACCAAGCTCGTCATCGCCATCCCGTCGGCCTCGGCCCACCTGCTGCGCGACCTCACCGACCTCGCCCTCGGGCACGGCCTGTCGGTCAGCGCCCTCCCACCCCTGTCGGAGCTGTTCGGCTCCAACATCAGCCTCGGCGCCATCCGTCCCGTCACCGAGTCCGACCTCCTCGGCCGCCACGAGATCGACACCGACGTCGACGCCATCGCGGGCTACCTCACCGGCAAGCGGGTGCTCGTCACCGGCGCCGGCGGCTCCATCGGCAGCGAGCTGTGCCGCCAGGTGGCCCGCTTCGCCCCGGCCGAGCTGGTGATGCTCGACCGCGACGAGAGCGCCCTCCACGGCGTGCAGATGCTGATCGAGGGTCGGGCCCTGCTCGACTCCCGCAACCTGGTGGTGGCCGACATCCGCGACTCGGCCCGCATCGCCCAGGTCTTCGACGAGCACCGGCCCGAGGTGGTGTTCCACGCCGCCGCCCTCAAGCACCTCCCCCTGCTGGAGATGCACCCCGCCGAGGGCGTCAAGACCAACATCGTGGGCACCGCCAACGTGCTCGCCGCCTGCGTCGCCCACGACGTCGAGCGGTTCGTCAACATCTCCACCGACAAGGCCGCCGACCCCATCAGCGTGCTCGGGTTCACCAAGCGCCTGGCCGAGCGGCTCACCGCCGACACCGCCCGTCAGCAGACCGGCACCTACCTGTCCGTCCGCTTCGGCAACGTGCTCGGGACCCGGGGCTCGGTGCTCACCGCCTTCTACGCCCAGGTCGACGCCGGCGGGCCGATCACCGTCACCGACCCCGACGTCACCCGCTTCTTCATGACCGTCGAGGAAGCGGTGCAGCTCGTCATCCAGGCCGGTGCGGTGGGGACCGACGGCGAGGTGCTGGTGCTCGACATGGGCGAGCCCGTGCGCATCGCCGACATCGCCCGCCGCCTGGCCGCCCAGGCCCCCCGCCACATCGACATCGTCTACACCGGGCTGCGTCGGGGCGAGAAGCTCCACGAGGCGCTGCTCGGCCGCAACGAGCGCGACGTGCGCCCGGCCCACCCGCTCATCTCCCACGTGCGGGCCCCCGTGCTCGACCTCGGCGAGATCCTCGAGGCGGTGCAGGGTCTCGACGGCGACGACCTCGTCATCGAGCTCCAGGCCCTGTGCCACCGGGGCCTGCCCGCCGCCGACGACGAGGCGGCCGAGGCCGACCGGAACGGGTCGCCGGTCGACCGGTCCGGGCCCACCGAGGGCTGATCCGGCCCTCCCGGCCCGGGTGCCGATGGACCTCTCCTCGTTGCACCCGCGCCATCTCGCGCTCGGGTCGGCGGTCGGCGCCGTGCTGGCCGTCGCCGCGGTGGTCGTGGCCGACCGGCTCCGCCGCCGCCTCCGGACGCCGGGCGACGGCGCCCAGCTGGCGCTGGTGACGGGCGCGGTCGTGCTGCTGCTGTGGCCCCTGGCCTGGCCCCCGACGGGACGCGGGCGGCTCCTGATCGTCGGGCTCGGTGTCCTGGCCGGGCTCTTCGCTGCCGCCGCGGCCGCCGCCGGCGCCGCCTCGCGCCTCGATGCCCTGCCGTCGGCCGGGGCCGGCTTCGTGCCCCTCGCCGGCGCCGCCCTCGGGCTGTGGTCGTGCCTCCCCGACACCGAGCAGGCGGTGGCCACCTTCGGCGCCGTCGTCGTGGCCGGCGCCGTGACCGTGGGCTGGGACGCGGTGCGGGGCGAGGAGGGCGGGCGCGCCGTGGCCCTCGCCGCGCCCGTGTTGCTGGCGGCCGGACTCGTGGCCCTCGGCGCCACCGCCGGCCGGGCGACCGTCCCCCGCGCCCCGACCATCGCGGCCACCGCCGTGGTGGCCGTGGCCGCCCTCGGGCTGCTCGCCGTGGCGCTCGTCGCCTCGGCGCCGGCGCCCCGCCGCCTCGCGGTGCTCGGTGCCGCCCTCGGCCCGGCCACGGTCGCGGTGGTGGTGGGCCGGCTGGGAGGGGTGCGGGTCGGGGTCGAGCGGGCCGAACGGGTCGCCGCCGCCGGCATCGTGCTCGCCGGGCTGATGGCTGTCGCCGCCGGCATCGGGGCCCGACGGGCGATCACCACCGGCGACCGGGCCGAGTAGGTTCCCGGTCATGGCCCGCCGCCCCCTCGTGATCGTCGGTGCCGGAGGGCACGGGCGCGAGACCCTCGACGTGGTCCGCGCCATCGACGCCGTCGCCCCCACGTGGGACTTCCTCGGCTTCGCCGCCGACACCGCCGACGCCACCCTGCTCCACCGGCTCGGGGCCACCCACCTCGGTTCGCCGGGCGAGGCCGCGGCCCGGCACCCGGACGCGGCCTTCGTGATCGGGATCGGCGACGGTGGTGCCCGCCGCCGCCTGGCCGACCAGCTCGCGGCCGAGGCGCCCGGCTGGGAGGCCGTCGTGCTCGTACACCCGGCCGCCACCGTCGGCGCCGACGTGCGCCTCGGGCCCGGCGTGGTGCTGGCCGCCGGTGCCCGGGTCACCACCAACGTCACCCTCGGCGACCACACCCAGTGCAACGTGGGCGCCGTGGTGTCCCACGACTGCACCGTCGGCGCCGCCGTGACCTTCAGCCCCGGCGTGCTCGTCAACGGCACCAACACCATCGGCGACCTCGCCTTCTTCGGCACCGGCGCCGTGGTCACCCCCGGCCACACCATCGGGGCCGGTGCGGTGATCGGCGCCGGGGCCGTGGTGGTCACCGACGTGCCGCCGGGGGTCACGGCCAAGGGCGTCCCCGCCCGCTGGTGACGGCCCCGCCTAGATCGGATCGCCGCCGGGTGCGTCGTCCCCGCCGGCCGCGGCCAGCGGGTCGTCGGTGGGGTGCCCTTCGGCGCCCTCCCCGGTGAGCAGGGGCTTGACCGTCTGGACGATGATGCCGAGATCGGTGCGCAGCGACTGGGTGCGGACGTACTCGATGTCGTACTCGATCCGGGTGGCCCAGCTCAGCGCGTTGCGGCCGCTGATCTGGGCGAGGCCGGTGATGCCGGGCCGCACCCGCAGGCGCAGCCGCTGCGTGTCGTCGTAGCGCTCCACCTGGTAGGGCAGGGTGGGCCGGGGGCCGACCACGCTCATGTCCCCCACCGCCACGTTGATGAGCTGGGGCAGCTCGTCGAGGCTGAGCCGGCGGAGCCACCGGCCGGCGCTCGTGATGCGGGTGGCGTCGGGGAAGATCGGGTTGTCGCCGGCCACCATGGTGCGGAACTTCCACACGGTGAAGGGCACGCCCCCCATCCCCACCCGGGTCTGGCGGAAGAACACCGGCCCCTTCGACGTGAGCTTCACGGCCACGGCGCACACCACCCCCACCAGGACGGCGGGGACGGCGGCCACGGCGAGGATGGCCAGGTCGACCGCCCGCTTGCCCCGATAGGGGCCGGCCGGCACGGCGGCTGGGTCGGTCACAGGGTCGCGCCCTCGGCCCGGAACCACTCGATGGTGGCGGCCAGCCCCTCGTCGAAGGGCACCGCCTCCACGTCGGGGAACAGGGCCCGCAGGCGGGACGAGTCGGCCTGGGAGTGGGGCACGTCGCCCGGCCGCACCGGCTGGTGCTCGCGCTCGAGCGGCCGGCCCAACGCGGCCTCGATCCGGGTGATGGCCTCGAGGAGCGAGATCCGGCTCCCGAAGGCCAGGTTGACCGGCTCCGGGGCGGTGATCCGAGCCGTGGCCGCCCGGACCAGCACGCTGCTCACCGTGCCCACGTAGGTGAAGTCGCGGGTCTGGGTGCCGTCGCCGTGCACGGGGAGGGGCCGGCCCGATGCGGCGGCGTCGAGGAAGACCGGGAGCACCGCGGCGTAGGCGTGGCCGGCCGGCTGCCAGGGGCCGAAGACGTTGAAGAAGCGGAAGGCCAGGACCGGCAGGTCGAAGCTGTCGGCGTAAGCGAGGGCGTAGGACTCGGCCGCCAATTTCGACGCCGCGTACGGGCTCCGGGGGCGGGGCTGGAGGGTCTCGACCTTCGGCAGCACGGGGTTGGCCCCGTAGACCGACGACGACGACGCCACGACCACGTGCACGCCACCCCCTCGCCGCGCCGCCTCCAGCACCTCGACGGTGCCGGTGGCGTTGACCCGGTGGGTGGCCATGGGATCGGCCAGCGACCGCGGGACCGACGGGCGGGCGGCCAGGTGCACCACGGAATGGGCGCCGGCCAGCACGGCGTCGAGGGCGTCACGGTCGAGGATCGAACCCTCCACGAGGCGGGCGGCCGTGCCGTCGAGGTTCGAGGCGCGACCGGTCGACAGGTCGTCGAGCGCCACCACCTCGGTGACCGACGGCTCGGCGAGGAGCGCCCGGCACAGGTTGGCCCCGATGAACCCGGCTCCGCCGGTAACCACGACACGCACGAGCGGGGACGATACCGTGCCGCACCATGGCACCTGGGCCTCCGCGGATCTACCTGTCCCCGCCCCACATGGGCGCGCGGGAGCGGGCCCTCCTGCTCGACGCCTTCGACAGCAACTGGGTGGCCCCCCTCGGCCCCCACGTCGACGCCTTCGAGGAGGAGTTCGCGGCGTTCGTCGGCGTCCCCCACGCCGCCGCCCTCTCGAGCGGCACCGCCGCCCTGCACCTCGCCCTCCAGCTCGTCGGCGTCGGCCCCGGCGACGAGGTCCTCGTCCCCACCCTCACCTTCGTGGCCACGGCCAACGCCGTGGGCTACGTCGGGGCCCGGCCCGTGTTCGTCGACGCCGAGGCGACGAGCTGGAACCTCGACCCCGCCCTCGTGGCCGCCGAGCTCGACCGGCGGGCGGCGGCGGGCCGGCTCCCGGCCGCCGTCGTCACCGTCGACCTCTACGGCCAGTGCGCCGACTACGACCCGATCGTCGCCGCCTGTGAACGCCACGGCGTGGTGCTCGTCGAGGACGCGGCCGAGGCGCTCGGCGCCACCTACCACGATCGCCCCGCCGGCGGCTTCGGGCGCGTCGGCGTGTTCAGCTTCAACGGCAACAAGGTGATGACCACCAGCGGCGGCGGGATGCTGGTGAGCGCCGACGCCGACCTCGTCGCCCGGGCCCGCTTCCTCGCCACCCAGGCCCGCGAGCCCGCCCCCCACTACGAGCACACCGTCGCCGGCAACAACTACCGCATGTCGAACCTCCTCGCCGCCGTGGGCCGGGGCCAGCTCGAAGGGCTGCCGGCCAAGATCGAACGCCGGCGCGCCGTGCGCGCCCGGTACGTCGAGGCGCTCGGCGACGTGCCGGGCGTGGGCTTCCTCCCCGACGCCCCCTGGGGTCGCCCCACCAACTGGCTCACCGTCCTCACCCTCGAGCCGGGGGTCGCCGCCGCCGACCCCACCGAGGTCCGCCTCCACCTCGAAGCCCTCGACATCGAGGCCCGTCCGGCGTGGAAGCCCATGCACCTCCAGCCCCTCTTCGCCGACCACGAGTGCATCGGGGGCGCGGTGGCCGAGCGCATCTTCGCCACCGGGCTGTGCATCCCCAGCGGGTCGAGCCTCACCCCCGACGACCAGGACCGGGTGATCGCCGCCCTCCTCGACCGGCTGGTGCCCTGACCGGTGGGCGACGAGGGCGAGCCGCTCCGCGTGCTGTGGCTCATCAAGGGGCTCGGGCCCGGCGGGGCCGAGCAGCTCCTCGTCCACCACGCCGGCGCGCTCGACCGCTCGCGGGTGACCGTCACCGCCGCCTACCTCGTGCCGTGGAAGCACCACCACGTGGCCACCCTGGAGGGCCTCGGGGTGGAGGTGCAATGCCTGCACGGCGCCCGTGACCTCGACCCCCGCTGGGTGTGGCGCCTGCGCCGCCTCCTCGTGCACGGCCACTTCGACGTGGTCCACACGCACTCCCCCCTCGTGGCGGCGGCGGTGCGGCTGGTGGCCCGCACCGTGCGCCCCCGCCCCGCCCTCGTCTACACCGAGCACAACCGCTGGCCCCGCCACGCCCGCGCCACCCGGTGGGCCAACCGGTTGACGTTCCGGCTCGACGACGCCCAGCTCAGCGTGAGCGAGGACGTGCGGGCCGAGATCCCCGCCGGGCTGCGCGACCGGGTCGAGCCGCTGGTGCACGGGACCGATCTGTCCGGGGCCCGGGCGGCCACGGCGGGCCGCGACGCCGCCCGGGCCGCCCTCGGCGTCGGCCCCGACGACGTGGTCGTGGGCATCGTGGCCAACTTCCGCAAGGAGAAGGCCTACGACGTGTGGCTCCGCGCCGCCGACCTCGCCCTCCCCCGCCACGCGGCCCTGCGGTTCGTGTCGGTCGGGCAGGGGCCGCTCGAGGCCGAGATGCGGGCCCTCGCCGCGTCCCTCGACCTCGGCGACCGGGTGCAGCTCCTCGGCTACCGCGACGACCCGCTGGCGGTCACCGCCGCCTTCGACGTGTTCACCCTCACCAGCGACCACGAGGGGCTTCCGGTGTCGCTGATGGACGCCATGGCCATGGGCCTGCCCGTGGTGGCCACCGACGTCGGGGGCATCCCCCAGGCCGTGGGCGACAGCGGGGCCGCGGTGCTGGTGCCCCCTCGACGGCCGGACCTCCTGGCCGACGCCTACGTCGCCCTGGCCGGCGACGCCGCCCTCCGGGGCGAGATGGGCGCGGCGGCGAAGGCCCGCAGCGCCGCCTTCGACGTGGTGGCGGCCACCCGCCGGCTGGAGGCGATCTACGAGGCCGCGGCCGGACGCCGGTCCGGCGGGCCGCCGAGCAGCTCGGCGTAGGCCTGCAACGTGATGTCGATCACCCGTTGCTGATCGAACTCCCGCCGGGCCCGCCGGGCGGCGGCGACGGCCATCGCTCGGCGCCGCGCCGCGTCGCCGGCCAGGTCGGCGACGGCGCCGGCGATCGCCTCGGGGTCGCGGGCCGGCACCAGGAGCCCGGTCTCGCCGTGGGCCACCACCTGCCGGCAGCCCCGGATGTCGGTGGCCACCACGGGCAGGCCCATCGCCGCGGCCTCCATGGCCGACCGGGGGAACCCCTCCCGCCACGAGGCCAGGAGGTAGAGGTCGAACGCGGCGTAGAGGTCGGCCATGTCGGTGCGCCGCCCCAGGAAGGTGACGCCCGCGGCCTCGGCCGCCCGCACCTCCTCGGCCCGGATGCCGTCGGCCTTGTCGGGGTCGTCGGGGCCGACCACCACGAAGCGCACGTTCGGGTGGGTGCCGGCCAGCGCCCGCGCCGCCGTGAACACCTCCCGGTACCCCTTCTCGGCCACCAGCCGACCCACCAGGCCCACCACCACGTCGTCGGGCCCGACCCCCCACGCCTCCCGCAACTGCGCCCGCGTGGCGGGGGCGACCGCGGCGGGGTCGAAGCGGCTCAGGTCGACCCCGTTCCCGAGGAGCCGCAGCTTGCGGGCCCGGATGCCGAGCCGGCGCAGGGTGCGGATGTCCTCCGGGTTCTGCACCAGCTCGCAGTCGCTGGCCAGCGCCGCCACCCGCTCGAGGCCGTAGACCACGGCCCGCTTGGGCCACGGGTCCTCGGGGAGGGCGTAGAGGCCGTGCACGGTGTTGACCACCGCCGGCACCCCCGCGGCCCGGGCGGCCAGCCGGCCGTAGAGCCCGGGCTTGGGGTTGTGGGTGTGGACGATGGCCGGCCGCTCCTGGCGGAACAGGCGGGTGAGCTCGGCCAGGGCCAGCAGGTCGTGGGTCGGGGCCATGGCCCGGGTGGCGTGGGCGAGGGCGACGTGCCGGATGCCGGCGGCCTCGAGGGCCGGGACATGGGGGCCGGGGGCCGACGCCCCCACCACCTCGTAGCCGGCGGCGGCGAAGGCGCGCAGCTGCGGCCCGAGGAGCCAGTCGAGGCTCATGTCGACGGTGGTGACGTGGATGAGCTTGGGCCGGGGGGCGGTCACGGTGGCTCGGGCTCCTACCGCTCGGCGCCGGCGTAGCGGCGCTGGTCGAGCCGGTCGCGCAGGCGCCCCTCCAGGGCCAACCCGCCCCGGGCCTTGCGCTCGAACCACCGCAGCCCGTCGGCCACCAGGACGGGCTGGCGGGCCAGGTGGTGCACGTCGGTGCGGCCCGGCCGGTTGGTGCCGCCGCCGGCCACCGCGGCCGACGCAAACCGGGCCCGGACGGCCCGGTCGCCCGCCGCCCCCCGCCCGATGGCCTTGGGGTAGGCGAAGTGCCGGGCCTCCACCCCGAGGCGGTCGGCGATGAGCTGGATCGACGTGTCGAGCTCCTCGGCGATGCGGTCGGGTGGCGTGCGGTCGAGGAGGACGTGGGTGTGGGTGTGGGACCCGACGGCTACGACCCCGGTGGCGAGGGCGTCGGCCAGCGCCGACCAGCTGAGCACCGTGCCGTCGTCCCAGAACGACCGGCCCTCCTCCACGAAGCTGGTGGCGAGGTAGAGGGTGACCGGCAGGCCGTGGCGGGCCAGCACCGGCACCGCGTGCTCCACGAAGTCGGCGGTGCCGTCGTCGAAGGTGATGGCCACGGTGGGCCGATCGGTGGGCAGCGGCGCCGTCGCCTTGTCGTCGCCGGTCAGGCGGGCGACGGCGTCGTCGAGGGACACGACATGGGCGTGCTCGGCCAGCCACGCCGCCTGCGCCTCGAACAGGGGGAGCGGCAGGTTGACCGACCCGGCCACGGGGCCGCCGACCTGGTGGTAGCCGAGGACCGTGATCCCGTCCCCGGCCCCGAGGCGCCCGTCGGCCACCATGGCCGCGGCCCGGATCCCGGCCCGGATCCCCCGCTTCACGGCGGCGGCGGGAGCGGGGGGCATGGTCGGTCGAATCGGAGCGGGAGGAGGGGGGCCTGCGGGGCGGGCCGGTCAGGACGGCCGCCGCCCCCAGAACAGGATGCGCTTGAAAGGATAGAGGTAGGGCTGGCGGTCGCCGAGCACGGCCACGAGGCGAGCCCGGTAGCGGGCGTCGAACTCGGGCAGCAGGTCGGCGGGCAGCACGGCCCGGACCCGGGTCATGGTGGTGCCGGCGGTCCAGTCGGCCACGGCGGCGGTGCCGGCCAGGTGGTGGGCGTACACCTGCAGGCGCACGTGCTGGGCCTCGTAGCCGAGGTCGCCGAGGAGCTCGGCGTACTGCTCGGGCCGCAGCACGTTGACGGCTACCGGATCCGGGTCGACCGGGGCGGTCAGCGCCGACACGAACGGCTCCTCGGTCACGAGCTCGGCGATGAGGGTGTGGGACGGGTGGTCGGCGTTGGCCGGGACCTGCACCGCAAGCTGGCCACCGGGGGCGAGCGCCGCCGTCCACCGGGCCAGCACGCCGGGGTGGTCGGGCACCCAGTGGAGGGCGGCGTTGGCCAGCACCAGGTCGGTGTCCTCGCCCTCGCCCTCCCCATCCCACGCGGCGAGGTCGCCGAGGGCGAAGGACAGGTGGTGGCCCGGCTCGTCGACCGCCCGGGGCCCGGCCTCGGCCAGCATCGCCGGCGAGCGGTCGATGCCGAGGGTGCGGGCGGCGCCGATGCGGTCGTGGAGCAGCCGGGTGAGCTCGCCGGTGCCGCAGCCGAGGTCGACCACCCGCGGGGCCGAGGGGAACGGCGCGAGGAGGGCCAGCAGGTCGAGGAAGGGCTGGGTCCGCTCGGCCTTGAAGCGGTCGTAGGTGGCGGGGTCCCAGGTGTCGGTCGTGGTCATGGTTGCAACCTGCCTCTCTACTTGTCTGCTACTTGTATCTTATCGGCTCGCGCCCCTCGGCGCCATAGGCTCACGACCATGACCCTCATCGACGCCGATCACCTCCCCGAAGGGGAGGAGAAGGCCAAGGCGGTGCGGGCGATGTTCGACGCCATCGCGCCGCGGTACGACCTCGTGAACCGCGTCATGACCTTCCGCATGGACGTCGGCTGGCGCCGCCGCACCGTGCGCCAGCTGCGGCTCGGCCCCGGGGCCACGGTGCTCGACCTGGCGTGTGGCACCGGCGACCTGTGCCGGGAGCTCCAGCGCCAGGAGCTGCGCCCCATCGGCGCCGACCTGTCCTTCGGCATGCTGGCCGCCGCCCGCACCACCGCCCCCCTGTTCCAGGGCGACGCCCTCCGCCTGCCCGTCCCCGACGGCGCCGTCGACGGGGTCACCTGCGGGTTCGCCCTGCGCAACTTCGTCGACCTCGGCCAGTTCTTCGACGAGCTCGGCCGGGTGGTCCGGCCGGGCGGGCGCATCGCCCTGCTCGAGGTGGCCGAGCCCCCCAACCCGGTGCTGCGCTGGGGCCACGGCCTCTACTTCGGCAAGGTCGTCCCGGTGGTGGGCGGCCTCTTCAGCGACAAGTCGGCCTACCGCTACCTCCCCAAGTCGGTGGCCTACCTGCCGCCGCCGGTCGACATGCTCCGTCGCCTCGAGGATGCCGGCTTCTGCGGCGTGGAGCGCACCCTGCTCTCCACCGGCATCGCCCAGCTCGTCACCGGCACCCGCCGCCGGCCGGAGTGGGACGCCTGACCGTGGGTCTGGTCGCGCGCACCCGCCTCCTCGACCCCGACCGGCCCACCGATCGCCTCGCCGTCGACGCGTTCGGGGGCATCGGCACCGGGACCGCCGCCGGACCGCACTTCGAGCACCCGGGCCAGCTCCTGGCCGGCAGCCCCCACCTCGCCCTCCGCCTGCCGGCCACCGCCGCGGCGTGGGCCGAGGCCGTGGCCGGGATCGACATCGACGACACGGTCGGGCTCCCGGGGTGCGGCCCGGTCGCCTTCGCCGCGCTGCCCTTCGACCGCACCGCGCCGGGCGAGCTGCTGGTGCCGTCCACGGTGGTGGGCCGGGGGCCCGACGGCCACTGGTGGAAGACGGTGATCGGTGACGCCGCCGTGCTCGACGCCGCCTCCCGTATGAGCGGCCTCCAGGCCAAGGCCGACGGGTTCTCGGCCAAGCTGGCCATCGGCCACCACGGCGAGGCCGGCGGGCACGGCGTCGCTGGCGTGACCGTCGCCCCGGTGCGGTCGCCGGCGGCCTGGTGCGCGTCGGTCGCCGCCGCGCGCGACGAGCTGCGCGCCGGCCGGGCCCGCAAGGTGGTGTTGGCCCGCGAGCTCGCCGTCACCGCCGACCCGACCGCGGCCGGTCCCGTCCTCGACCCAGGCGTGCTGCTCGACCGGCTCCGCACCTCCTACGCCGGCTGCTACCTCTACGCCATGCCCCTGCCCGGCGGCGCCCACCTGGTGGGGGCCAGCCCCGAGCTGCTGGTGGCCCGGCGGGGCGACGGCGTGCGGTCGCACCCGATGGCCGGCACCGCGCCCCGCTCGGGCGACCCCGAGACCGACCTGGCCCTGGCCACCGAGCTGCTCACGTCGCTCAAGGACCAGGTGGAGCACCGCATCACCATCGACATGGTCCACGAGACGCTGCTCCCGTGGTGCTCGTACCTCGACGAGGAAGCGGAGCCGTCGATCGTGGCCGTGGCCAACGTGCAGCACCTGGCCACGATGGTGGAGGGGCGGCTGTCGGACCCGCCGGCGTCGGTGCTCGAGCTGATGGCCGCCCTGCACCCGACCCCGGCCGTGTGCGGCGACCCCCGCGACGAAGCCCTGGCCCTCATCGCCGCCCACGAGGGCATGGAGCGGGGCGCCTACGCCGGCCCGGTGGGGTGGGTCGACCACGCCGGCAACGGGGAGTGGGCCGTGGGCATCCGCTGCGCCGAGGTGGCGGCCGACGGGCGGTCGGCCCGCTTGTTCGCCGGCGTGGGCGTGGTGGCCGACTCCGATCCCGAGGCCGAGCTGGCCGAGACCGAGGCGAAGTTCCGGGCCATGCGCAGCGCCATCGGCGCGTAGGCCGGGTCCGCCGACGCCTCAGCCGAGGGCCGTGGCCACGGCGGCGTGGGCGGCGTCGTGGACGGCCACGTTGGCCCGCCGGTCGGTGCGCACGTGCACCACGTGGAGCCCGCCGGCCTCCTGGGCCGCCAGCACGGCCGGGCCGACGGCGCCGGCGGTCGTCACCCGGTGCACGGTGGCGCCGTGGACGGCGGCGAGCGCGCCGAGGTCGACGCCGTGGGGCGTGCCGAAGACGCGCTCGAAGCGGTCGCGGTCGACCACCGTGGCCTGGGGCAGGAACTCGAAGATCCCGCCGCCGTCGTTGTCGACCACCACCACGGTGAGGTCGAGGTCGGGGCGGGCGGCGGCGCCGAGCAGGCCGTTGCTGTCGTGGAGGAAGGCGACGTCGCCGATGATCAGCACGGTGGGTCGGCCGGCGCCGAGGGCGACGCCCACCGCGGTGGCCACCACCCCGTCGATCCCGTTGGCGCCCCGGTTGGCATGCACGGTGACCTCGGCCCGGGGCCGGCCGTACCACTCGAGGTCGCGCACCGGCATGGACGACGACACGACCAGGTGCCCGCCGTCGACCACGGCGGCGAGGGTGTCGCGCGCCACCTGCGGGTCGGTGGGCTCGGGGTGGGCGCCGAGCGTGGCGGCGAGGGCCTCGGCCGCGTTGGCGTCGGCCCGGATCCAGCGGGCCAGCGCCCGGCTGTCGCCCACGACCGACGGCAGGGCGGCGGCCACGTGCCGGCACAGCCCGCCCGGCTCGGCCGCCACCAGCGAGGCCAGGGTGCGGTCGGGGTCGTACAGGGTGCCGTCGGCCTCCACGCCCACCTGCCACGCGTCGAGGCCGGCGAGCCACCGGCCCACCACCTTCGACGCCAACGGGGCCCCGAGCCGCAGGACCACGGCCGGGGCGGCGGCCTCGGCGAAGGGCTCGTGGCGGAGGAGGGCGTCGGCGTGGGCGACGACGCAGGGATGGGGCACCCGGCAGCCGCTGCGGGCGTCGGCCAGCACCGGCCACTGCAACCGCTCGGCCAGCGCCAGCACGCCGGCCGGGTCGGCGATGCCGCCGCCGGCCACGATCACGCCGACCTGGCCGTCGAACCCGGCGGCCAGCGCCTCCACCGTCTCGTCCCCGCCGACGGCCTCCGTGGGTGCGAATT
>JAKOVR010000036.1 GCA_029782025.1 Actinomycetes bacterium | reverse complement strand
GTTCGCGTTCGCCAAAAATTCGCACCCACGAGGGAACGCTGGATCCGGGCCGGGCAGGTCAGGTCCCCACGCCCACTGGCGTCGGGGTGGGCGGCAGGGTCGAGAGGAAGGCCCGCGACTGGGCGTCGAGCCCGTGGGCCCGGTAGTGGGCCGCCAGCGTGAGGGTCTGCTCGGCCAGCTGCCGGGCGTGATCGGGCGCCCGCACGGCCAGGCAGTAGCGCGCCCACTCCATCCGGGTCTCGGCGGCGAGGAGCGGCATCCCGGCGCCGTCGTGGTGGCGGACGGCCTGCTCGAACCAGGTGTGGGCACCGGTCACGTCGCCCTGGGTGGCCGACAGCATGGCGAGGTAGTGCGCCCCCACGTGCAGCGGCACCACGAACACGGCGTGCCGATCGGCGAGGGGGATCAGGCGCTCGGCCAGGACCGCCGCCCCGGCCGGATCGCCGAGGTTGGCGGCGAGGTAGGCCAGGTTGCACAGCTCGGCCGCGACATCGGGCCCACGGAGGTGCTCGAAGCGGGTCTCGGCCGCAGCCCGGTAGGCCTGGCCGGCGAGATCGAGGCGACCGGCGTCGGCCATCGCCCGGGCCACGGCGTAGCCGTCGGCGGCGGCGTCGGTGGCGAACACCTGCTCGAGGCGGGGGACGAGCTCGGTCAGGCGACCCTGGAGCCGCCGGATGGCCAGCAGGAGCGGTCGGAACGACGCCAGCGACTCGGCCCGCCGGGCCCGCTGCCCGAGCTCCAGTGCGCCCTCGGCGAAGCGCTGGGCCTTGTCGAGGTCGCCGCGGGCGTAGGCGTGGGCGGACTCCCGGATCGACAGGTGCCACGAGAGGAGCGGGTGGCGGCGCCGCATCGCCGCATCCCGGGCGACCCCGAGGCAGCGCTGCACGGTGTCGAGGTCGCCGGACTCGAGCGCAACCGACGAGCGCACGAAGGCGGCGCCGAACCGCCGGTCGTACGACTCCACCCTGATGGCCACCTGGGACAGCTCCTCGGCCCACTCGTCGCGCTGGGCGGCCGAACCCGGATCCGGCACGGCGAGGATGGCCTGCTCGATCACGGTGGCGAGGATCTCGGGGTCGTCGAGGCGCCGGGCCATGGCCACCGCGTCGCCGGCCAGCTCCGCCGCTGACGGATCGCCCGAGGCGGCGCGCTCGACGGCGAGCGCCACGAGGAGCTGCGCCCGCACCTCCGAGTCGGCCGGCGGGGTGTGCTCGAGGGCTGTCCGGAGCACCTCTTCCTCGGCAGCATCGGGCGTGCCGGCCGACACCACCGTGTCGCGCAGGCTGGCCAGCGCCGCCCGGGCGAGCGCGTCGGTGTCGCCGCTGGAACGGGCCAGCCCAGCCGCCCGGATGAGGGTCGACCGCGCTTCGGGATGGCCGGCGAGGCGCTGGGCCTCCCCCAGCGCCAGGAGCACCGAGAGGAGCGTCGGTTCGGGAACGGCGGGCAGGTCGGTGAGGCAAGCGAGCGCGGTGGCGTACCAGTCGGCGGCCTCGTCGAGGGCGAGCTGATCGCGGGCCCCTGCGCCGGCCGCCACCGCGGCGTCGGCCGCCGAGCGGAGCCGTTCGGTCAGCACCGGGGAGCCGGTCTCGCGATCGTCGCGACCCTCGCGGGCGGCGGCCGACACCACGTTGACGGCGTGGCCGGCGGCGGCCAACCGGTGGTGGGCGACGGCGGCCCGGGCCCGTGTGTTGCCCGGTCCGGCCTGCCGTTCCAGCTCGTCGGCCACGAGCGCGTGGGTGACGCGCAGCTGCTCGTCGTCGATGGCCACATAGATCGCCTCGCGGACGAGCCGATGCGGGAAGGTGTGGCGGTAGCGGCCGTCGCCCAGCGGGGCCAACACGCCGGCCTCCCGGGCCGCGTCGAGCATGACGTGCAGGTCGGTGTCGTCGACGGCGAGGACGGCGGCGAGCACCGCCGCCTCGATCTCGTCGCCGAGCACGGCGGCGACGGCCACCGCGCTCCGGGTCCGGTCGTCGAGGGCCCGGACCGATCGCCGGACGAGGCTGGCCGGCTCGGCGTCGAGGTCGAGCCGGTCGACGTCGAGGGTGCCGGTGGGGCGCCAGCGCCCGTCGACCAGCTCGACGGCGCCCAATGCCACGAGCTCGCCGAGCCGCCAGATCGCATCGAACGGGGTGGGCGCGCCCGTCTGCTCGATCCGGGTCGCCAGCTCCTCGGCCGGGGCCCCGGCCAACGCGCCGTCGAACACACCGGCGGCCAGCTCGGCCAGCTCGGCGGTGGCCGGCGGCCGGAGCACGATGCGGTCGACACCCCGCATGCCTTCTCGCAGCTCGTCGAGGGTGTCGGCCAACGCCGTCGCGTTCGCGTCGTCATCGGTCGGGCGGCCGGGACCGTCCGCCGTGTACGTGGCCACGAAGAGCACCCGCATCGGCTCGGTGCGCTGCAGCACGTGGCGGAGGAGCAGCAGGGTGCTCCGGCTGGCCCACTGCAGGTCGTCGAGCACGAACACGACGGGCTCGATGGCCGAGGCGGCGTTCAGCCAGCCCGTGACCGCCTCGAACACGGCCGTGGCCTGGGCCTGCGGGTCGGTCACCGGCTGCTCGGTGGCCCGGGGCAGGCGGCCGGCCAGCTCCGGGACGAGCCGCACCAGATGGTGGGCCTCCGGGCCGAGCTGGTCGAGCAGCTGATCGTCGGGGAGGTGAGCGACATGGCCCCGCAACGCCTCGGCCACCGGATCGAACGGCGCGGCGCCGAACGGATCGCACCGGCCGTAGAGCACCATCGCCCCGTCGAGGTGGTGGCGGAGCGCGAACTCGGCGGCCAGGCGGGAGCACCCGACCCCGGCCGGCCCCTCGATCACGACCAGCGGGCCGCGACCCAACGACGCCCGGGTGAACGCGTCTTCGAGGGCGAGCAGCTCGTGCCGACGGCCGACGAACGGGACCGTGCGGGAGAGGGCGGGGATCTCCGGGAAGGGCAGCGCACCGCTGATGACCGTCTCCCGCCACAGGATCTCGTAGGCCAGGATCGGCTCACGGAGGCCCTTGAGCTCGAGCATCCCCACCTCGGCGTACACGGCGCTGCTGCGGGAGCCGGCCAGCGCCCGGACGTAGTTGGAGACGAGGATCTGCTCGTTGGCCGCCTTGCCGCACAGCCGTGCCGCCTCGACGACGGGCGTGCCGAAGACGTCGTCGTCCTCCACCGCCACCTCGCCCATGCTCATCCCCATCCGGAGCACCAGCGGCTCACGGGCGCGGCGGTTGCGGCGGGCGATGGTCTGGTTGATGCCGGTGGCCGCGGCCACGGCCTCGCTCGGGGCGTGGAACACGGCCATCAGGCCGTCGCCCGTGCCCTTCACCACCACGCCCCGGTGCTCGTTGATCACGGTCGTGAGCAGCTGATCGTGCTCGCGCCGAACGGCGTCGGCCCGGTCGTCGCCGAGGCGGCTGCGCATGGCCGTGGAGTCGACGAGATCGGTGAAGAGCACCGTCATGGTCGCCGCACCGGGGAGCAGGCCTCTCACGACGACGCATGGTAGGGCCAATACCCGCCCGGCGAAGGCCGACCACGCCGCGTCAAGGCGGCGACAAGATCCGAGGGACCGGCGTATCGGTGGCGGAAAGGCGGTTCTCTGGCGGCCCGGCCGGCCGTACAACGGCATCCATGCCGTCGTGGGCCCGTCACCCTGTCACCATCGCCTTGACCGCGCCGCTGGTCACGGCCGTCGCGCTCGTTCCCTTGCGTGCGCTGGTCGGTCCCGGTGCGCTCGCCCTGCTCGTGATGCTCGCCGTCGTGGTCGTGGCCATGCAGGGCAACCGACCGGCGAGCATCGTCGGCGCCATCAGCGGCGCCGTCGGGTTCGACGTGCTGCTCACCGAGCCCTACGGCTCGCTCGCCATTGCCGCACGCAACGACGCCGTCGCCGCCGGTGTCCTGCTGGCGGCGGGCGTGGCCGTGGGCGAGCTCTCGATCCGGAACCAGCACCACCAGCGGCTGCGCGCCGCACGGGAAGGCGAGATCGGCCGCATGTACTACGCCGCGGAGCTCGCAACGCTGGACACCCCGCTCGACCGACTCGTCGACGTCGTTGCTCGGGAGCTGACCGAGCTGCTCGGCCTACGGCACTGCCGGTTCGAACGAGGCCAGGCCTTCGCCCCCTCGGCGACCATCGACCACGAAGGCCGTGTGCGCATGGGCGACCTCGCGTGGGACAGCTCGACCGGGCTTCCGGGCGGTCCCGTCGCCCTGGAGGTGCTCGCCGCCGGGATGCTGGTCGGGCGGTTCGTGCTCGATCCCACCCCGGCTCGACCGGTGGAGCCGTACCAGCTCCTCGTGGCCGTGGCCCTCGCCGATCAGGTCGGCGCGGTCATCGGCCGGTGGCCCCTCGACACCCCGACCGGAGCGACGTCATGACCGTTCCCCCTGCCGACCGTCCCGACCGAAAGGAGGTCCGGTGAGCGATCTCATCTACCTCGCCGGCATCGGCCTGTTCTTCGCCGTCATGGCATGGTTCGTCCGCGTCTGCGACGGGATCATCGGGCCCGATCCGGCCGGGCTGGAGCGCACCCAACAGCCCGAGCCCGCCGACGAACCGGTCCGACCGCCAGCGGCAGCCGATTCCGCCACCCACGAACGGGTGGAGGCGCCGCGATGAACGACAACCTGATCGGTCTCGGGCTCGCGGTCGTGCTCCTCGGCTACCTCGTCTACGTCCTCGTGTTCCCCGAGAGGGTCTGACGTGTCCCCCACCGGCATCTTCCAACTCGGTCTGCTCGGGCTGGCGCTCGCCCTCGCCGTCGCCCCGCTCGGCCGCTACCTCGCCCGGGTCTACGGCGACCCGGACCACGTCGGCGGGCCGTCGCCCGCGCCGGGCGACCGCCTGTTCCTTCCGATCGAGCGCGCCGTGTACCGACTGGTGCGCGTCGCCCCTGAT
>JAKOVR010000017.1 GCA_029782025.1 Actinomycetes bacterium | reverse complement strand
CCCACCCACGGGACGGGTCACCCACGGGACGGGTCACCCACGGGAGGGGTCGAGCGGGGGAGGGTCAGCCAGGGACCGCCGCCTTCTGCGCGGCGTCGAGGATCTCGGGCTGGTCGGCGGGGAGGATGTGGCCGGCGTCGACCGCCCGCTGGGTCGCGGCCTTGACCTTCATCACGTAGTCCTCGTGGGTGGGGTAGAGGGCCTTCAGCCGCTCGGGGGTGAAGGGCTTGGTGAACCCGAAGAGCGAGCAGATGACCGATGTGGCCTCCGCTTGCTCGCCGCTGAGCGTCGACACCGGGGCATCGACGGCGGCGGTGCGGATGCCGCCCTTGGCGTTGCCGTCGGCGTCGCGGACGATGGCGCCGTCCTTCACCTCGATGAGCGGGCTCTTGGGCGGAGCCGTGCCGTTCACCACCCAGGCCCGCAGGGCGGAGAACAGCGCCCGCACCACGTAGGTCTGGGGTCCGTTGTTGATGGTCCCGCACAACGCGCTGAAGTCGATGTTGGCCTTGGGGTCCCACTCGTGGCCCGATTCGATCCCGGCGTTCAGCGTGAACTGGTCGGCGTGGGACGTGCCGGCGATCTCCCAGGTGCGGAGCTTGTCGGTGTCGGGTTGGCGAGCCGGGTAGAACCCGAGCCCGAACAGGTCGGTCTCGGTCTCGAGCTGGAAGACCGGCTCGGTGAGGTCGGCGCGGATCTTGGTGGTCTTGGGGACCGGCGGGGTGTTGCTGTCGGTCACCGTGGCGCCGCCGGGACCGCGGCTGTGGATCAGGAAGCCGTCGAACAGGCGGACCAGCGGGTGGATGGCGTTGACGTAGGTGGTCATGCGGAAGGCCGACTGCGACTCGCCGGCGGCCAGCAGGGTGGTGACCGGGTAGCCGTCGAACGGGCGCACCCCGGTGGGATCGCGGGTGACGGCAGCGGCCTGGGAGAAGATGTCGTAGGAGAAGGCGTCGCCCGGATGGTCGAGCGAGGCGTAGCGCTGCGGGTCCCACTCCTTCAGGGGCTTGGCGTCGAAGCCGGGGATGGGGAGCTTGATGCCGGCGCCGCCGCCGACGCCCACCTTCTGGGCCGACACGGCGACATAGCCGTAGCCCTGCCGCATGAGCTCGTCGTGGGCGAAGCCCCAGTCGGGGTCGGCGTCCATGCCGGCGCTGACGTTGAGCCACTCCACCACCACGGTGCCGTTGAACTTGGCCTTGTCGGTGGGCAGGCGCACGATGATGCGGGTGGTGAAGGGCGCGGTGGCGTCGGTGGTGGCGGTCCACGCGCCGTCCTCGCCCCAGGTGCCGGCCGGCTTGTAGGAGGTAGCCGTGCCCGAGATGAAGTACTCCGCCTCCTGGTAGCCGTAGGTGGTGGCCAGGCGCTTGGCCAGCGGGTTGAACGGTGTGCCGTACGTGCCGCCGGTAACGGGCCCCGTCACCTTGGGCGCGGTCACCTTGGTGGGCTTGGCCGGCCGGGCCACCGTCGCCGTCGTGGCCGTTCCGCTGCCACCGCCGCCCGGGGTGGTGGCAGCGGGGCCGGCGCTCGGCGTCGACGACGAGGAGCAGGCGGCGGCGAGGCTCGCCGCCACGATCGCCGCGCCGAGGGCCGGCGCCCAGCGGTGACGCGGAGCAGTACGGGTGCAGGTCATGGTCTCCCCCACAGACGGATCGCGGCAGCGTAGCCCCGCCCTGACGGCACGTCAGGCGTGGGCGTCGGCGCGCCGACCGCGGAACGGCTACGGGGCGAAGCCGTGACCGACGCAGGTGGTCTGGGCCGTGGCCGCTGTGGCCACGGTGCCGTCGGGGCACGTGGTGTGGTCGTAGGCGGCAGTGGCACCGCCCGTCGGCGCGCCGGTGGCACCGGCGAAGGAGGCGTTGGCCAGGTTGGCGCCGGCGAGGACCGCGCCGGTCAGGACCGACCCTCCGCAGCCGGCGCCGGTGAGGTCGGCGCCCGACAGGTCGGCGCCCGAGAAGTCGGTGCCCGGGCAGCGCAGGAAGGAGAGGTCGGCGGCCGTCAGGTCGGCCCCGGCGAGGTCGCCGGTGGAGACGTCGCTGCCGGTCAGGTGCGCGCCGGAGAGCACGGCGCCGGCGAGCTGCGCGTTGGCGAAGGTGATGGAGTCGAACGTCTCGCCGAAGCGGCACTGCGTGCAGGTGAAGCCGGTGATCGTGGTGCCGGCCAGATGATCGACCATCGCCCGTCGGAGCGTGACGCCGTCGAGCGTGATGGCCGGGCTGGAGACGGCCGGGTCGAGCGCGACGAGCTTGGCGGCGAACGGGTCCGTACCGAGCTCGAAGACCTTGAGGCCCGGAGGGAGGGCCGCACCCACGGGGACGCCGAGCACGGCGTCGAGGTTGGCACCGGTCCAATCGGGGTCGGCCTGGAGGATCGAGCGGGGGATCACGGTTGCATCCGTGAAGTCGGCGCCGGTGATCCTGGCGCCGGTGAGGTCGGCCGGCCACTCGGAGAAGATCCCCCAGTCGAGGAAGCCCAGGTACAGCACGGCGCCGGTCAGGTTCGCCCCGGTGAGGTCGGCGTACCGGAGGCGACCGTCGACGAGGGTGGCGGCGGTGAGGTTGGCGCCGGCCAGGTTGCACCCCTCGAGGTTCGGGGTCTGCGTGCCGTCGATCACCGGGGCCGTCCAGCCGGTGAGGTCGGCGCCGGGGTGGAACACCGCGGGGTCGCAGTGGTAGCCCACGAGCGGTTCCGGGCCGATGTCGGTGACGGCGCCAGCGGCGACCGGGTAGAGGCCGGCCACGGCCAGCGTCGCCCCCTCGCTGTCGATGTCGTGGCCGGGAGCGATGACCGAGCGGTACGCGTCGGACGGGTTGGCGTCGTCTCCCCGCGGGTCGTGGAACCTGACCTTGTAGCTGCCCGGGGCCACGGCCGTGAAGGCCCAGGTGCCGTCCGCCGCGGTCGACGTCGTCGCCAGCGGCGCGTCGGTGGAGGCGTCGAACGCGTCGACGGAGATGGCCGGGACGCCAGGTCCGAAGGAGCCGACGGTGACCCGACCCTGCAGCGTGGCCGCTGCGGCCAGTGCCGCGTCGGCGGCGATGACGTCGTCGGCGCCGAGGACGAGCGGCGCCGCCGAGCCGAACGCCGCCGCCCCACCGTTGTAGGCCGTGGCGTGCTGGAGGCCGGGGTCGCGGAAGCGCACCCGGACGCTCCCCGGCGGAACCTCGACGTCGTAGGTCCCGTCGGCGGCGGTGGTGACCTGCCCGACGACCGCGGCCGAGCTGCTGTCGAGGATCGACACCTCGATGCCGGAGAGCGGAAGGCCGGCGCCCGTGACCGTGCCGGTCACCCGGGGCCGGTCGTGGAGGGCGACGTCGTGGGTGACAGTGGCCCCCGCCGCGACGGCGATGGCCACGGCGCTGCCGGCCGTGGTGCCCCCGCCCGAGTAGCCGGTGATGTGGTGGCCCGCCGGGTCGGACACCCGCAGCTTGTGGGTGGTCGCCGCCACCGCCCGCATCCAGGTGCCGTCCGCCGCCGCCGTGGCGGTCCATCGCACGGCGAGGGTCGTCGGGTCGAGGATCTCGACCAGCGCGCCGGCGAGGGGCGCGCCGCCGACGACAGCGGTCACCGTGCCCTGCAGGGTCGCCGCGGCGGTGAGGGTCCAGCTGGCGTCGGCGGAGCCGTGGGCCGGTACCGACAGCTTGTCGGCGCCGACGAAGACGGTGGACCCGCCCCAGTAGACCTCCGTGTGGGCCTGGGTCGGGTCGAGGTACCGCACCTTGAAGGAGCCGGACGGGACGTCCATGCGGAAGGTGCCGTCCGCCGCGGTCGACGCCGATCCGTACTTGGCATTGAAGACCCCGCCGTAGGCCTCGACGGTGATGCCTTCGAGGGGTAGGCCGGTGGCCGAGGAGGTCACCACGCCGACGATGGCGGGAGGGGGTGGGGTGACCGGAGTGGCCGACACCGGCGATGACGGGGTCGACTCGTTGCCGGTGGTGTCGATGGCGGTGACGGCGTACTGGTAGGTCGTGCCGTTCGTCAGCCCGGCATCGTCGAGGGCGACGGTCGTGACCGGCGTGGTGTTCACCTTCGTGCCGGGCGGGGCCGTGGTCCAGCGGTAGAGGTTGTAGCCGGCGAGGTCCGGCGCGGCGACCGGGTCCCAGGCGAGGTGCACGGATCCGTCGCCGGGGGTGGCGGCCAGCCCTGTCGGCGTCGGCGGCGCGGTGGTGTCCGGGGGAACCCGGCCGAACCAGCCGGCGAGGTCGACGATGACGTGGACGGCGCCGCTGTTGTTGTAGATGTCGATGGTGCCGGTGGCGCTGAGCTTGACGATGGTGGTGTTGGGGATGACCTGGCCGGCGGTGAAGTTGAGGTTGGAGGTGTTGGGTCGGGTCTGGTCGCTGGGCCAGATGGTGAGGTGGCTGGTGGTGGTGGGGGAGACGGCGGT
>JAKOVR010000002.1 GCA_029782025.1 Actinomycetes bacterium | reverse complement strand
CACGACAAGCCGATCGGCCTCCTCGACGTCGCCGGCTACTGGGAGCACCTGTTGCGGTTCCTCGACCACGCCACCAACGAGCGGCTGGTGTCGCGCCCCTACCGCGACTACGTGCTGGTCGACGACGACGTCGCGTCGCTCCTCGGCAAGATGCGGGTCTTCATCCCCGCGCCCGGCGAGAAGTGGCTCGACCGCTGAGGTACACCTGACCTGGACCTGATCGGAGCGGAGCTCAGCTGAGGGGGCCGCCGGAGCTCAGTTGAGCGGGCCGCCGACGGGCCGTCAGCGGCCGGCGTTGCGGCGGGCCCCCCGCACGATCGACTTCTGGTAGACGGCGATCGGGAGCCGGGCCACCACGTCGAAGATCTTGGCGTCCGGGCCGATCAGGGCCCGGCGCTTGTCGCGCTCCACGGCCGTGAGGATCTGGCGGGCCGCCTTCTCGGGCGAGGTCATCGCCACCTTGTGGAAGTCGCGGGCCGGATCGGACTTGCCGCCCGTGAAGGCCTCGACGCTCGAGTCCATGCGGGCGTTGCGGGCGATGTTGGTCTTGATCCCGCCGGGGTGGATCGTGGTGCACGACACCCCGCAGTCCTCCATGTCGAGCTCGATGCGGAGGGCGTCGGTGAAGCCGCGCACCCCGAACTTGGCGGCGTTGTAGGCGGACTGGGTGGGGATGCTGACGAGGCCGAACACGCTCGACATGTTGACGATGTGGCCCTCGCCGGCGGCGCGGAGGTGGGGGAGGAAGGCCTTGGTGCCGTGCACCACGCCCCAGAAGTTGATGCCCATGAGCCATTCGAAGTCGTCGTAGGTCATGGCGTCGATGGTGGCGCCGAGGGCCACGCCGGCGTTGTTGAAGATGAGGTTGACCTTGCCGTGGTCGGCCACGACAGCGTCGGCCCAGGCCTCCACCGCGGCGCGGTCGGCCACGTCGACCCGGGCCGAGGTGACCTTCACCCCCCGACCTTCGCACCGGACGACGGTGTCGGCCAGGCCGGTCTCGTCGATGTCGGACAGGGCGAGGTGGGTGCCCCGCCGGGCCAGCTCCTCGGCCAGAGCCCGGCCGATGCCCGAGCCGGCCCCGGTGATGGCGGCGACGCGGCCGTCGAAGTCCTGCATGGCGATCTCCTGTGCGGGTGGGGCCGGCGGATCAGCCGACGGGGGCGAGCTCGTCGGCGGTGGTGGTGGCGTCGGTGCCCGTGGGGCCGGACGGCGCCGGGTTCGAGAACCGCATGGCCGGATCGTCGACGTCGCTCAGCTTCATGGCGCGGTAGTCACGCAGGTAGCTCTGGTAGACCCGCCACGGGAACTTGTTGCCCTGCTTGGGGAAGCGGTCGGCCGAGCGCTGGATGTAGCCGGACGAGAGCGCGAGGAGCGGCTCGGCCTGCACCGACGGGTCGGTGTTGACCGGGGTGCACTGGCGCATCCCCCGTTCCCGCATGCGGTTGAGCAGGCGGGCGACGTAGTCGCAGGTGAGGTCGGCCTTCAGGGTCCAAGAGGCGTTGGTGTAGCCGATGGCCATGGCGAAGTTCGGCACGCCCTCGAGCATCATGCCCTTGTAGGCCAGCTTCGACGGGAGGTCGACCGCCTCGCCGTCGACGGTGACCTCGATCCCGCCGATGAAGAGCAGCTCGAGCCCGGTGGCGGGCACGACGATGTCGGCCTCGAGCTCCCGGCCCGACGAGAGCCGAAGGCCGGTCTCGGTGAACGTGTCGATCGTGTCGGTGACGACGTCGACCTTGCCCTCCCGGATGGCCTTGAACAGGTCGCCGTCGGCCACGGCGCACAGGCGCTGGTCCCACGGGTTGTAGCGCGGGTTGAAATGGGTCTCGACGTCGTAGCCGACGGGGAGCTGGCGCTCGACGCCCTTGCGCAGCACCTTGCGCATCATCTCGGGCCGCCGCTGGCTCAGGTGGTAGATGGCCTGGGTCATCACGGCGTGGATCCACTTCAGCACCGTGCCCGCCGCCTTCTCCGGCAGGACGGCCCGCACCGCGGTGGCCAGCGGGTTCTTGGTGGGCACGGTGGCCATGTAGGTGGGCGACCGCTGGAGCATGGTGACGTGGGCGGCGGTGGGCGCCATCGACGGCACGACGGTCACGGCGGTGGCGCCGCTGCCGATCACCACGACCCGCTTGCCGGCGTAGTCGAGATCCTCGGGCCACGCCTGGGGGTGCACGATCTGCCCCCCGAAGGCGTCCATCCCGGGGAAGTCGGGCACGTAACCCCGGTCGTAGCGGTAGTAGCCGCTGCAGGAGAAGAGGAAGGAGGTGGTGAGCTCCACCGTGTCACCAGTGTCGGTGCGCTCGGCCGTGACGTGCCAGCGGGCGTCCTCGCTGGACCAGGCCGCCTTGGTGATGCGGTGATGGAACCGGATCTTGCGGTCGATGCCCTCGGCCGCGGCGGTGTCCTTGATGTACTGGAGGATCGACGGTCCGTCGGCGATGGACTTCTCGCCCGTCCACGGTCGGAAGGGATAGCCGAGGGTGTGCATGTCGGAGTCGGACCGGATGCCGGGGTAGCGGAACAGGTCCCACGTGCCCCCGATGCTGTCCCGGGCCTCGAAGATGGCGTAGCGGGCCCACGGGGTGTCGTTCTGGATGTGGTGGGCGGCGCCGATGCCGGACAGGCCGGCGCCGACGATGAGCACGTCGAGGTGTTCCACGGTGTTGTCCCCT
>JAKOVR010000212.1 GCA_029782025.1 Actinomycetes bacterium | reverse complement strand
CGACCCCCGAAAGCGAGCCGACCGCCGAGAGCGACCCGACGGCCTCCGCGGTCGACGAGGACGGGGACGGGGACGGGGACGAAGCCGGCGCGCCGGCCCGGACGCGGCTCGTCGCCGCCGGCGCCGCCGTCGGCGTGCTCCTCCTCGTCGGGCTCATCGTGCTCCTCACCACCCGGGGCGGCGACGCCCAGCTCGCCGCTGGCGGCGACGCGCCCTTCGCCGACGAGGTGTCGGGCACCCTGCCGGAACCCGACGACACCACGATGGGCACGGCCGAGGTGCCGGAGATCCCCCCGTCGGTCGAGCTCCCGAGTACGTCGCTCACCCCGACCACGCCCACCACCCGCAAGCCCCGCAACCCGCCGACGGGGCCGCCCGGCCCCCTCACCGCCGCCCCGGTCGACCGGCCCGGGCACGAGAAGTACCCGGCCTTGGTGGTGAAGATCGACAACGACGACCTCGCCGCCCGCCCCCAGGCCGGCCTGACCCTGGCCGACGTGGTCTACGAGGAGAAGGTCGAAGGGGGCATCACCCGGTTCGCCGCCGTCTTCCAGGGCAGCGATGCCGACCCCGTCGGCCCCATCCGGTCGGCCCGGAGCACCGATATCCAGATCATCGGGTCGCTCCAGAACCCCCTGTTCGCCTACTCGGGCGCCAACCCGCCGTTCGAGGCGCTGCTCGCCCAGGCGCCCCTCCGCAACGTGGGCGCCGGCAAGTTCGCCGGGGCCTACTTCCGGGCCTACGACCGGGCCTCTCCCCACAACCTCATGTCGCGCACAGCGTCGCTGTGGCGGCTCGGCGGGTCGGCCACCCCGGCGCCGCTGTGGCCGTTCCGGGGCGAGAAGAGCGCGCTGCCGGCCAACGCCCGCCGCACCGCCGGCGCCCAGTTCGCCTTCGGCGGCGCCACCGGCGTGGTGTGGCGCTGGGACGACTCGGTGAAGGCCTTCCGCCGCGAGCAGAACGGGCGGGTCCACTACGACGCCGACAACTACCCGGTCGAGGTCCCCAACGTCGTCGTGCAGTTCGTCCCCTACATCAACACCCAGTACAAGGACGTGGCCGGCAACTGGATCCCCGAGGCCCAGCTCGTGGGCAACGGCAACGGCTGGGTGTTCACCGGCGGATACGCGGTGCCGATCCACTGGGAGCGCCCGACGCTCGAGAGCACCACCGTCTACCGCGACGCCCGCAACAACGCCGTGGCCATGCTCCCGGGCCGCACGTGGGTGGAGCTCGTGCCCGCCGGCAACGGCATCTCCATCCAGTGGCGCTGACCGTAGGATGCGGTCCATGACCGCCCTCCGCACGCTGCACTTCGACACCATCTACGTCGACGGGCGCTGGATCCCCTCCACCGGGGTCGACCGCATCGACGTGATCGATCCCTCGACCGAGCAGGTGATCGGGTCCGTGCCCGACGGCACCCCGGCCGACGTCGACACCGCCGTGGCCGCCGCCCGGGCCGCCTTCGCCGAGTGGGGCCGGCGCTCGCCGGCCGACCGCCGCGAGGTGCTCCAGGCCGTCGCCGACGGCCTGGTCGCCCGCAGCGACGAGCTGGCGTCGGTCATCAGCGCCGAGCTCGGCATGCCCGCCTTCTTCAGCAAGCTCATCCAGGCCGGGCTGCCGGCCCAGAGCATGGCCACCGCCATCGGGCTGATCGACGAGTTCCCGTGGGAGGAGCGCATCGGCCACTCCCTCGTGGTGCACGAGCCGATCGGGGTGGTCGGCGCCATCACGCCGTGGAACTACCCGCTCCACCAGATCCTCTGCAAGGTGGCACCGGCCCTCGTCGCCGGGTGCACGGTGGTGTGCAAGCCGAGCGAGGTCACCCCGCTCAACGCGTTCGTGTTCGCCGAGATCTGCCACGACGCCGGCCTGCCGCCCGGCGTGTTCAACCTCGTCACCGGCACCGGCCCGGTGGTGGGCGAGGCCATCGCCGCCCACCCCGACATCGACATGGTCTCCTTCACCGGCTCGACGCGGGCGGGGAAGCGGGTGAGCGAGCTGGCCAGCACCACGGTCAAGCGGGTGGCCCTCGAGCTCGGCGGCAAGTCGGCCAACGTCATCCTCGACGACGCCGACCTCGATCGGTGCGTGCCTTCCGGGGTGCAGTTCGGGTGCTTCCTCAACTCCGGTCAGACCTGCTCGGCGCTCACCCGCATGGTCGTGCCCCGCGCCCTGCAGGACCGTGTGGTGGAGCTGGCGGTGGCCAAGGCCGAGAGCCTCACGGTCGGCCCGGCCGACAGCGGCGCCGACCTCGGGCCCCTGGTGTCGGCGGCCCAGCAGGAGCGCGTGCGCACCTACATCCGCACCGGGATCGAGGAGGGCGCCCGCCTGGTGACCGGCGGCCCCGAGATGCCCGACGGGCTCGACACCGGCTACTTCGTGCGGCCCACCGTGTTCGCCGACGTGCGGCCCGACATGACCATCGCCCAGGAGGAGATCTTCGGGCCGGTTCTGGCCATCATCCCCTACGACAGCGAGGACGAGGCCGTCGAGATCGCCAACAGCACGATCTACGGCCTCGCCGGGGCCGTGCAGTCGGCCGACCTCGACCGGGCCCTGGCCGTGGCCCGCCGGATCCGCACCGGGCAGGTCGACGTCAACGGCGGCGGCTACAACATCGCCGCTCCGTTCGGCGGCTACAAGCAGTCGGGCAACGGCCGGGAGAACGGCCGCTACGGGCTGGCCGAGTTCCTCGAGGTGAAGAGCATCCAGCTCCCCAAGGGCGCCTGACCACCATCGCGAGACAAGTGGCACTCAAAGTGTCATAATGTCCGGCATGGACGTCATCCTCCTCGGTACCGGCAGCCCCCTCCCCTCCCCCGACCGGGCCGGCCCGAGCACGCTGGTGCACGCCGGCGGCCTCGACCTGCTCTTCGACTGCGGCCGCGGCGTGCTCATGCGGGCCGCCGCCGCGCTCCGGGGCCCGGCGTCGTTCGCCACCGTGTTCCTGACCCACCTCCACAGCGACCACGTGACCGACTTCAACGACGTGATCACCAGCCGCTGGGCCCTCTCCCCGCTCCCCAACCCGTTGCGGGTGGTGGGCCCGGAGGGCACGCAGCGCCTCGTGGACCGCACGCTCGACATGCTGGCCGACGACATCGGCTACCGGATCGCCCACCACGACGACCTGAACGAGCCGCCGCAGGTCGTCGTCACCGAGGTCACCGAGGGCGTGGTGTTCGACGAGGCGGGCGTGCGGGTGATCGCGGCGCCCACCGACCACGCCCCCGTCCGCCCCACGGTGGGCTACCGGGTGGAGCACGCCGGCGCCGCCGTGGCCATTGCCGGCGACACCATCCCCTGCCCCGGCCTGGACCAGTTGTGCGCCGGCGCCGACATCTACGTCCAGACGGTGGTCCGCGAGTCGATCATCAAGGCCATCCCCTTCCAGCGTCTCCAGGACGTGATCGACTACCACTCCACCATCGAGCAGGCGGCGCAGACGGCGGCCCGGGCCGGCGCCCGCATCCTGGTGATGACCCATCCCGTGCCCCCGCCGCCGCCCGAGGCCGCGCCGGAGTGGATCGCCGAGGCGGCTGCCCACTTCGACGGCGAGATCCACCTCGGCGTCGACCTCCTGACCGTCTCCACCTGAGCGGCCCCGGTCAGAGGGGCGAGAGGCCGCGCCGCAACTGCGCCAGCTCGGGCGGATACGGCCCGGGTTCGAGCTCGAATCCGGGGAACCCGGCCCACTCGAAGGTGCAGCGCAGGTAGTCGACGAGCCGGATCCCCGGCCGCCCGGTCACACCGTGGATCACGGGGTCGATCACGGCCACCGGATCGGGGTCGGGCAGCAGGACGGTCTTCACCCCGCCGACCCGGTTGGCGCTCAGCTCCGCGTCGTTGGCGATGGGCAGGGCGAACCGGCCGTCGTCGTCGAGGTGCGTGGGATCGAGCTCGCCGGTGTCGGGGTGGAGATGCTCGGCGACCACGTCGATGCCGAGCAGGTTGAAGGGGTCGGTGAGCCGACCGGCCGGGGGCCAGTCCAGATCGTCGTCGAAGTCGAAGGCCGACGGCTCCCAGGAGAGGAACGAGCCGGCGAGGTCGACCGTGTCGACCGCCACCACGAGGGCCCGCAGGGCGAGGGGCAGCTCCGCTCCGAGGATGGCCTCGGCGCCGGCCAACCGCTCGACCACGTCACCCCGAGGGCCGGGCCAGCCCATCACCGTCTCCTCGACATCGCCCTCGTCGACCCACGAGACGTCCCGCCCCGCCGACTCCATGCTCTTGCGCAGGCCGAGGTCGACGATGGTGCGGCGGCGCCGGTTGCGGCTGTACCGCTGGCCGAACCGGTACCCGAGCAGGGTCAGGCGCACCGAGAGGACGGCGACGTTGCCGGCCACCCGTGCCATGGTGAGCCGGGCCACCTCCTCGGCGTCGGCCCGGCGCGCCGGAGCGAGCGCGTCGGGCCCGGCGGCGCGCATCTCCTCCCAGACGGCGCGGTGCTGCCCCGCCTCGTACCGTGCCGCCCACGATGCCATCGGCGGGAAAGTACCAAACGGCGCCGCACGCGCCTTCGATGGGCCTGGCACACTGGACCGATGGTCCCCCTCCGTCGCCTCGCCCCCCGGTCGGCCGCCACCCTGCTGGCCGCCGCCGCGCTGGCCACGATCGCCGCCAGCGCCTGCGTCGTGGCCCCGCCCCCGTCGACCACCACCACGAGCACGACGACCACCACACCGCCGGCGACGATCCCGCGGTACGACCACGTCGTGGTGGTCGTGGAGGAGAACCACCGGGAGTCCTCGATCATCGGGAACGCGAACGCGCCGTACATCAACAGCCTGGCCGCCGGCGGGGCGCTCTTCACCCAGTCCTACGCCGTGACCCACCCCAGCCAGCCCAACTACCTGGCGCTGTTCTCCGGCGGCACCCAGGGCGTCACCGACGACACCTGCCCCCCGCCGGGCTCCCCTTACGCCACCGACAACCTCGGCACCCAGATCGGCGATGCCGGGTTCACCTTCACCGGCTACTCCGAGGACCTGCCCTCGGCCGGCTCCACCGTGTGCAACGCCGGCGGCTCGAGCGGCTACTACCGGAAGCACAACCCGTGGGTCGACTTCGCCTCGGTGCCGGCCGCGGCCAACCAGCCCTTCACCGCCTTCCCGACCGACTTCACCACGCTCCCCACCCTTTCCTTCGTCGTGCCCAACCAGCTCCACGACATGCACGACGGCACCATCGCCCAGGGCGACACCTGGCTGAGCGACAACCTCGGCACCTACGCCACCTGGGCCGGCACCCACAACAGCCTGCTCATCGTCACCTGGGACGAGGACGACTTCTTCGGCACCAACCAGATCGCCACCATCTTCTACGGCGCCCACGTCGCCCCCGGCTCCTACAGCGAGCACATCGACCACTACTCGGTGCTGCGCACGCTGGAGGACATGTACGGGTTGCGCACGGTCGGCGCCAGCACCACCGCCACCCCCATCACCGACTGCTGGGCCTGACGGCGATCACCGGTCGAGCGGGAGCTCGACGTGGATCACGCCGTGCCCCTCGAACCGTTCTGTCTCCTCGTAGCCGGCATGGCGGAACACGTCGAGCATGGCCCGGTTCGTGGTGAGCACCTCGGCTGTGAACCGCTCGATGCGACGGTCGGCGGCGGCCTCGGCCAGCCGGCGCAGCAACAGCGTGCCGATGCCGTGGCCCTGGACGCGGTCGGCCACCACGAAGGCCACCTCCGCCTCGGTCTCGTGCCCGGGCTCGTGGCTGCGGTCCCAGCGGGCCACGGCGAGCAGGTCGTCGCCGTCGATCGCCACGAGGGCGAACCGGTCGTGGTAGTCGAGGGTGCAGAACCATCGGGACTGCGTCTCGGTGACGTCGCCGATGACGGTGAAGAACCGGAAGTACTTGGTGTCGCGCGACAGGTCCGACACGAACCGCCGGTGCCGTTCGACATCGGCGGGCACGATGGGCCGCACCTGGACGGTCTCACCGGTGGGGAGGACCTCCACCCGGTCGAAGGCCGCGGGGTACCCGGCGGGCCGCTCGGGGTCGGCGGTCGGATGCGGTGGGGCCGGAGGCATCCGGCGACCCTACGGCATGTCGGGTTCGCGATCCCCGCCGGCATACTGCACGGCATGAAGGAAGTGACGCTGCTCGGCATCCAGCTCGAGGCCACCACCGGGTCGCCGGTGCTCGTCCTCGAGGAGGCGGAAGGCCGCCAGCGCCTCCTCCCGCTCTTCATCGGCGCGCCGGAAGCGGCGTCGATCGCCCTCGCCCTCTCCGGGGCCGAGCCGCCCCGGCCCCTCACCCACGACCTCCTCGTGCACACCATCGACGCCGTGGGGGGCCACGTCGAGCGAGCGGAGGTCACGGGCTACGACGAGGGCATGTTCCTCGCCGAGCTCGTCGTCGCCGTGCCCGGGGCCGAGCACCGCATCGACGCCCGCCCGTCCGACGCCATCGCCGTGGCCATCCGCACCGGCGCCCCCGTGTTCGTCGACGACGACGTGCTCGACGAGGCCGGCGCCGAACCGCCGCCCCCCGAGCCCGAGGACGGGGAGCACGAGGTCGACGAGGCGGAGCTCGACGAGTTCCGCGCCTTCCTCGAGGACCTGTCGCCCGACGACTTCACCGAGCCCGACGACACCGTCGACCCCGACCGCTGAGCCACACTGGCGCGGTGCGTGCCGCCCGCCTCGACCGTCCCGCCCCGCTGGCCGCCGGCCCCGGGTTCGGCCTCGTCGATGTCCCCGACCCGGTGCCCGGCCCGGGTGAGGTGCTGATGGCGGTGGCGGCGTGCGGCGTGTGCCGCACCGACCTCCAGCTGGTGGAGGGCGACCTGCCGGCCCGGCGCCTCCCCGTGATCCCGGGCCATCAGATCGTGGGGACCGTCCTCGCCACCGGCCCCGGCGTCGATCCGGCCCGCACGGGCACGGCGGTGGGGATCCCGTGGCTGGCCGGGAGCTGCGGCACGTGCCGCTTCTGCACCACCGGACGGGAGAACCTCTGCCCCGACGGGCGCTTCACCGGGTGGGACCGGGACGGCGGCTTCGCCGAGCGGGCCACCGCCGCCGCGGATGTGGCCTTCGAACTGCCCGCCGGCCTCGCACCCGCCGACGCCGCCCCCCTCCTCTGCGGCGGCGTGATCGGCTACCGGTCGCTGCGGGTCGCCGGCGTGGCTCCGGGTCAGCGCCTGGGGCTCTACGGCTTCGGCGCCTCGGCCACGCTCGCCATCCAGATCGCCGTCCACTGGGGGTGCGAGGTCTACGTCGCCACCCGGTCACCGACCGAGCAGCGACGCGCCCTCGCGCTCGGGGCCCAGTGGGCCGGCTCCTACGACGACCGGCCGCCCGTCCCCCTCGACGCCGCCGTCACGTTCGCGCCGAGCGGCGCCGTGGTCGTCGCCGCGCTGCGGGCCCTCGACCGGGGCGGCACGGTGGCCATCAACGCCATCCACCTCGACGGCATCCCCGCCTTCGACTACGACGACCTGTGGCTCGAGCGGTCGATCCGCAGCGTCGCCAACGTGACCCGCGCCGACGTCGAGGCGTTCCTCCAGCTGGCCGCCACCATCCCCATCCGCACCCAGGTCGCCAGGTACCCCCTCGCCGAGGTGGCCCGCGCCCTGGCCGACCTCGCCGCCGGCCGGGTGTCGGGCGCGGCGGTGCTGGAGATGGCGTGACCTTGGACCCTGGAACGTCGGACGGGGCCCGTGGTCCCTTGACAATGGGAAGGGCTGTCCCGAAGGAGGCCCCGATCACCGAGACCACGACCGACGGGCGCCGCATCCGCCGGGCGCTCATCATGGGCGCCGGCGGGCGTGACTTCCACGTGTTCAACACCGTGTTCCGCGGCGACCCCGACTGGCGGGTGGTCGCCTTCACCGCCGCCCAGATCCCCGGCATCGCCGGGCGCACCTACCCCCCCGAGCTGGCCGGGCCGGCCTACCCGGACGGGATCCCGATCGAGGACGAAGCCGAGCTGGAGCGCCTGGTCCACGAGCTCGAGGTCGACGAGGCGGTGATCGCCTACTCCGATCTCGCCCACGTCGAGGTGATGCACCGGGCCTCCCGGGTGCTGGCCGCCGGCGCCGACGTGCGTTTCGTCGGCCCCGCCGCATCCATGCTCCGCTCGACCCGGCCCGTGGTGGCCGTGTGCGCCGTCCGCACCGGGGTGGGCAAGAGCCAGACCAGCCGGGCCGTGGCCCGGTCCCTCCGGGCGGCGGGGCTCCGGGTCGCCCTCATCCGCCACCCCATGCCCTACGGCGACCTGCGCCGCCAGCGGGTTCAGCGCTTCGCCTCGCTGGCCGACATCGACGCCGCCGACGCCACGATGGAGGAGCGGGAGGAGTACGAGCGGCCGGTGGCCGAGGGCATCACCGTGTGGGCCGGCGTCGACTACGAGGCGATCCTGCGGGCGGCCGAGGCCGAAGCCGACGTCATCCTCTGGGACGGCGGCAACAACGACTTCCCCTTCGTCGCCCCCGACCTCATGATCACGCTCCTCGACGCCCGGCGCCCGGGCGACGAGCTGGCGTTCCACCCCGGGGAGGTGAACCTCCGCATGGCCGACGTCGCCGTGATCGCCAAGGCCACCAGCCCCGACGACCCGGTGGTGGCCACCCTCACGGCCACGGTGCGGGCGGTGCGGGGCGACATCCCCGTCGTGGTCGCGGCGTCCGACGTCCACCTCGACGACGGGCCGCCGCTGGCCGGACGGCGGGTCCTCGTCGTGGAGGACGGCCCGTCGGTCACCCACGGCGGGCTCCCCGATGGCGCCGGGGCGGCCGCGGCCCGCGCCGCCGGGGCCGAGCTCGTCGACCCGCGGCCCTGGGCGGTGGGATCGATCGCCGCCACCTTCGCCGCCTTCCCCCACCTCGGCCCCGTCCTCCCGGCCATGGGCTACTCGGAGGCCCAGCGCTCGGATCTGGCCGCCACCATCGACGCCACCGACTGCGACGCCGTCGTCGCCGGCACGCCGCTCGACCTCGCCCGGCTGGTGCAGGTCCGCCACCCGATCCGCCAGGTCACCTACGAGCTCCGCAGCCTCGGGCACCCCTCGCTCGACGAGGTCCTCGCCCCGTGGGTCGAGGCGTGGGCCCGCCGGTGACCAGTCCCCCGCCGCCCCCGGGACCGCTCGTCGTCGCCGTGGGCGGCAATGCGCTGCTCCGGCCCGGCGACCCCGTCGACGGGCCCAGCCAGCGCCGGAACGCGGCCCGCGCCGCCACAGCCCTCGCCGGCATCCCGGCCCTCGCCAGCGGTGGGGCCGTGGTGCTCACCCACGGCAGCGGGCCCCAGGTCGGGCTCCTGGCCGACGGCCAGGACCTTCCCCTGGCCCTCCTCGATGCCGAAGCCGCGGGGATGATCGGCCATCTCCTCGACCTCGAGCTGGCCAACGTCCTGCCTGGCCGGCGGTTCGCCACGGTCCTCACCCACGTCGAGGTCGATCCGGCCGATCCGGCGTTCGCCGTCCCGACCAAGCCCATCGGGCCGGCGGGGCACCGGCGGCTCGTGGCCTCCCCCGAGCCGCTCGGCATCGTGGAGCTGGCCGCCATCTCGCTGCTGGCCGGGACCGGCACGGTGGTGGTGTGCGGCGGCGGCGGGGGGATCCCCGTCGTGCTCGACGCGGCCACGGGCCGCCGCGCCACTGTCGACGCCGTCGTCGACAAGGACCTCTGCACCGCCCTCATCGCCATCGGGCTCGATGCCGAAGGGCTCGTGCTGCTGACCGACGTGGACGCCGTCTACGACCGCTGGGGCACGCCGGAGGCGTCGCCGATCGGCGTCGCCACCGCCGACGACCTCCGGGCCCGGCTGGGCGGCGGCGCCTTCCCGGCCGGGTCGATGGGGCCGAAGGTCGAGGCGGCGTGTCGGTTCGTAGAAGCCACGGGCCGGCCCGCCCACATCGGCGCCCTGGACCTCGCCGCGGCCGTGGCCGAAGGCACGAGCGGCACCATGGTCACGCCGGCAGCGACGGCGGGTGGTGGGGTCGCCAGCCCTCCCACTCGCGGGTGACGTCGAGGAAGCGGACCCGCAGCCGATGGACCGAGGCCCGGCCCCGCTCCACGAACGCGGCGGCGGCGATGGCCAGCAGCCCGACCCCGGCGATCGAGGCCCACAGCACGATCCCGCCCATCTCCGGGACGACCCCGAGCAGCGGCACGAGCACCATCAGCGCCAGGGCGACGGCAACCGTGCCGGCCCCGAACGTGACCCGGCGCCGCACGTGGGTGAGCACGCCCCACCCGAGGATGCCGAGGCCGAGGCCGGTGGCCAGGGCGCCATAGGCGATGTCGTCGACCACGATCTGGACGACGGCCGAACCGACGAGGAGGGCCGAGCCGAGCACGTCGAGCACGATCACCGGCAGGGTGGCCGGGTCGTGCCCTTCCCGACGCTCCTGCACTCGGAAGGCACCCACCGCGGCGAGGAGGGCGAGGCCGATGGGCACCGTGAACCACTGCGGATTGCCGGTGAGCGCCTCGCTGGCGAACAGCAGCCACGCCGCGCCCATGGGGAGCGGCGCCGCCTCGAGGGCGGCGGGGTGGCGGCCGACCACGCCGAGGGCCAGCAGATCCAGGCCGAGGAGCAGCAGGGCCCCCACCAGCGGCGGCCGGGCCGGCAGGGTGGCCAGGGCCACGCTCGTGGACACGCCGGCGGCGAGAACCATCGCCTCGACCCCGGGCCGCACCCAGCGCCGGGCCGTGGCCTCGATCCCCGGACCGCCCACGTGCGCCAGCGACAGCAGGATGGCGGCGACGGTCCCGGCGACGCCGCTCACCCACACGACGGTGGTCGCCGGCGGCGAGAACACCAGCAGCGGGGCGCCGACGGCGGCCGCACCGGCGCCGACGGCGAGGTCGCGGCCGACCGGGACGTCGAGGGCCTCGGCCACCGTGCCGGCGGCCAGCGCCACGGCGCCCAGCGCGGCGGTCAGGGCCCAGATGCCGGGGGTGTCGGGCACGCCCCGGTCGATGAAGGCGGCGGCGCCGGCCACGAGGCCGACCGGGACGGCCGGAGCCCACGCCGCGAGCCAGTCGCGACGGGGCCACCCCTCGGCGGCCAGCAGGGCCAGGACGAGGGCGAGCGCGCCGGCCACGGCGGGGAGGAGGACCGCCAGCTCGGACGCCGTCGCCCCGTACCAGATGACCCCGCTGGCCACGGCCCCGACACCGGCGACACTGTGGACGGCCAGCAGGTACGGCCGGAGGTGCGTCGATCGCGTGACCAGGATGGCGGCGACGACCGACAGGGTGGCCAACCCGATCGTGGTCCACCGCGCGCTCAGGCCGTAGGTGAGGCCGAAGCTGGCCGCGGCGCCGGCCAGCGCTCCGGCGGCGGCCGTCATCCGCACCGGCAGCCACCGCGGGGCGGCAGCGAAGGTGACCGCCAGCAGGAGCCACGCCGCCGCGACCGACGGCGGCGGCGCCTCGTACTGCGGGGGCCAGTCGATCAGCACGAGGGCGATGGCAGCCGCTCCGCCCGGCACCACCAGCGCCCAAAGATCGTCGTCCACGGCCCCGGGCACCAGGCGGACGACCACCGCCAGCACGGCGGCGACGGGCGCGAGGACGAGGGCGGCGTCAGCTACGCCGGCCTGGGCCACGAGGGTCGCTCCGAACCCCAGCGGGAGAGCGGCGACGGCGACGGCCCCGATCCCGCCGGGCAGGGGATCCCGGACGGGGGCGAGCCGGCGGGCCACGCGCCACAGCCACGGCCCGCCGAAGGCCACGACCGCCGCCGCCGCCGGCCATTCGGCCGAGGCGACGGCGACCAGCATGCCGGTCACAGATGCGGCGGCGAGCAGGGCGACACCCAGGTCGTTCAGGGCATCCCGCCGGCGCCACGCCGTCCACTCGAGCAGGGCCGGGCCGGCGAGGGCCGCCAGGGCCCCGGTCCACGGCGCGCCGACCGTGGGCGCCAACCCGACCAGCGTGGCAGCCAGCACGGCGGTCTGCCCCACCAGCACCGCGCCGCGGCGCAACTCGTGCGCCCACACCTCGAACACGGCGAAGGACGCCATCCCGCCGAGGACCACGGCCGCCGGCGGCCACTCGCTCGTCGCGGCGGCCGACGCCATCAACACCTCGGCCACGATGACGCCGGGCAGCAGCACCCGACGGGTGCCCTCGAGCAGCGCACCCGCGAAGCCGGCGTCCCGGCGCCCGGCCACCCGCACCACCACGGCCGTGAGCATCACCGCCACGGCCACCAGCGCCCACTGGGCCGGGATGGGCCGGGCGATCGCCGGACCGCTCGGCACGACCGGAGCGAAGAACAACCCGATCGCGGCCACGGCGAGCCACATGACCGGCGCGATCAGGAACCGCAGGGGGCTCGTCGCCCGCCACCGCACCACGCCGATGTAGACCAAGGCGACCCCGAGGAGCGAGGTCACGATGGCGGCGACCAGCGCGCCCCCTTGCGGGTCGGGCGGCACCGGCACGGCCGCCCCGTCGTTGAACGACGCGATCACGACGATGGGGACGAGCGCGCCGCCGAGCAGCTCGAGGGCGTTGGCCACGACCATCGTGTGGCGACGCCGCAGCATCCAGGCGGCGGCGAAGCACACCGCCGGGAGCACGGCCTCGGCCACCGGCCGCCACGCCTCGGACACGTCACCGAAGGCGAAGGCGACGAACCCGAACACACCCACGAAGACGAGGAGCACGCCGAGGTAAGCCAGGCCGTTCACGGCGAGATCCGCCGACAGGGCACGCCAGGTGTCGTGCCACCACGTGCGGATGGCGTGCCGCGGCGGCGGGGCGGGCGGCGGTGGGGCCGCGGTGCAGGCCGGGTACCACAGCGGAGCGCCCGACCCCGACGGCGGCCGGGGCGGGAGCGGATCGATCGCCGCCATGGAGGACGGGAGCCCGTCCCAGACGTCGGCGGTCCAGCGGTCCCCGTCGAAGAAGCGCAGCGGGAAGCGGCCGGACGGGTCGGGGTAGAAGCCTGGGTTCGCCTTCATACCTGCAGTGTGCGACCGCTCCCGGGACCCGTTCAGGGCCGAAGGTCAACAGCGTTCAGGCGGCGTCGGGGAGCCGGGTCCGCCACACGGGCATCGTGCCCGTCTCGGGGTCGTACTGGCGCAGCCACTGGGGCAGGTACACCGGATCGGTGAACTGACGGGGGTGGTGGCCGGGGAGGGCGGAGACGACCATCGTGGGGACGAGCACGAAGGCCAGGCTCACGGCCAGGCGGAGGAGCCGAAACCAGGTCAGGGGGTTCCACAGGCGCCGGCCGAGCTGGAGCAGCGTGGCCACGGCGGTGAAGAAGACGATGCCGAGGAAGCCCACGGTCAGGGCCCACGCGTACATGAGCCGCGAGCCGTCGACCGCCTCGAACACGTCGAAGGTGTTGGACTTGTGCTCGATCTCCTCGGCGAGGTGCCACAGGTAGAGGGTGGCCGGCACCGGTTCGGCCCGGTCCATCAGGCGGGCGACGTTGGCGTCGGTCCAGCGAGCCACCCCGTAGCTGATGGTCTCGCCGCCGGCGGCGTAGGCCACGAGGAACCGCTTGCTGCCCCGCTCGATGCGCCGGGTGTAGCGCTCCATCCACCGCTGGACCCGCAGCGTCGACGGGTAGTGCGCCGACACGATGGCGTTGAACTTCTTGTGCTGGGTGTAGTGCCCCGTCTCCTGCTTGATGTAGGTCTCGGTCCGGGCCCGCAGCTCGGGGTCGATCCGGTCGAAGGTCGACCGCACCGCCTTGATGAACAGCGGCTCGGCGTAGGGCATCCCCAGCGAGATGGCGTTGCACGCGGCGGCGAACTCCGGCATGTGGTGGACCCACAGGGGATCGGTGTCGTCGGGGTACTCGAAGCTGACCCGGCGCACGGGGAGCAGGCCCGCCGTCATGGCTCGGTTGTGTAGCACAGCCCGGGTGGGGAGGGTCAGGACCGGCGTCGGCGGGCCGGCGGCCGATGGGCCGGCACGCGGTCGCCGGTGGCCAGGGCCACGAAGGCGGCCGCCGCCGGCGACAACGGGCCGTCACGGTGGAGCATCCCCACCCGGCGGCGGATGGGCGGGGTCAGCTCGCGGAGGACCACGCCGGCTCCGGCCACCTGTTCGGCCAGGGCGCGGGGCAGCACGGCGGCGCCGGCGCCGGCCCGCACCAGCGGGCCGATGGCCTCCCGATGGTCGGACTCGACCCCGACGATCATGGTGAGCCCCGCGGCCCGGAACGCTTCGTCGACCTGCCGCCGCGTGGAGGTGCCCGGCGGGGTGGTGATCAGGGGCCGGGCGGCCAGGTCGGCCAGCTTGAGGGGGTGGCGCCCCTCGGGCGGCGCTTCCTCGCCAGGCAAGAGGGCGACGTACTCCTGGACCTCCAGCTCGTGGGCCACGACCCCGCCGCCCTGCCCGGCGCTCCCCAGGTCGGCCAGATCGGCGAACCCCACCTCGGCTTCGCCGTGACGGACCCGCTCAGCCACCGCATGGGCATCCTCCGGCTCGGCCAGGCGGACAGCGACGCCCGGGTGGGCCCGGCGGAAGCTCCCGACGAGGCCGGCGACGGGGTGCACCGCCAGCGTGGGGAGGGTCACGATGTCGAGGCGGCCGGCCGCCGTGCCGGCCACGGCGGCGACGGCCGCCCGGGCCGTGGTGACGTCGCGCAGCGCTTGTCGGGCCGGCCCCAGCAGCGCCTCCCCGGCCGCGGTGGGGCGGAGGGTGCGTCCCACCCGGTGGAAGAGGGCGACGCCGAGCTCGGCCTCCAACCCGCGGATCGTCTGGGAGAGGGTGGGCTGGGAGAGCCCCAGCGCCGCCGCCGCCCCGGTGACGCTCCCCTCGTCGACGACGGCCACCACCGCGGCCAGCTGACGGATATCCATAGGAAGAGTCTATGCATAGTAGTGACATCAGTGGCTTGTTCCATGAGTAGAACCGCGGTTCACTTGTCCCATGAGCCTCTCGCCCCTCCTCGTCGGTGCCGGGCTGCTGGTCGGCCTCCTCTACGGGCTCTTCGGCGTGGGCTCGGCCTTCGCCACCCCCCTCCTGGCGCTGATCGGCGTGCCCGGCATGGCCGCCGTCGTCGGGCCGCTGCCCGGCCTGCTCCCCGGTTCGGCCACCGGCGCCTGGACCTACTCCCGGTCGGGCAAGGTCGACTGGCGCGTGGCCCGCGCCGCCGCCATCGGCGCCGTCCCCGCCGCCATCCTCGGGGCGCTGGCCAGCCGGGTGGTGGGTGGCCCCGTGCTCCTCGTCGCATCGGGCGTGACCCTGCTCACCGTCGGGGTCCGCGTGCTCCGTCCCGCTCGCCGGGTCGACGCCGCCGCGGCGGAGGCCCACCAGGCCGCCTGCGCCCGCCGTCGGGCCAACACGCTCTTCGTCGCCTTCGCCGCCGCCGGTATCGGCTTCCTTTCGGGGCTGCTGGCCAACGGCGGGGGGTTCCTCCTCGTCCCGCTGTTCCTCCTCGCCCTCGGCCTCGACATGCACAAGGCCGCCGGCACCAGCCTCGTGGTCGCCTCCACGCTCACCCTCCCCACGCTCCTGACCCACGCCGTGATCGGCGACATCGACTGGACGGTGGCCGGCTTCTTCGCCCTCGGCCTGATCCCCGGGGTGCTGGCCGGCAGCCACCTGGCCCCGCACCTCCCCACCGCCCGGCTGCAGCGGGCCTTCGGCGCCCTCCTGGTGGGCTTCGCCGTGTGGTTCCTCGTCCGCCAGGGTCTGACCATCGCCGGCTGATCCATACTGGGCCGGTGACCACCACCGGACCGCTCCGCATCGGCGTCCTCGGCGCCGCCGCCATCGCCCCCACCGCGATCGTCAAGCCGGCCCGGCTCGTCGACCGGGCTGAGGTCACCGTGGTGGCCGCACGCGACCGGGCCCGCGCCACCGCCTTCGCGGAGAAGTGGGGCATCCCGCGGGTGCTCGGCGGCTACGACGAGGTCGTGGCCGATCCCGATGTGGACGCCGTCTACATCCCGCTCCCGAACTCCCACCACGCCGAGTGGACGACGCGAGCGCTCGAGGCCGGCAAACACGTGCTGTGCGAGAAGCCGTTGACCGCCAACCGGCCGGAGGCCGAAGCGGTGGCGGCCGTGGCCGCCGCCAACCCGGGCGTGCTCATGGAGGCCTTCCACTACCGCTACCACCCGTGCATGCGCCGCGCCGTGGAGATCGTGGGCAGCGGGGAGCTCGGCCCGATCCGCGCCGTCGAAGCCTGGATGCAGATCCCGCTGTTCAAGCCCGGCGACATCCGGTTCGACCCGGCGCTGGCCGGTGGCGCCACCATGGACCTCGGCTGCTACTCGATCCACCAGCTCCGCCACCTCACCGGCGAGGAGCCCGAGGTGGTCGCGGCGTCGGCCAAGCAGCGTCCTCCCGGCATCGACCGGTGGATGCGGGCCGACCTGCGCTTCCCGTCCGGGGCCACGGGCCGGTTCACGGTGTCGCTCTACGGCGCCGCGCTGCTCCGCATCGCCGTGCGGGTCACCGGCGAGCGGGGCGAGCTGCGCATCCTCAACCCCACCACGCCCCAGCTCCCGCAGCGCTTCACCGTCACCGTCGACGGCACCCGGCGCCGCGAGCGCTTCGACAAGGTGGCCACCTACACCTGCCAGCTCGAGGCCTTCGTCGCCGCCACCCTCGACGGGGGCGAGGTGCTCACCGGGCCCGACGACTCGATCGCCACCATGGCGGTGATCGACGACGTGTACCGCGCCGCGGGGATGCAGCCCCGAGGGTCGCTCAGCCGGTGAAGCCGGGGACCACCACCGGCGGCGCCGTCGTGGTGGTCGAGCCGATCGTGGTGCTCGTCGAGCTGGTGGCCGGCGGGAGGGGGATGGGCTGCCAGTCGCCCCGGAAGCCGGTGCCCGTGCGGATGGACACCCGACCGGAGCCGTCGGGGTTCACGACGGTGAGGTTGTCCATCCCGTTGAAGTCGGAGTACGACGCCAGCTTCGTGCCATCGGGCGACCAGTAGGGGCTCTCGGCCGCGTTCGTGCCCGGGAGCCACACCAGATCGGTGCCGTCGGGATCGATGACCCCGATGGCCGACATCTGGTCGTGGTTGCCGGCGAAGGCGATCCGGGTGCCGTCGGGCGACCAGTCGGGCCCGCGTGACCCCTCCGGGTTGTTGGTGATGTTGACTTCGTTGGAGCCGTCGGCATCCATGACGAACACGTCGAGGTGCTCGTCGCGGTCCGAGTCGAAAGCGATCTTGGTGCCGTCGGGCGAGAACTCGGCATCGGAGTCGTCGTAGCTGCCTGACGTCAGGGCCACCGGATTGGCGCCGTTGGCGTCCATCACGAAGATGTCACGGTCGCCGTCGTTGTCGCGGGTGTAGACGATCTTCGTGCCGTCGGGCGACCAGGCCGGCTCACGCTCGGAGAAGCCGTTGGTGTCGGTGAGCGGCGTGACGTTCCCGCCGTCGGCGTCCATCACGTAGAGGTCGTACTCCTCGGGGTCGGTGCTGCCCCGGTTGGACGCGAACACGATCCGCGTGCCGGCGGCGTTCCAGTCGGGCTCCACATCCGAGCCCGGGGCATTGGTGATGTTCACCTCGCCCGTCCCGTCGGCGTTCACGAGGTGGATGTCGGCGCCGTTGTCGAAGGCAGAGAAGGCGATCTTCCCGTTGTTGCCGGGGAAGGCGGCCTCGACCGGTCGGACCCCGACCGCAGCGGCCACCGCCACGCTCAGCCCCGCCAATCCGAACACGCCGATGATGCGGTTCGATCGAACCGCGCCGAATCCTCGCACCACGATCTCTCCTCGCTCTTGTGGTCTCCTCGACCGCAGGCTACTGCACACCGTTCACCCGGTTGCGGCTCGGCGGAACACCTGCCGGTACCGAGCGGGTGCCACCCCGACCCGGTGGCGGAAGTGCTGGCGCAGGTTCGCGGCGGTGCCGAACCCGGCCTCCGAGGCGATCCACTCCACCGGCCGGTCGGTCGTCTCGAGCAGGCGCTGAGCCAGCGCCACCCGCTCGACGGTCACCCACTCGTGCGGGGTGGTGCCGGTGACGGCCCGGAACCGTCGGGCGAACGTGCGCGGGCTCATCGCCGCCCGGGCCGCGAGCTGCTCCACCGTGAGGGGATCGTCGAGATGGCGCCGGGCCCAGGCCACGGCGTCGTCGAACAACGTGTCGTCCTCGTCGGGCGCCACCATCGGGTACTCGATGTATTGGCGCTGTCCGCCGTCGCGGTGTGGGGGGACGACGAGCCGACGGGCGACGGCGTTGGCCACGTCGGCTCCGAGGTCCTTTCGCACGAGGTGCAGGCACAGGTCCAGGCCGGCGGCCGCTCCAGCAGACGTGGCGATGTCACCGAGGTCGACGTAGAGCACGTCGGGGTCGACGTCGACGGCCGGGAAGCGGGCGGTCAGCTCGTCGACGGCCATCCAGTGGGTGGTGGCCCGGCGCCCGTCGAGGAGGCCGGCCTCGGCCAGCACCAGGGCGCCGGTGCAGATGGAGACAAGGCGGGCGCCTCGCCGGTGGGCGCGACGGAGGGCGTCGAGCAGGACCGGGGGCGACACTGCCGGCGCGCTCGGGATCACCACCACCGTGTCGGCCCACGACAGGCTGGCCAGGTCGTAGGGCACCTCGACCGAGAACCCGGTGGTGGTGCGGACCGACGACCCCTCCGCCGAGCACAACCGGAACCGGTACCAGGGCGAGGCCAGGTCGGAGCGGTCGTAACCGAACACCTCCCCTACCAGCGCCATCTCGAAGGCCGACGTCCCGTCCTGGACCACGGCAGCGACCCGGTGTGCACGACCCATGGCAGTAATGTTTCGCATAGTGGCAATCCTGTCAATGGCCGGTTCGGACGTCCGGCCTCATGCTCGAGGCATGGTCACCGATCCCATCGCCGCCTCAACCCACCGCCAGATCCGGCAGGCCGAAGCCCGCCGGTGGCGACCGCTCCCCCGCCTCCGTGGCCGCCGCTTCCGCCGGCCGGCGCGATGATGGCGCGGGAATGGACAACATCGACGTCTACGCGCTCACCTCCGCCCCGTACGCCGGCCCGCTGACCTTCGCCCGCCGCCCCTTCGACCGCAGCCTGGCCGAGGCCGACATCGCCGTGGTCGGTGTGCCCTTCGACATGGGCACCACCAACCGTCCGGGCGCCCGGTTCGGCCCCCGGGCCATCCGGGAGCAGTCGGTCTACGTGGGGCAGTACCCGTGGGGGCACTGGCCGTGGGAGGGCAACGTCTTCGAGGACCACCGGGTCGTCGACTGGGGCGACATCGCCGACACCGTCTTCTGGGTCGGGTACCCGGAGCGGGTGGTCGAGGGGGTCCGCGGCGCCGTGACCCCCATCGTCGAGCGGGGCATCTCGGTCCTCGCCCTCGGCGGCGACCACATGGTCGCCTACCCGCTCCTCGCCGCCGCCGCCGCCGTGCATGGCCCGTTGTCGCTCGTCCACTTCGACGCCCACTCCGACACCTGGGACATGGGAGACGACCTCAACCACGGCACGATGTTCCGGCTCGCCGCCTGGGAGGGCTGGGTCGACCCGAGCCGGTCCATCCAGATCGGGATGCGCACGCCGAACCCCGACGGGTGCGGGTTCCGGGTGGTCGACGCCGACGAGCTGCTCGACCGTCCGCTGGCCGAAACCGTGGAGGAGATCTGCGACCGCGTCGGCGACCATCCGGTGTACCTGTCGTTCGACATCGACTTTCTCGACCCCGCCTTCGTCCCCGGCACCGGCACCCCGGTGATCGGGGGACCCAGCCCTCGCCAGGCCCGCCAGCTGCTGCGGGGCATGGCCGGGATGCGCGTCGTCGGTGCGGACCTCGTCGAGGTCGCCCCCCATCTCGACCCCACCGCCACCACCGCCATCACCGCCGCCACCATCGCCCTCGACCTCACCTACCTGCTCGGCCTGGCCCGGTCCTAGCCCGAAGCCGCGGGTCCCCGCCTAGGCTCGGGCGATGGACGGAGCGACGCCGGCGTGCCGGTTCATGTTCCTCGCCGACAGCCAGGTGGGCTGCATGGCCAGCTTCAGCGGCGTCGACGCCGAGGCGGCGGCGCGCTTCGCCGGCCGCGGCATGGCCGTCCGCCCGTTCCCCCCCACCGATTCGCTGGCCTGGGACGTCGCCCGGCTGCACGAGGCGGTGGCCGCCGCGAACCGGGAGCGCCCCGACTTCGTGGTGCTCGGCGGCGACATGATCGACGCCACCGACCGGCCCGACCAGCTCGACGCCTTCCGCGCCGTGACCGCGGACCTCGACGGCATCGACCTGCACCTCGTCCCCGGCAACCACGACGCTTGCGCCGACGGGGTCGTGCCCACCGACGAGTCCCTGGCCTGGTACTCGGACACGTTCGGCGCCGACCACTTCGCCTTCTCCGCCCCGTGCGGCGTCGACGCCCGCGCCTCGTTCATCGTCCTGAACTCCTCGCTGCTCGACCAGCCCCGCAAGGTGCCGGGTGGAGCCGATCGGGAGCTGGCCTTCCTGGAGGCCGAGCTCCGTGCCGCCCGGGCCACCCCCGGTCCGGTGGTCGTGTTCTCCCACCATCCGCCCTTCCTCCACGACCCCGACGAGCCCGACGTGTACTGGAACCTCCCCCGGGACGCCCGCCGGACGATGCTCGACCTGCTGGCCGAGCACCGGGTCGACCTCGTGCTGTGCGGCCACCGCCATCGCAACGCCCACGCCCGCTACCGCGGGGTGGAGATCGTGACCTCCAGCGCCAGCGGCTTCCCGCTCGGCGCCGACCCGCCCGGCTACCGCATGGTGACGGTCACCGCCGACACCGTGACCCACGGGTACCACGCCTTCGATCCGCCGGCCTGGGCCGAGATCGGCGGCCCGCCGGCCGAGGTCGACCCGTGAGGGCCTTCGAGACGTTGCGCATGGTGCCGCTGTTCGCCGACCTGGCCGAGGACGACCTGGCCCGGCTCTGCGCCGCCTCCCGCGAGGACCGTCTCCCCGCCGGCACCACCCTCTTCGAGGAGGGCGACCACGGCGACGCCGCCTACGTCATCACCGACGGGTCGATCGAGATCCTCAAGCAGACCGGCCCCCAGGAAGTGCTGCTGGCGCTGCGCTATCCCGGCGAGGTGATCGGCGAGATGGCGCTGCTGCGGGACGAGCCCAGGATGGCCTCGGCCCGCGTGCGCGACGACGCCACGGTCCTCGTCATCCCCCGTCCGGCGCTGGCCGACGTGCTCGACACCAGCCCGGGCGCGGTGCGGGCCCTCTTCAACATCCTCCTCGAACGGCTCCGCTCGACCGAGGCCCTCCTCCAGCAGACCCAGCGGATGGCCCAGCTCGGCACGCTGACCGCCGGACTGGCCCACGAGCTCAACAACCCGGCCGCCGCCGTGGCCCGCGCCGCCGACCAGCTCCGGGCCGCTGTCCAAGCCCACGTCGAGGCCCACGGGCGGGCCGCCGCCGCTCTCGGCCACGACCCGACCGCGGCCGTCGCCTCCGTCACCGGGCGGCGACCGCCGACCGGCGCCGCGCTCGACGCCCTGGCCCGCGCCGACCGGGAGCAGGCCCTCGAGGTCGCGCTCGACGCCCTCGGCGTCCCGGAGCCCTGGACGCTCGCCCCCGAGCTGGCCGAGGCCGGGCTCGAGGTCGACGACCTCGCCGAGCTGCGCGAGGCCTTCGACCCGGCCACGCTGCCCGCGGTGCTCGCCGCGGTGAGCGCCGGGGCCACCGTGGAGGCGCTGCTCGGCACCGTCGTGTCCGGCACGGCGCGCCTGTCCAGCATCGTCACGTCGCTGAAGTCCTACGCGTTCCTCGACCAGGCGCCCGTCCAGGACCTCGACCTTTCCCGGTGCATCGAGGACACGCTCCTCCTGCTCGGCCCGAAGCTGGCCGACCTCGACGTCGTGCGCACCTACCCGCCCGACCTGCCCCGGATCGCCGGCAACGGCCCCGAGCTCAACCAGGTGTGGACCCATCTGCTCGACAACGCCGCCGATGCCATCGCGGAGCGACGCCGACAGGAGGGCGACGGCGCCGCCGGCCGCATCGAGGTCGCGGTCACCCTCGGCGACGGCGCGATCGTGGTGGCGGTCAGCGACGACGGCGCCGGGATCCCGGCCGCCATCCGCGACCGGATCTTCGACGCCTTCTTCACCACCAAACCGCCGGGCCAGGGCGTCGGCCTCGGCCTCGACGTGTCGTCCCGGATCGTCTCGGCCCACGGAGGACAGCTGACCGCCGAGTCCGCACCGGGGCGCACGACCTTCACTGCGATCCTTCCGATCCCGTAGCCCCGGTAGCCTGCGACCACCGTCGAGACGTCCCCGGGAGCGCCGCATGTCCTACACCGTCGATTTCACGACCGTCTCGACCGTCGGCCTCGAGTCGTCACCAGTGGCCGAGGCGCTGGCCGGACTGCGGGCCAACGAAGCCCGCTACTTCAAGAACAAGTACGACCATGTCTTCACCGTGCACCCTGCGGACGAGGCCGCCGACACCGTGGCGTGGATCCACCGGATCCTCGACGAGGAGCGCGGCATCACCATCGCGTCGCGCCCCCTCGAAGCCACCGCCTTCCAGGTCGAGCGGCTGCGCATGGCCTACGTGTTCTACGAGAGCGGCCTGTCGATCAACGTGATGTACGACATCGACGACCCGAAGAAGCGGGCCGTGGGGTTCAAGCTGTCGGACGGGATGGAGATCCCCGAGGAACTGGCCGACCGGTTCAAGTTCGCGAGGCAGAAGTCGAAACTGGCCGGCACCATCCGGGGTTCCTACTTCGTCATCAAGGGCGAGTACTGAGCCCGCCCACGTGGGTGCGCAATGCATCGCACCCCGTGACATTGCGCACCCACGGAGGGGTCACGGGCGGACAGTGGCCCGCGCCGGTTCAGGGCTCTCCGGCCACGGCCCGCGCCGCCAGCGTCGCTGCTTCGTCGGCGGGGAGGCCGAGCGTCTGCAGCAACCGACGGATGACGCCCTCGCGGTAGGCCGGTGTCGCCTCGCCGTCGACGATCCGGCGGGCGGCGAGCAGCAGGGCGCCGGCGATGACGTCGAGCACGGCCTCGTCGGGCGGGTCGCGGAAGCGGCCAGTGGCGTGGCCGTCCTCGAGGTCCTGGCGCAGGTAGGCCCGCGGCCCGTCGATCAGGATGGCCCGCTGCGCCGCTTCGAGCCGCAGCGCCACCCGCACGGCCTCGGGGCGGGCTGCGGTGCCGGCCAGCAGGCGGGCGGTGATGGCGGCGAACCGGGCCGCCGGGTCGGGCTCGGCCACGTCGATGGCGGCCTGGGCGGCGAAGCCCTCGACGAGGTCGGCGACGAGCGCTTCGATCAGCTCGTCACGATCGGCGAAGTAGTTGTAGACGGTCCCGTGGGACACGCCGGCGCGGCCGGCCACGTCGAGCAGGCTGAACCCCTCGCCCCGCTCGGCCAGCACCTCGAGGGCGGTGTCGAGCAGCAACCGCCGGGTGCGGGCCTTCTTCTTGTGGCCCCGGGTGGCCGGCGAGTCCTCGAGGCCAACGGCGTCCTCGGCGCTCCTGGCGCCCTGTCTGGTCGCTCCCACGCCGGCATCCTAGCACAGTATTGACATTCTCTCCAATATTAGAAAGAGTGTCAGTCATGGCAGAACCGCTTCCCCCCCGGCTCACGCTCGGGCACACCACCCTGGCCGTGCGCGACATCGACACGATGGTCGCCTTCTACACCGAGGTCCTCGGCTTCCACGTGACCAACCGCGGCGAGCCGGTTCCCGGCATGGGCGAGATGGCCTTCCTGTCGCAGGACCCGTCCGCCCACCACCAGATCGTGCTGGTCGAGGAAGCCGAGCCGCCGGCCCGGGGGTTCGCGCTGACCGACCACCTGGCCTTCCGCACCGGCACGCTCGACGACCTGCGGGCCATCGGGCGCCGGCTGGAGGAGGCGAAGGTCGAGGGGGTCATGCCCATCTCGCACGGCAACGCCTGGTCGCTCTACTTCCCCGACCCGGAGGGCAACGGCGTCGAGTGCTTCGTCGACTCCCCCTTCCACGTCGCCCAGCCCCACGCCGGCCCCCTCGATCTCGACGCTTCCGACGACGAGATCGAAGCGACGACCCGGCGCACCATCGAGTTGCTGCCCGAGTTCCAGCCCTTCGACGAGTGGCGCCGGGCGATGGCGGCGCGGCTGGCCGAGCCGGCGCGGGGCTGACCGATGGACCTCGGAATCGCTGGACGGCAGGCCATCGTCTGCGCGTCGAGTCGCGGCCTCGGCTTCGCCTGCGCCGACTCGCTCGCCCGCGAGGGCGTGCACGTCACACTGAACGGCCGCGACACGGATTCGCTCGACGCCGCCGTGCGGACCCTCGCCGAGCGCCACGACGTGACGGTGCGATCCGTCGCCGGCGACATCGCCGACGCCGCCACCCGCGAGGCCCTCCTGGCCGCCTGCCCGACGCCCGACATCCTCGTCAACAACAACGGCGGTCCCGCCCCGGGCCGGTTCGCGGACTGGGACCGCGCCGCCTGGATCGACGCCCTCGACGCCAACATGCTCGCCCCCCTCGCCATGATCCAGGCCGTCCTCGACGGCATGGTCGAGCGCCGGTTCGGGCGCATCGTCAACATCACCTCGGCGATGGTCAAGACCCCGCTCTCCCCCATGGGGCTCTCCACCGGGGCCCGCGCCGGGCTGACGTCGGTGGCCAAGGCCCTGTCCCGTGACGTGGCCCACGCCAACGTCACGATCAACAACCTGCTGCCCGAGCGCATCGACACCGACCGTCAGCGGCAGATGGCCGAGCTGCACGCCGCCCTCGCCGGCATCACCGTCGAAGAGGCCTACGAGCACATGGCGACGACCATCGCCGCCCGACGTCTCGGACGGCCCGAGGAGCTCGGCGACGCCTGCGCCTACCTCTGCAGCGCCCAGGCCGGGTTCGTCAGCGGCCAGAACCTGCAGCTCGACGGCGGCAGCTACGCGGGGGTGTTGTGATGGCCGCCCCGATCGATGTGCCGGTCCTCGTGGTCGGCGCGGGCCCGGTGGGGCTCACCGCGGCCCGTCTCCTGTCCAACGCCGGGCGGGCCTGCCTCGTGGTCGAGCGGCGGGACGGGCCCCAACGCCGCCCCGCCGCCCACGTCGTGAACGCCCGCACGCTGGAGATCCTGCGCCAGGCCGGGTTCGACATGGACGCGGTGGCGGCCATCGCCAAGGACCCGGCCGACACCGGCCACGTGAGCTTCGTGACCACCCTGGCGGGTGACCTGATCGGGCGGCTCCCCTTCGAGCGCCAGGGCGACGAGTGCCTGGCCCACACCCCGACGCCGTTGCGCAACATCTCCCAGCACCGACTCGAACCGTTGATGGTCACGGAGGTCGCCGCCTCCCCCGGCGTCGACCTGCGCTACGCCACCGAGTGGGTGTCGAGCACCCAGGACGACCACGGCGTCACGTCGGTGGTCCGCGACACGGTGACCGGCGCCGAGACCGTCGTCCGCAGCTCCTACCTGCTGGCCTGCGACGGCGCCGGCAGCGGGGTGCGCAAGTGGCTCGGCATCGACATGGTCGGGCCGGCCAGCATCCAGAGCTTCGTGGCCATCCACGTGCTCGGGAACCTGCGGCCCTACGTGGCCGACCGGCTCGGGGTGCTCCACTTCGTGATGGACCCGTCCGTGGCCGGCGGGTTCATCGCCCACGACCTCGACCGCGAGTGGGTCTACATGGTCGCCTACGACCCCGAGCGAGAGACGGTCGAGGACTACGACGTCGAGCGGTGCACGGCGATCGTCCGGGCGGCGATCGGCGACGACGGCGCCCCGTTCGAGATCGCCGGCGCGGGCACGTGGCACATGACGGCCCAGGTGGCCGAGCGGATGGGCGACGGACGAGTGTTCCTGGTCGGCGACGCCGCCCACCGGTTCCCCCCGACGGGCGGGATGGGCCTCAACACCGGGGTGGCCGACGCCCACAACCTCGTGTGGAAGCTGCGGGCCGTCGACGACGGCTGGGCCCCACCGGACCTGCTCGACAGCTACGAGGCCGAGCGTCGCCCCGTGGCCCTCACCAACTGCGAGCAGAGCACCACCAACGCCTTCAAGATAGTGCTCCTGGCCGACGCCCTCGGGCTCCACGACGGGGCGACCAGCGCCGACCTGGCCGCCGCCCTAGCCGACCCGGCGCGGCGCGGGAAGATCGACGCCGCCGTGGCCGAGCAGGCCACGCACTTCGACATGCTCGGCCTGCAGATCGGCTACGTGTACGGCGATGGGGCGCTGGCCCGGGACGGCGATCCGCCCCCGCCGATCACCGACCCCAGCCACTTCGACCCCCACGCCGAGGTCGGGGCCCGCCTCCCCCACGGCTGGCTCGCCGACGGTCGCTCGACCCTCGACCTCGTCCCCGCCGACGGACTGACCCTGCTCACGTTCGCCGCCCACGACACGTGGGCCAACGCAGCGGCGGGGATTCCCGCCCCCGTGCGGGTCGTCCCCCTCGACGGCGACGCCGCGGTGCCCGACGAGTGGCGGGCGATGTGCGGGGTCGGCGCCGACGGGGCCCTCCTCGTCCGCCCCGACCAGCATGTGGCCTGGCGGGCCGACCGACTGCCCGCGGATCCCGCCGCCGCGCTGGCCGGTGCGCTCACGTCGATCCTCGGCTGACGCGTCGGCCCCCGGCCGCCGCCCGCACACCATCTGCCATGCTCTCGCCCATGGACGACCCGCTCGACCCGTTCGAGGTCACCCGTCGCATCGCCCGGTCGGTGCAGACCACGGTGGGGTGGATCTTCTGGGACCCGGGCGCGGTCGAGCGCTACGAGGCCCTGGGACTCCCCCAGGGCCTCGCCGGCCCACTCGGCTACATCGGGGCCCGCTGCGCCCCGCTGGCCGGCGCCGGGCCCGAAGCGGTGATCGCCGCCTTCGGCACCATCAGCCCCCTCGCCATCCGCGGCGTGTTCGACCTGCTCGGCCACGACCCCGAGCGGTTCGCTCAGCTGTGGGCGGCCCGGGACGACGCCGTGGCCGAGGGCCTGCGCCGGCACGCGCCCGCCATCATCGATCCCCTCGTCGAACACGGCCCGGCACTGTGGGAGCTGGTCGACGCCCTCCCGGCCATCGGCCGCACCTTCTTCGGCGCCCACCTGTCGATGGCCCGACCCGCCGACCCCCTCCTGTCGGCGTGGCACGCCGTCAACTGCCTCCGGGAGTGGCGGGGCGACACCCACTGGGCCATCGTCGTGGCCGAGGGCCTCACCCATCCCGAGGCGTCGATCCTCCACAACGCGTGGCTCGGGTACGAGACTGACTGGCTGGCGCTGTCCCGAGGCACCTCCTTCGAGGACCTCGAGACGGGCTGGGCCACGCTGCGGGCCAAGGGGCTGGCCGACGGACGAGCCGTGGTCGCCGCCGGTGTCGAGCTGCGTCAGCGCATCGAGGACCTGACCGACCGGCGCACCGCCATCCCCTGGGAGGCCTTCGGGCTCGAGCGCACCGTCGCCCTGGCCGAGCTCCTCGAGCCCCCGTGCGAACTGCTGCTGGCCCGGGTCGACGAGACCGCCGGGCCCAACTACCAGCCGGCGTCCCGGATCCGCTGAGGCCCGGTCGCCTCAGACCTCGGCCACCCAGGCCTCGCTCCGCCGCCACAGCTCGGCGCCGAGCTCCGGCGTGGCGACAGGGCTCGGCTCCTTCAGCCGAAGCACCGAGTAGTAGGCGCCCCGGTGGGCGAGGACCTCCGGTGAGGTGGCACAGAACACCGAGGTGCGGGCCCCCTCCTCGGGCGTCGGGCGGATCTTCTTCACCAACGCATCGAGCACGCGGGGCATCCGGCGCATCACGTCGGTGCCGATGAGGTTCCCCGGGTGCAGCGACACGGCGAAGAGCTCCTCGGGCGAGGTGCGCCGGCACAGCTCCTGGACGAAGAGCACGTTGGCCAGCTTCGACACGGCGTACTCGGGCATGCCGGAGACGCTGGGGGTGCTCTGGCGGACCGCGTCGAAGTCGATGCCCTTCTTCGCGGCGTAGTGGCTGCCGCTCGACACCACCACCAGGCGAGCCGGCCCGCCGTCGGGTACGGGCGATCCGGCGAGGAGCAGGGGCAGCACCTCGGTGACGAACAAGAAGTGCCCGAGGTGGTTCACGCCGAAGGCCAGCTCGAAGCCCTGGGCGGTGACACCGCGCTGGGCCGCGACGCCAGCGTTGGCCACGAGCACGTGGATGGGATCACCCCGGTCGAGCAGCGAGCGGGCCGCCGCCCGCACTTGCACCAGATCCATCAGGTCGAGCTCGAGGAACTCGAGCTGATCGGAGCCGGTGGCGGCGGCCACCGCATCCATGGCGGCGCGGGCCTTGGCTTCCGAGCGGCAGGCGAAGATCACCCGGTCCCCACGAGCGGCCAACGCCTGGGCGGTGGCCCGACCGAGGCCCGTGTTCGCTCCGGTCACGAGGCTCGTGCACTGGTCCATGGCCGTCAGTGTCCCCCACCACCGCCCGCGGCGCGAAGTCACGGCCCGGCGGGTCGGCGATCAATGGCGACGATTCCGGAGGATTCCCGGAGGTTGCCCTTACCCGGCTCCCAGACTCGGCCCCTACCGTGCCGGTTGGCGACACCCGCTGGAGCGGCCAGGAGCGAGCCCACCGTGCACGACCACGAACACCCCCACGACCACGAACACCCCCACGACCACGAACACCCCCACGACCACGAGATCGACCGTCGTGCGCTCCTCACAGCCGGTGCCGTCGGGCTCGGAGGCGTCCTGCTCGCCGCCTGCGCTCGTCTCGACCCGGGGACGCCGACGACGGCGACCCGGACGAACTCGTCGACCGGCTCCTCCCCGACCGGGTCCGCCGGCACCGTCACCTTGCGGGGAGGGGTCCCGGAGGGCTTCGATCGGTTCGCGGACACGGTCCACGTCTTCGCTGACGGCCGCTACTGGATGGTCGAAGGCGACGGCATGCCGGCCCACGACATGATGGTCGGCATCACGAGCTGGCAGCAGCAGGTTCCGGTCCCCCAGCCCTACACCGGTACGAACGCGTGGCGCTTCCCGGCCAACCCCGTGGTGGCGCCGACGCCGATCTCGGCCAGGACGGGGTTGTTCCGGGGTGCGATCGCCATCGCCGCCAACGGCGTGCCCATCTTCAACGCGCTGAACAACCGGGGCGACGACGCCTACCTGGCCGGCGAGCTCGACCAGTGGGGCGGCCACGCCGGTCGCGCCGACGACTACCACTACCACGTCGCGCCACTCCACCTGCAGAGCGTCGTGGGGCCGTCGAGTCCGATCGCGTACGCGCTCGACGGGTTCGCCATCTATGGGGAGCGGGAGCCAGACGGCTCCACGGTGGGGGCGCTCGACGAGTACAACGGCCACCTCGGCGCCGACGGCGTCTACCACTACCACGGCACCACGACCTACCCCTACATCAACGGAGGGCTCGTGGGGGTCGTCTCCGCCAGCGACCAGGTCGATCCCCAACCGGTCACCACGCCGTTGCGACCGGCCGGCGCGCCACTCCGGGGCGCAACCATCATCGGGTTCGAATCGGCCGGGTCCGACCTCTACCGGCTCCGTTACGCGGTCCGGGACCAGACCTACCAGGTCGAGTACCGGGTCAGCGCCACCTCCGTGGCCTTCGTGTTCACGGACCCGTCCGGCCGGACGGCGACCGAGACGTACGAACGATGAGCGCCGGACGGGCCTCACGCCGCGGCGGCACGAGCGGAATCCTGGTTGCGACCGTGCTGCTGGTGGTGCTGGTGCTCACGAGCGCCTGCGCGCGAACAGGATCCGTCGCAGCGAACGCCACCGTCTCGTCGACGTCGCCAGGAGCGGCACGCCCCGTCACCACCGCTACGGGCGCCTCGCCGCCGACCGCGGCGGCAGGCACGTCGCACTTCAAGGCGGAGATCTGGGCGGACAACTGGTTCTCGTTGTACGTGAACGGCACGCTCGTCGGGGAGGACTCGGTTCCGATCACGACGGAACGCTCCTTCAATGCTGAGACCATCGCCTTCGACGCCAGCTACCCGCTCACGATCGCCATGGTCACGAAGGACTTCATCGAGAACGACTCCGGCCTCGAGTACATCGGCACCCCGCGTCAGCAGATGGGCGACGGGGGGTTCATCGCGCAGTTCACCGACACGGGAACCGGCCGGGTCATCGCCACGACAGGGGGCGACTGGCGTGGCCTGGTGGTCCAGCGGGCACCCCTCGACCCCTCATGCGAGCGGTCCATCAACCCGACCAAGGAGTGCACGTCCACGACGCGGGCCGAGCCCGACCGATGGACCGCCGAATCGTTCGACGACGCAGCCTGGGTCGGGGCGACGGTCTACACCGCCGAAGCGGTCGCACCGAAGGACGGGTACACCACCATCGCCTGGGACCGATCGGCATCGCTCATCTGGACTTCGAGCCTCGAGCAGGACAACACGATCCTGTGGCGCCACTCCGTCCCGGCGCCCTAGCCAACCCTCAGCGCGCGGGCCACATGGTGAGGTCGTAGCCCACCGCCGGATCGACATCCCCGGCCAGCAGGTCCATCCACGCCTCGAGCACGTCATCCGGTCCGGCCCCCGACCGGATCGTCAACCACGAGCCCGTGGCCGCCGCGAACCGGCCCCACGCCGCGTCGAGCATCTCGTCGAAGGCGTGCTGCCCCATCTCCGCCGCCCGCTTGGCCACCTGGAGCTGCGCGAAGAACGTCGCCGGGGCCGGTCCCTCCGGCGGTGGTGGTGCCGAGATGCGGGACGGGTCGGGCACGTTCGACAGGCCCACCGTCATCGAGTGGGCCAGGGCGTCGCCGAAGCGGGCGTGGACGGCGTCCCGCGCGTCCAGCCGCCCGGCGATGTCCACGAACACGGCCCGTGTTCCGGCGACGTCGGCGGTCTGCGGGTAGGTCAGGACATCGTCGTAGACGCCGAGCGCCGTGACGAAGTCGACGTGGGCGGCCGAGGTGAGGCCCACGACGCGGCGCTCCCCTTGCGCGGCGAGGCAGTGCGCCGTCGCGATGGCGGTCTTGGCCGAGGCGCTGGAGATGATCACCGTGTCCGCCCCGAACCCGTCGTTGTCGGCGATGAAGTCGGCGATCAGGAAGCCGGTGATGAACAGGGGCCGCAACAGGGACCTTCGAGCCTCATCGAGGGCGGACACGCCGGTGGCGGGCACGTACTGGTAGTGGTTCCACACCGTCGCCATCACGTCGCGTCGGTGCGCCGTGCTGTCGAGGAAGCCTCGGGCATCGGCTTTCGCCGGGGCCACGAGCAGGTGGCTGCTCATCGGCAGGTAGCCGAAGACCCGAGCGCCCTCAGCAACGTCGGGGTGGCTCGACTCGAGCACGTCGGCGTAGCCGAAGACGGGCACCCGCCCCCATCCCGGGGCCGACGCCGGGAACAGCTTCCAGTAGCCGAGCAGCTCACCCGTGATCCCGAAGGTGACGTTGTTGGTGCTCAGCCCGAACTGGTCGACCCGGAGCAGCACCTGCCCGTCCCCCGGCGTCGGCGCTCCGCTGGCGACCATCTGGGTCTTCGCCAGGTCGTCGCGCCAGATCTCGAGAGCGACGCCCGTCCTCGCTGTTCCGCCTCGACCCATGCTCCGACCTCCGATATAGTGTCATCCGTACTGCCACTATACTGCGACACGGCACCTCCCGGCGCAAGCCGAACCCAACAACGAGAGAGGACCCTCAGATGACCGACGACAGACCGCAACGGTTGATCTCCGACATGCGCGGCGTCCGGTACGGCGAGATCCTCGCCGTCTCGGCCAAGGGGACCACCCTCGAGGCCGAGGTCTGGGGCACCCAGATGCTGAACGACTGTCCGCAGGAGCTGTGGGACACCCTCGATGCCGGCCAGATCGCCGAGGAGCTCGGTGCCCTGCTGGTGAAGCTCAACGGTCCCCGCTACTGGGTGCTCGACGGCCTCGGCCAGAAGGTGGCGGTACGCGATCCCCTGCTACGCGACTTCAACGGCCTGATGATGCGCCGCATCGCCGTCATCGAGCTCGGCAACAACCCGCGGGCGGAGCCCTACACGCTCCGACGCGTCAACCGCGGGGCGGTCTTCTTCTTCGATGCCGGATCCCCGGTGTACGAGCTCGTCGATCCCGACGGCGTCGCCTACGTGATGCAGGCCTACTGCGTCGGGGTCGATCCGTCCCTCACCGAGGAGTCGCTGCCCGACCTCGAGCGCCGGCTCGACCTGCCCGCCGGATGGCGGTTCGGCACCCGGATCCTCGACGAGGAGCTCGTCGTCGACACCAGCACCACGGTCGCCACCGTCATCCAGGACGAGCTCGAGAACACCTACACCTTGCCCCACGGCTGACGTCGCATCTGCCGCCGTAGCACCGATCGACCGCGTCGCGTCGGTCCTCAGTCCTCGAACCACGCGGTGTAGTACCGCGAGTACGCGCCGTCCTGGTAGGCATCGAGCAGCGCCATGTCGATCGGGTCCTGAAGATCGGAGTCCTGGGCCATGGCGACGCCGTAGTACTCGCGGGTGATCGGACCGCCGACCAGGTGGATGGCATGGCCTCGCTTCACGGCGTAGGTGAGCACGGGCGCGTCGTAGACGGCCGCGTCAGCCTCGGATCGTTCGACGCGTCCGATCATCTCGTCGACCGAGCCGACCACGTCGAAGGGGATGTTCCGCTCCTTCAGGTAGGAGGCCGCCGTGGTCCCGGCCAGCGTGACGACCTTGTGGCCACGGAGATCGTTGGCCGACGGGATGTCCGTCTCGATGGTGTGCAGCGTCAGCGCCGCGGTGAACGCGGCCGTGAAGGAAGCGACGAGCAGCACCCCGAAGAGCATGAACATCATCGAGAAGACCCGGCCCGCCGACGTCCTGGTGACACGATCGCCGTAGCCGACGGTGAGCAGCGTGACGACCGCCCACCAGAGCCCCTCGAACACGCCCTTGACGCCGGTATGGGCGAAGTCCGGGTTGTCCCGTCGTTCGATCAGCCACACGACCAAGGCGGCGAAGATGATCGACACCAGGATCGTGAGCAGGATCAGGCGCACGGATCGGGTGGCGAGCGCCGACAAGAGACCTCCCGTCTCGCGCGACGCCGATGCGGGCACGGCGATCTGGAGGCCGGAGTTGAACATCGGCACGGAGAAATCGACCGACTCCTCGCGCTCAGCGGTGATGCTGATCGCCGTGATGGCGACATCGGCTCGACCCGCACGCACCGCATCGAGCTGCTCGGTGACGTTGCGCACCTCCACATAGGTCGTTCGGTAGTTGTTCTTGGCGGCGATGTACGACCACAGGTCGATGCTGAAGCCGGAGTAGCTCCCGTCAGCGGCCCTCACCACGAACGGCTCGAGCGGTCGCACCGCCACCCGGACCTCGCGCGGGTTGGACTGCGCGGCGGACGAGCCGCCCGAGGTCAGCACGCAGATGCAGGCGACCAAGGCGATCACCGACGCGTTCCTGAACCACCGTGGTGCCGCTCTCGTCATGGCCTCGTACTCGCAGCCCGTCCATCCCGCATCGAGGTGCGAGGCTCGCACAGCATAGCCAGCTCACCTCGCGCGGCCACTCGGCGCTCGATCGCCCGGTGCGCTGGTAGCGTCGACTCGGCGATCCGAGCCGCGACATGAGGGGGCATCGTGGAGTACCGCTTCAGCCAGGACCCGCCGATCACCGAGGAGGCCGCCCTGGCCGAGGCGGCCGCCATGGGGTTCCATGCGCTGGCGTATGACTACGTCGACGTCGACGAGCCGTTGCACTGGCACGAGTTCGATTCCGTGACCTGGGTCATCGAAGGGACCGGGGCCTTCGCCGACGAGCACGGCACCGTCACCACGGTCACGTCCGGGTGCCGCCTCCAAGCCCCGGCCGGCTGGCTCCACCGGGCCCTGGCCGGTGGCCAGGGCCGGATCGTGGTGTCGACCAACCTGCCCGGCCACGAGTGGACCATGCCCATCAACAAGGACCCGGCCGACCGACCCGCTGATCTGCACGGGCGTTGAGGAGCCAACCCGGCGTTCCGATGACGGGGTTCGCGACGGTTCGGGTGGCGGCGGTGCAGGCCACGCCGGTGCTGCTCGACGCCGACGCCACGATCGACCTGGCCATCGAGCGGATCGGCGAGTCCGCCGAGCAGGGCGCCACCCTCGTGGTCCTCCCCGAGTGCTTCGTGTCGATCTACCCGAGCGGGGCGTGGGCGGCGGGAGCGGCCACGTGGTCGGCCGCCTGTGACGATCTGTGGGAACGCCTGTGGGCATCGAGCATCGACGTCGGCGGCCCTCACGTCGCCCGGCTCACCGCCGCCTGCGCTCGCCACGGCGTCCACGTCGCGATCGGCGTCAACGAGCGGGAGGACCACCGCCCGGGATCGCTGTACAACACCCTCCTGTTGGTCGGCCCGCACGGCGTGGTCCACCGCCACCGCAAGCTGATGCCGACGATGCACGAGCGGGTGTTCCACGGCGTCGGCGCCGGGGACGACCTCGATGTGGTCGACCTGCCTGGCATCGGTCGCGTGGGCGGCCTGATCTGCTGGGAGAACCGCATGCCCCTGGCCCGGTGGGCCGTGTATCAGGGCGGACCGCAACTGTGGTTGGCCCCCACCGCGGACGACAGCGACGGATGGTTGGCTTCGATGCGCCACATCGCCATCGAAGCGGGCGCCTTCGTGGTGAGCGTCCCCCAGTACATCCCCGCCGCCGCCTTCCCGGAGGACTTCCCGCTGCCGTTGCCAGACGGGCTGACGGTCCTCGGCCGCGGCGGGGCGTGCGTGGTGTCGCCGGGCGGCAAGGTGATCGCCGGCCCGCTCTACGACCAGGAAGGCATCCTCGTCGCCGACTGCGATCTCCGGGAGACACTGCACGCCAAGCGCTCCTTCGACGTGGTCGGCCACTACAGCCGCTCCGATGTCCTGTTCCCCCGGGCGGAGACGGGCGATCGCGGGCGCACCGCGACCCCCGACGAGGACGCCTGATCACTCCGGTCGCCGCCGTCCGCAAGACAAACCGGCCGGCGGCCCTCGACGGGGCGCGCGGTCAGCGGAGCTGGCGGTCGACGGCGATGTCGCCGAGGTCCAGGTGGAGCTGGCCGTCCCACGTCCAGGCCACGGTCCGGTCGGGCAGCCCGACCAGGCCGGTGGTGGTCCGTCCGGACGCTGGTGCCAGCCCCCGGAGGGTGAGGTGGTCGGTGGGAAGCTGGTCGACGTGGCCCATGGCCGGCCCCAGGGCGACGACGCCGCCGTCGCGGATCCACAGCGGGATCCGGTCGATGGGGCTGGCGACGGTGATCCACCGCGGGCCGTCGATGACCTCGTCGGTCCACCAGTCGAGCCACCGGCCCTCGGGCAGGTAGGCGCGTCGCTGGCCCGAGGGCTCGAGCTGGGGGGCGACGAGGAGGTGCTGGCCCAGGAGCCACTGGTCGTCGATGGGCCAGGTGGTGGGGTCGTCGGGGAACTCGATGACGAGCGGCCGGGCCATCGGGAGCCCCGCCGCCGCGCTGCGGTAGGCCTCGCCGGTCAGGTACGGCAGCAGCCGGTAGCGGAGCTCGAGCGCAGGACGGATGGCGGCGAGGGTGGCCTCGGGGAGGGTGTCGAGCTCGCGGGGGCCGGTGCCGTGGATCCGGGCGTGGGAGAGGAGGAGGCCGGCCTGCACCCAGCGCACGAGCAGGTCGCCGCCCACGGGGTCGGCGGCGACGAAACCACCGATGTCCTGGCTCCAGAAGGAGAAGCCCGACGCCCCCATGGAAAGCCCGGTCGCCATCTGGGCGGCCAGGTTGTCCCAGTTGGCCGACGAGTCGCCGCCCCAGTGGAGGGGGTACCGGTGGCTGCCCGCCCAGGCCGAGCGAGCCCAGATGATCCACTCGCCGGTGGCGTCGTGGGTCGCCTCGGCCACGGCCCGGTTGTAGAGCAGGGGGTACAGGTTGTGGGCGAGGTGGCCGGGGGTGCCGTCGTGGTACACGCCGTCGACGGGGGCCTCTTCACCGAAGTCGGCCTTGATGGCAGCAGCGCCGAGCTCGTGGAGGCGCCGGAGGTACCGCTGGTAGACGGCGACGCCTTCCGGGTTGGTGAAGTCGATGCACCCGACGCGGCCGGTGAACCCGGCCGTGTAGCACAGCCCGATGTCGTAGAGGCCGCCGTCGGGGTGGCCGACGAACCCGCCGACGGCATCGAGCTCGTCGAACAGCGCCGACCCCTCCGGGATGTACGGGAGCTGCCACAACGACACCTTGACCCCGAGGTCGCCCATCTCGACCAGGAACGCGGCCGGGTCGGGGAAGCGCTCGGCGTCGAACTCGAGGTCGCAGCGCCAATCCTCGGCGTACCAGTAGGTGTCGAGGTGGAGGACGTCGATGGGGAGGCCCTTGTCGCGGTACCGGCGGACGACGTCGAGCGCCTCCGCGGAGGACGAGTAGCTGATCTTCGACTGCCACCACCCGAAGGACCAACGCGGCGGCACGTGGGCCTTGCCGGTGAGGGTCGTGTAGCGGTCGAGGATCGTCCTCGGGTCGCCGATGAACACGTACTGGTCGAGGTGGTCGTCCTCGATGGCGACCTGGATGTCGGCCACGTTGCGGCTGCCGACCCAGGCGGTGGCGCGTGCGGTGGTGTGCCAGAGCACGCCGTAGCCGCGGGTCGTCCAGAAGAACGGGATGTTCTTGTAGGCCCGCGGCGTGGTGGTGCCGATCGCCTCGACTATGTCGAGGTCGATCGTCTGCCCGACCTTGTTCAGCCGCCCCGGCTGCTCACCGAAGCCGTACACGGCCTCGCCTGGGCGCAGCGCGTAGGTCTCGGTGGCCAGGCTGTGGCCCTCGGTCGTCGTCGAGACGCCGGTCGGGTGGGTGTCCCAGTTCCCCCACATGTTCTTCTCGGGGCCGCCGATCCGGCAGCGCTCGATCCCGTCCACGTCGCGGATCGTGATCATCAGCGGCGACCGGTCGACCTGGACGACCACCGCGGCGGTGGTGATGGTGACGGCGCCACCCCTTTCCTCGACGGCGACCGCCGAGGGGGCGGGCAGTGTGCCCACGACCACGGCGGTCGACCGCTCCGGGAGCGGCCCGGGGGCGTAGCGGATCCGGAGCACGTCGTCGGCGACGACATCGATCCGCAGGGTTCCTTCGGATGCCTCGACAGTGAAGGGCTCGCGGCCGTCCCAGTCGGTGTGCGAGGCGCTGACCCCGTCGCGGGTGACGAAGGTGACGTGGCCCTCGCCGATCTCGGCGAGCCTGGCCTGCTCCGCCTGCCCGCGGACGAGGGCGCGGCGTTCGATGGCGTGGGTGATCATCGGGTCCTCGGAGGTGATGCCGGGCTCCCTGCGGGGGCCGGGAGCCGGCGGGGTCGATCGGAGTGCCGTCGACGCCGAGCGAACCGTTCCCGCGCCCACGGCCGGCCGGTCGACCGGGAGAGACTAGCCACCGGCGGTCCGAGGAGGTCGATCCTCGAGTCCTCGATGGGGCCGAGGAGGTGATCGTCACCCTCGAGGACGCGACCCTGATCCTCGACAGCTTCGATCCGTACGCCGGCGGCAAGGGCATGCGCGGCGGCACCGGCGGCCCTGGCGGGGTCCCGTCAGGAGCGGGCTCCGTGAGGATGGTGGCGCCGGCCCTCCGACCGTGTCGAGGGATTGGGGCATGCTGGTGCCCGACCCGCCCGACCCCGGAGAACGACGGCCATGGCCTGGACCACCACCGACATGCCCGACCAGCACGGCCGGACCGCGATGATCACCGGCGCCAACGTCGGGGTGGGACTCGAGACCGCCGCGGCTCTGGCCGCCGCCGGGGCCCGCACCGTCCTCGCCTGCCGTGACCACTCCCGGGCCGACGCCGCCGCCGCGCTGCTGCGGGCCCGGCACCCGGGTGCGGACGTCGAGGTCCTCCAGGTCGACCTGGGCGACCTCTCCTCGGTCCGACGGGCTGCATCGGAGGCTCACGACCGGTTCGAGCGCATCGATGCGCTGATCAACAATGCGGGTGTCATGGCGCCGCCGCTCTCCCGCACCGCCGACGGCTTCGAGCTCCAGCTGGGCGTGAACCACCTCGGACACTTCGCCCTGACCGGCCTCGTCCTGGATCTGGTCCCCGACTCGGCTGACAGCCGGATCGTGACCGTCTCGAGCCTCGCCCACGACAACGGCAGCATCGACTGGGACGACCTCAACTGGGAACGGTCCTACCATCGAACGGCGGCCTACGGCCGATCGAAGCTCGCCAACCTGCTGTTCGCCTACGAGCTGGCCCGGCGCCTCGAGCATGCTGGCTCGTCCGTCGTGTCCGTCGCCGTCCATCCCGGCGTGTGCTTCACCGAGCTGAACCGCCACACGCCCGGGTACCGCCTGCCGCCGCTGCGGATCATCTACGACGCCGTGTCCCGATCCGTGACCCAGACCGCAGCGGCCGGCGCGCTCTGCTCGCTGCGGGCCGCCAGCGAGCCTGGCGTCGCCCCCGGCACCTACTACGGCCCTGACGGCCGAAACGGCCGTCAGGGCGACCCCGTCCTCGTCGAGTCCAACGCTGCATCCCGTGATCGTGACGACGCCCGCCGGCTGTGGGAGGTGTCCGAGGAACTGACGGGTGTGCGCTGGTCACTGCCGACCGCCCCAGCCTGATCGGCTTGCCACCTGGATCGCCGCGCGTCCAGGCGAGGACGGTCATCCGCAAGATGACCAGCATCCCGCGGCTCGGCCCACAGCACAGCACGACCCGAGGCGGTGTCCCACGTGGTTATTCAGCCGGGCCGAACGGCCCATCGGCTCGCGTTGCACGGGTGATCGAGGCGTTGTTATGCCCGCGGTCAGGCGACGTCGAGGAAGTTGCGGAGGGCGCGGCGGATGACTTCGCTCGTTGTCGTGTGTTCCTGGTGCGCTCTCGCTTCGACTGCCTCGCGCAGTTCAGGGTCGAGGCGGACCGGTACGACTTCGGCGGGTGCCGAGCCCATGGCTGGGCGGCCCCGTTGGCGGGTCTTGAGTGCTTCGACGTCGTAGGTGGCCGTCTCGACGGCGGCGGCGAGCGCGGTGATGTCCTCGTCGGTGAGCTCTCGGCCGGTCTTGGTCCGGTAGGTCTTCGGCTTGGTCATGGTCGGGGCTCCTGGTTGGGGAGTAGCGCGTGGAAGATCGGACGCAGCGCCATGGCGTGGATCACCAGAGCCCGGTCGTTGTCCAGTTCGAGCCAGATGACTTCGAGCAGGTTCCCGGCGACGCTCGGGCCGATGGCCAACACGGTGGGGGGATCGGCGTCAGGTTCGAGGTCGACCACGGTGATGGCATGCTCCACCGCGTGCCCGATGTCCTCGTCGGTGACGCCGTGCTTGTGCGCCGACTGGTGGATGTCCACACCCAGTTATCGTAATACGTAATTCGGCGGAAGGGAAGAACGTGATCTCGCCGCGCCGAACACCACAAGCCCCCTTACCCCCCCCGCCATCCATCGCCGGTTCGCGAACGAGCCGAACGCCGGCTCGTCGCGATCTGGCTCGACGTTCGAGGTCCTAGAGTCGCCGCTGTGGTCGACCCGCCCCCAGCGCCGACGCCTGGGCTTGGAGCAAGCTCCCGCCGACCGCTTTCGCGCCGGATCGCACGGGTAGGCATCGAGGCCATCGTTCTGGCCCTGACGTTCCAACTTCTGTCGTTCGGCCTGTCGTGGGGGACGCTACGAACTGTCATTCCACCCTCGTGCCAGGAGCCGCCCTCGATCGACTTCTCGGCGATCCCGCGACCCGACTACGGGCCCTACCAAGTCAAGTTCAGGTCTTGGCACATCTTGCCGTCGGGCGAGTCCAGCGAGGCGGTGGTGGGGCACGGCCTGTCCGTCGATTTCGGTGGGGACTACGGGGTGTACGTGGCTCTCGAGTCGACCGATATCGACCAGTTCCAATGCCGCTGGACCAACTCCGGGGTGACGATCGTCGAGCCGGCACACCCGGGCGCAAAGGCGGGACTCGAGCACTTCGTTCCTGCCGAGGTGTTCCTCGGTGGTCGGTGAGCTCCGTGTACTGAGCCGCGCCGAAGTTCCAGCGGTCATTGTCCCCAAACGCGCGGGCGATATCCCGATGGCCCGCATCGAACGACGCGAGCCGATCGCCGGGGCGGTGACAGCGTCGACTGTCGGCTGCGTCACCCGAGCGCGGTGATGGAGCCGACGATAAGGAGCACGGCGCTCGCGATGACAGCGCCCGTGGGTAGACAGCCTGCCGATCCTGAGGAGGGTCCGATGCGAACTTGCGTGTTCGCGGTGTGGACTGCTCGTTCGGTTGAGGTCATCACGTGGACGGGTGGTACAGGGAGGTCTCCCGTCGACGATGGCGTCACGGCGGTCGATGCGCTCGCCTGCTCTAACGCGGCAACGAGATCGTCCACGAGACGCGCGGCGAGCCGGCGCTCGGCCCTCATCGCCGCGACGCCGACACCGGCGAGAACCGCCGCGATAGTTGTGCCGCCGAGCGCGGCGCTGACCCAACCGCTCGCCGCGTTCAATGCCGCAGTGATCAACACGACAGATGAGAAACCTGCGTACACGATCCCCGTGGCGATAGCGCTTAGGTGGTTCAGCTGACTCGGACGTACCCAGACATCGATGGCGCATCCGCCTGACGATGGACGGATCCACCCATCAGCACCAGCCGAGCTGGCGACTCGTGGGAACGCGACACCTGAGATGTGGAGCGAGAGACGGGCCCTATCGGTGTCGTCGTCGACGTCCATCCAGCGATCCGGGGACGAGCGGGTCAGATGCTTCGTGAATCGCAGGTCGGTTTCGATTGGGGGCATGAGTCGTGCCAGGGCGTCGATGCACGCACCCTTCGAGCGAGGCGAATCGACGTGGACTGGCCGCGCACGGCTCGCCCGCCCGGTGACGGAGCGCCAGGCGACCCACCCAAGAGTGTCGGGAGCCGGGGGTACATCAGCCTCGCGCTGCGCTGTCGGGACGATCGTGGACGCAGGTGGCGGGGGCAGATGTTGCGGCGCGGGTCTCGTTGCCTTGACGAACCACCATACGGAACCCGCGAACAAGCCTCCGAGCACGAGAACTGTCCCGGGTTTGCGAAGGAGTGCTGTTCCGACGAGCCACGACGCAGGCAGGCCGAACATGACGATGAGCACCCCGACGAACCACCAATCGGGGACTGGTTCCTTGACTGAAGCGCGCTCGGGCTGCGTCACACCTCCATCGTGCACTCCTCGCCGGTCCGCTGCACGATCACACCGGCGCTGACGCGCGGGGCGCGGAGCCCATCGGCTGGCGTGGCGACCATCGACATCTCGATCGACCAGTCAAGCCAGCCCAACGAGCGCGGGAACCGTCCCAGATCCACGCTCCGACGCATCCCCTAACGACGGATCCCGGGCGGTCCTATCGCCGGATGGGTTCGCGACGGCCATGTTCAGTCCTGACGTTTCGCGATCACCTCGATTCGCGTCGCATCGATCTCAACCCACCGCTCCTCGCCAGCAGGGCCCGGTCCGGGGGATGACCTCCGTAATGGCTTCAACATAGGAGGCTGCTGGGGGCCATCGGAGATGACCACCGACGGGCCGTCCGCGCTGATCCACCAGTCACCCGACATGAGGAGCTGCCGGGTCCCACGCCGATCGCGTGACGCGGGGTCCGGCGTCGGCGACAATGAGCGGGTGACGGGTGCGGCTTTTCGGTGATCGTCGGCGTGCGGTGAACAGGTGGGGACTGCTCCTCGTCATCGGAGCGCTCGTTGCTGTCACAGCGTGCGGCTCCTCGACAAGCCAAACCTCCTCCGGTGCCGGCACGTCAACGGGTTCGGTGGCAACCACAGCGGGAACCATCGTTCACGTTGGCACGACGTTGAGGGCCAGTAGCTCGTGCGTTGCGGCGCCGTCCTCACGGCCCGACCTCGGGCCGTCGCTCGATGACTCCGTGTACCTCGATCCGAGGATCCACACGCGGGTGGCCGACGGGAACCTGTTGGGCCTGGCCGCCGTGCCATCAGGTGACGACACGGTCGTGCTCGAGGTCGAGTCGACCCTCCGGCGCGTCCCGGCTCCTCCTGCTTCGTCGTCTTCGGAGGGCGCGTCGTTCATCGACGCATCTCGGCTTCGCCTTCGGAAGCTCTCGCCCAGGGGGCAAACCATCTGGAGTCGGGACCTCGGACCATCACTAGGGGACACGAATCAGTCCAGTTCTCAACCTCTCGTCGTCGCCGAGGGCGGAACCATCGTGACGTGGCCTCGGTACGACGGATCCTTCCCAGTCGAGTACGGCGCGAACGTGGACGTCACGGTCATGACGGCGATCGTCACCAACGATGGCAGCGTCAAGCAGCAGAAAGAGCTCTCCCCTGTCCCGGCCGCCGGCACTGGACCCGGCGGCACCCGGTGGAACGCGGCAGTGGTGGGCGAATGGACGGCTGTCGCTGTCAAGCCATCGGGTCAACGAGGCTCCGTCACACTCTTCGACCGGGCTGGCCAGCCCTCGTGGAACGAACCAATCGAGGCGACGGACACTTGGCGGCTGCATCTGGCCCTGTCGGCCCGTGGTTCAGTGGCTGTGGGAACCGACTCGGGTGCAGACGGATGGACCTCAGACCACCGTCACCTGTGGCAGGTGCCTGGGCCGGTGCTGGGCGTGGTCGCCCTCGGCGGGGCACCCGACAGTGCCACATCGGCCGAGTTCGTTGTAGCGAAGGGCTCGTTCCCCGACGCGACGTTGTGCGCGGTCGATCGGCTCGGCAGCTTCCGACCAGCCCGCACGATCCTCTTCGGAGTCCCGGTCCGGGCATGGAACGACCCGTCCGGCTACACGGTGCTCCTCGTAGAGGAGGCAACTGGAGCTCGTGAGACCATCGTCCACATGTCTCTCGATGGCGATGCCGACCAACGCCTGATCGTAGGAAGCACTGGAGACGTCCTTCCGATCTACGGTTCGACAGTCGTTGACGCGGCCACCACCGAGGGGGGCGGTCTCATTCTCTTTGGCCAGCGGACCGACGATCCGCCCGGCGTCCATCGTCAGCCCGGCTCAGCGCTCAACCCTGAGTCGTGGACCTACGTCCTGCGGTTCCCCGCGCCAGCGGGCAGAGGCGACCTCACAGTTCTTACGAAGGCCCGCCCCGCCGGCTGAGTGGAGGTAGCGCGGTGGAGGACGCTAGGTGGCATGGGCTGATCTGGGACGGCACAGCCCTGGCCATCCAAACCGGTGGCAAACGCTGGAACCCGCCAACTCCATCCGGAGCGTGCCCCGGCCGCCGTGGATAACCGCGTCCCAGAAAACACAGACGGAGCGCGTGCTGTCCACCGGTGGTTCTCAAGGCGAGCGATGATCGGCGTTCGACAGGGTCCAGCGTGTGGATCGACCTTCTCCGATCGACGCATTGGTGCCCGCGGCACCCCACTTGGGATCGTCTTCCTGATATCGGTCCTTGCAGTCGCATGCAGCCCTTCCCCGACTCCCCCCACGACCAGCCTGGGCGGCGTAACCGACGCCGCGGGTCGTCCGCAGATGGCTTGTGGGGGCGACGTTGGGCCCAATCCACCGATCGGACACTGCGACGCACCACTCGTCCGAATTGAGTCCGTCGCCGCCACCGAGTTCTGCAGTCGGGAGATCGACGCGCGTGGGATGCTCAGCCCAGAACATTGCTGGCCCGAGATGAACCACCAGCGCCTTCCGTTGCCGCCCGGAGATTGCGCTTACCTCCAGTACTCGATCCCGATCGGACTCGCCTCGATCCTGCAGCGAACCTCGTGCCCGGAGGGCCTGCCTCCTATCGGTACCGTTCCACCCGCGGCGGCGCCGCATCCGACCTCCCCGTGACCCGCGAACCCCGGCACGCCGCGGGCATAACCACGGTCGAAGGTATCCCAGATCACCCGCCCCACAGCGGGCACATCGCCGGCTCAGCGACGCGGGCTGGAGTCGGGAAGATCGGTCACTCGAGCTCTTTCATCTCGGGCCGAGACCTTCGTTGGGATCGATGCTCGCACAGGGCAAGGTCGCCGACGACGACGAGGACGCCGACGAGAAGGAGAACCCACCATGTGAACAGCCAGCTTTCGAACGGGCCCTTGGCGGCCATGAGGGTGGCGAGCGGGATGGCGAACACGGCGACCGTGTGAGCGATAGGGCTGTAGCCCGGCGTACGGGCGGTACCAGCAAGGTCCGCGGCGACGGCGGTGGCGGTTCCAGCGAGCAGGAAACAGATGAGACCCGTGCGTGCGGTCGTCAGCGGTGTGCCCGCCAGCTTCGCGAGCAGCGCAAACACGGTGCCGCCGACTGCCACCGGGAAGAGGGCGGCCGCCGCACCGAGGAACGAGAGCTTCGCCACCCATTCATTCTGGCAGCGCCGACTTGGCGTATACCCGGAACTTGCCCTCCACTTGGCCACGCGGTGGCGGCACTTCCCACCGGTCACAGATCGGACAGAGTTCCATGGCGTGGTGGGGTTTGGGGGGTCCGCCGTGGGGTGAGCCATCGGCGTGATCCTTGGTGTGTTCCTTGCACGAGCACACGAAGGAGGCCACACCGATGGCTCTTGATGATTCTGCCCTGTCTGAGCTTCTTGGCGCGCTCCGCGTCGGTGAGGGGGTCGATCTGGTCCGCGAGTTGGCCCGGTTCATGCTCCAGGAGCTGATCGAGGTCGAAGCGACCGCGGCGATCGGTGCTGGTCGCTATGAGCGGGCTGATGGTCGGGTGACCGAACGCAACGGGCATCGCGACAAGACGATCTCGACCAAGGCGGGTGATCTGAGGATCGGGATCCCCAAGCTGCGCCGGGGTTCGTTCTTCCCGTCGTTGCTCGAACCGCGCCGGCGGATCGATCAGGCGTTGTACGCGGTGGTCATGGAGGCCTACGTGTCGGGGATCTCGACCCGGGCGGTGGATGACCTGGTGATGGCGATGGGGATCGACACTGGGATCTCCAAGTCTGAGGTGTCGCGGATCTGCGCCGCGCTCGACGGGCGTGTCGACGCGTTCCGGAACCGCACCCTGGGGCATGCCGTGTTCCCGTACGTGTACCTCGACGCCACCTACGTCCACGTCCGCGACGACGCGCTGGGCCAGGTCGTGTCCCGGGCCGTGGTCGTAGCGACCGGGATCACTGCTGGTGGGGGTCGGGAAGTGCTCGGCGTGGACATCGGTGACAGCGAGGACGAGACGTTCTGGACCAAGTTCTGCCGGGACCTCAAACGCCGTGGCCTGACCGGGGTGCGCCTGGTGATCTCCGACGCGCACGCCGGGTTGACCGCGGCGATCCGCAAGAACTTCTCCGGGGCGTCCTGGCAGCGGTGCCGGGTCCACTACGCCAGGAACCTGCTCGCCATGGTCCCCAAGGCGCATCAGGAGATGGTGTCGGCTGCGTTCCGGTCGATCTTCGCGCTCGGCACCAAGGCCGAGATCGAGGCTCGCTGGGACGAGGTCACTGCCGGTCTCGAGCCCCGGTTCCCGAAGGCGGCGGAGTCGATGCGCGCGGCTCGCACGGACGTCCTCGCGTTCGCGTCGTTCCCGCGGGGCCACTGGCGAAAGATCTGGTCCAACAACCCGCTCGAGCGGCTCAACAAGGAGATCAAGCGCCGCTCCAACGTCGTGGGAATCTTCCCGAACGACCCCGCTGTGATCCGCCTCATCGGCGCCGTGCTCGCCGACCAACACGACGAATGGGCCGTCGCACGCCGCTACCTCTCGGACACCTCGATGGCCGAGCTCGCCAACCCGCGCGAGACTGACCCCAGCCAGCTCGTCGAGCTCACGACCAGCTGACCGACACCAAGGGAACGCCACACCGCGAACCCCACCACGCCGCGGGACTCATACACAGATCGCGCGGGCGATATCCCGCCGAGAGAACGGGCGGAACGCCGGCCTCGCCACAGCCTCCGGACTGTGTCGCACGGCTGCATCGACGAACGCGGCCTCAGCCACGGGTCGACGCAAGTAGGCTTTGAGCCGTGAGCGACGCTGCGAATGATGCCCACGAAATCCCCCACGGGGTGAAGCTGCTGCCCCGAGACCTCACGGAAGAGGAACTCGGGCAGGCGCCATTTTTGGCGTCCGTGGACGCGTTGCTCATCGATGGGCTCACCGTCGACGAGGACGAAGCCTTCGCCGCCGCACTCCGCTCGTGAGGCTTGTCGTCGACACCGGCGTGTTCAGCGCGGCGCTCAGTCGCCGTAGGCGACCCGCGTTCGAGGCATCGGTGGC
>JAKOVR010000206.1 GCA_029782025.1 Actinomycetes bacterium | reverse complement strand
CGCCCCGCCCGACCCCGCGGTCGCCCCGACGCTCCACGGTGCCGACGGCGGTGATGGTGGCGCCGGCGCCGTTGACGATGACCGCGGCGGTGTCGGTGCGCTCGAGCAGGTGATACGCGGCCGGATCGCCGAAGGTGCCCCCGGGCGTCTCCTTCACGACAGCGGCGAAGGCGACGGCCAACGGATCGTCCGGGGCGAGGGCGGGCGGTGAGGTGAGGGCCGAGGCCGGGAAGGGCGGGCTGAACATCTGGCAGGTGACCCACGGGTCCGACCCCGCCGCAGGGATCATGGTGGTGGGCTTGGGGACGCCGGCCGGCCACCGCTCGTCGGCCGTGGGCACGTGCTCGGTGCAGACGGCGTCGGCGGGGAGACGGGTCGCCAGCCGCCGGCGCACCTCGTCGCCGTCGCCGTCGATCAAGGTCACCTGCACCCGGTTAGCAGTCTGATCGACGCCGTAGGACCCGACGCGGAGCCCCAGCTCTGCGAGCACGCCACGGATCCGCCCATCGGCGATGGCCTGGAGCTCGGCCGAGGTGTGAGTAACCCGCACCACGTCGATGGTCCACCCGCTGTCGCGGACGCGGGTGTCGGCGGTGAACTCGGCCGGCAACGATCCCGTGGTGCCGTCGGCCTTGGCCGCCGGCTGCACCACGCTGTCGTCGCCGGGGGCAGGGCGGAGCTCGAGCAGCTCGGCCAGGCGGGGCGCCGGGTCGCCGGTGAAGGCCATGACGAACGTGCCGCCGTGGTCGCGGTCGATCCAGGAGCCGGCGAAGCTCTCGGGGTGGCGGTTGGCGTAGGTCGCCAGCACGTTCTGCAGGCCGATCGGGGGGTTGCCGCCGGCCTTGCCGCCGTCGCGCACCGGGCCGAGGGCGGGCACGTCCTGGCACCGGGGGACGATCGACGCATCGCCACCGGACGGCGTCGACCCGGGTGACGACCCTTTCGTGCTCCCCGGCACCCCGGTCGCCGGTGGGGTGGCGCCGCCCGCGCCCGAGGCGACCGGCCCCGACCCGCACGAAGCGAGCGCGACCAACCCGGCCAGGCCGGCCCCCCACGCGAACGGCGCCACCACCCGCGCCACCCACCAACGGGGACGCCCGAGCGTTGCTCCGTGCGGCGCGGCGGGCGTCTCCATCGCTCCCCCTATGCCCGACACCACCCCGACATTACGTCGGCCGGTCCGGCGCGTCGCCGGTCACCTCCCCCCCCGTGGGTGCGCAATGCACCGGCGACCGTGACATTGCGCACCCACGGGGGAACGGCGGGGCCTGCGGGTCAGCGGGCGGCGAAGGCGATGAGGGTGATGAGGCCGGCCACGATCACGCAGGAGGAGACCAGGCGGTGCCGGCCCAGGCGCTCGTCGAGGAGGAGCCAGCCGGCCAGCGCCCCCATCACCACCGAGGACTCCCGCAGCATCGTGACGTAGCCGACGGCCACGCCGGGCTGGCGCACGGCGATCATCACCATGCTGTAGGCGACGGTCACGAACGCCCCGGCCAACAGCCAGCGCCACCACTGTGCCGGGAGGGCGGCCCGGAAGGCGCCGGCCCGGCCCCGCGCCACCTGGGCCACCGAGATCATGGTCCCGGCGAAGGGCATGAGGGCGAACCCGTAGCGCAGGCCGTCGTCGGAGAGGCGGGCGCCCTTGGAGTCGATGATCGTGTAGACGGCGATGGTGGCGGCGGTGAACAGCGCCCAGCCGATCGACGCGGCCGACGCCCCCCGTCCCACCAGCGACACCAACCCCACGGCCACGAGCACGATGCCGATCCACTGCCGGCCGGCGATCACGTCGCCGAGGAGGAGCACGCCGCCGACGGCGGCCAGCAGCGCCCCGCCCCCTCGGGCCAGCGGATAGGCCAGCGAGAAGTCACCGTGGGTGTAGGCCTGCACGAGCCCGGTCACGTAGGCGACGTGCACCGTGCCCGACGCCAGCAGGTAGGGGTAGGCGACGGCGGGCGGCCAGCCGATCACGAACAGGACGGGCACGGCCAGGAGCCCGCCGAGGAGGAACTGGCCCCAGGTGGCGAGGTCACGGTCGACCCGCGCCGTCTTCACCAGGAGGTTCCACGTGGCGTGGAGCCCCGCCGACGACAGGGCGAGGACCGTGGCCACGAGCACGCCGCAGGCTACGACGCCGGTGCACCTTCCCGCACCAGCGACGTCGCCGGTGCGTCTGCACGGCCAGAGGCCGAGGAACTGCACCAGCGACAGCCGCGAGCCGAGGAAGTGCACCAGCGACAGCCGCGAGCCGAGGAACTGCACCAGCGACAGCCGCGAGCCGAGGAACTGCACCACCGACAGCCGCGAGCCGAGGAAGTGCACCAGCGACAGCCGCGACCTGAGGAACTGCACCGGCGACAGCCAGAGGCCGAGGAAGTGCACCGGCGACGTCCACGGGCCGCAGGTCGAGGACGGACACCGACGATCGGGGCCGACGGGCCGCGGTACACTTTCCTGACACGAGCGTCAGGTTCCTGGCAACCTGTCGGTCCGCCGTCGTCGCTCGTACCCGGGGGAGCGCCCATGCACGTCGACATCACCGAACTGGCCCGCAGCCGGCCGCGCATCACGACGGGGGCCACCACGATCGACCCCGTCACGGCCGAGGTCATCCGGGACACCATGGAGACGGTCTGCTTCGAGATGGCGGTCTACGTCAGCCGCACCGCCACCACCCCCATCCTCAACCAGAGCAACGAACGCAACGCCACCATCCTCGACGCCCGCGGCCGCCTCGCCGCCCTGTCGGTGGGCATCCCCCAGTTCATGCTCACCTCCACCCTGCCGGTGCGCTTCGCCCTCGACTTCCTCGGCGTCGAGGAGTTCCGCGAGGGCGACGTCTTCGTGGCCAACGACCCGTACCACGGCGGCGGCCACCTCCCCGACTACAACGTCTTCGCCCCCGTGTTCGGCCCCGATCTCGCCACCGGCGAGCGGCGGATGGTGCTGATCGCGTCGATCCAGTGCCACCACGGCGACACCGGCGGCGCCGTGCCCGGCGGCTACAACGTCACCGCCAACGACATCTGGGGTGAGGGCTCCCGCTGGCCCGTCCTCAAGGTGATCGACCAGGGTCGGGAGCGGCGCGACGTGCTCTACGCCATGTCGGTCAACAACCGCATCCCGGACTACATCGGCGACCTCCGGGCCCAGATCGGCGCCGCCCAGCTCGCCGTCGAGCGGCTGGGCGAGCTGATCGAGCGGTGGGGCGTGCCGCAGGTGGAGGAGTCCGTCGACTACATGATCGACTACGCCGCCCGCCGCTTCCGGGAGGAGGTGGCCGCGTGGCCCGACGGCACCTACGAGGCCGACACCTACGTCGACCACGATCCCCTGGGTCATCCCGACATCCACCTCCACGTGAAGATCGACGTGGCCGGCGAGCGGCTCACCATCGACTTCACCGGCACCGACGACCGACAGGAGATCCAGGCCTGGTCCACCTTCGGCAACACCCGGGGCTACACGGTCGGGCAGATCGCCGCCATGATGGACCCGGAGATCCCCAAGAACGAAGGGTTCTTCGAGGAGATCGAGCTGGTGGTCCCGCCGGGGTGCGTGCTCAACCCGTCGCCGGGCAAGCCGGTGAGCGCCGGCACCCACCACCCCGGCGCCGAGGTCGGCGAGGTCATCGCCCTGGCCCTCCAGCACGTGCTGCCCGAGAAGGCCGTCCCCCAGGTGTACAAGACCGGCATCCCCACGGTGATCGTCGGGGTCGACCCCCGCACCGGGGCCTCCTTCACCGACCACTCGGCCGAGGTCTACGCCGGCTGGTGCAACGCCGCCTACGGGATGGACGCCTGGGGGTGTCAGGCCGCCGCGTTCGGGAACCTCTGGAAGGCCACGGCCGAGATCAACGAGAGCCTCTACCCGCACGTGCAATGGGGTCGCGACTACCGCACCGACAGCGGCGGCCCGGGGCAGTGGCGCGGCCTGTGCGGCAGCCACTACGTGAAGGAGGTGCGGGTCGACGCCAAGGTGTACACGTACGTCGTGGGCATGAAGTACCCGATGCCCGGCATCGCCGGCGGCCACGCCGGGGAGCCCAACCTGCTCACCATCCGCTACGGGTCCGACGATCCCCACGTGGTGCGCCACACCGCCGACTGGGTGCCGATGTCGGCGGGCCAGCGCCTCTGCTACGACTACGGCGGTGGCGGCGGCTGGGGTGACCCGCTCGACCGCGACCCGCAGGCGGTGCTCGACGACGTGCTCGACGAGTACGTGTCGGTCGAGGGGGCCGAGCGCGACTACGGCGTGGTGCTCACCGGCTCGCTGGCCGACCTCACCCTCGCGGTGGACGAGGCCGCCACCGCCACCCTCCGGGCCTCCCGCCGCACCGCCGGCCCGTCCGCAGGCGAGCGATGAGCGGCTACCGAGTCGGCATCGACGTCGGCGGCACGTTCACCGACCTGATCGCCGTCACCCCGTCGAGCGAGGTGGTGCTCGACAAGACGCCCACCACCCTCGACGACCAGTCCCGAGGGGTGCTCACCGGCCTGGCCCAGCTGGCCGACCGGTTCGGGTTCGCCGACCTCGGCTCGTTCTGCCGGGAGCTCGACGTGGTGGTCCACGGCACCACCACGGCCGACAACACCATGATCGAGATGAACGGGGCCGCCGTCGGGCTGCTCGTCACCGAGGGCCACCGCGACGAGATCGAGATGCGGCGGGTCCACAAGGAGAAGATCTGGGACCCGTCGTACCCGGCCCCGCCGCCGATCGCCCGACGCCGTGCCCGCATCCCGATCCCCCAGCGCCACGGCTACGACGGGGAGGAGCTCCTCGCCCTCGACGAGGCTGCGGTGCGGGCCGGGGTGCAGCGCCTGAAGGCGCTGGGCTGCGACTCGATCGCCGTCATGTACCTGTTCTCCTTCGTCGATCCCTCCCACGAGCTGCGCACCCGGGAGATCATCCTCGAGGAGTACCCCGAGGTGGCCCACATCTCGCTGTCGCACGAGGTGATGGCCCGGGGCCCCGAGTTCGAACGGGTGTCGACCACGCTCGTCAACGCCTACGTCGCCCCGAAGATCGCCCGCTACGTGGGCAACCTCGAGGCCGAGCTGCGGGCCGCGGGGTTCGCCGGCCCGCTCCTCGTGATGCAGAGCACCGGCGGCGTGATGCCGCCCGACTACGTGAGCCGGCGGGCCGTGTCGGTGCTGGCGTCGGGCCCGACGGGCGGGGTGATGGGGGCGACGGTGGCGGCGCGGGCCGCCGGCGTGGGCGACTTCGTGGCCGTCGACATGGGCGGCACGTCCTACGACCTGTGCCTGGTGCGCCACGGCGCTCCGGAGATCAAGACCGACTGGAACTGGCGCTACCGCTACTACATCGGGATGCCGATGGTCGACGTGCAGTCCGTCGGCGCCGGCGGCGGATCGATCGCCCGGGTGCGGCAGGGCGCGCTGCTCGTCGGTCCCGAGTCGGCCGGCTCCACCCCCGGCCCGGTCTGCTACGGCCGGGGCAGCACCGAGCCCACCGTCACCGACGCCGACGTGGTGCTCGGCTACCTGCCCGCCACCGGGTTCGCCAGCGGGCGCATGACCCTCGACGTCGACGCCGCCCGGACCGCCATCGAGACAGCGGTCGGGGCGCCGCTAGGGCTCGACGCCACCCATGCGGCGTGGGGCATCGAGCGCATCGTCAACGCCAACATGGCCAACGCCACCCGCAAGGTGCTGGCCGGCTACGGCGCCGACCCCCGCACGATGGCGATGATCGCCTACGGCGGCAACGGGGCCGTCCACGCCTGGGCCATCGCTCGGGAGCTGGGCATGGGCCGGGTGCTGGTGCCGAAGACCGCGCCGGCCTTCTCCGCCCTCGGCGTGCTGGTGGCCGACTACGTGGTGGACCTCGTGCGCTCCTACGTGGTGCCGTTGAGCCAGGTCGACCTGCCCCATCTCCGGTCGCTGCTGGCCGACGTCGCCGACGAGGCCGGCAAGGAGCTGGCCCACACCGAGCTGCCCGACGGGTCGGTCCACACCGAGCTGTACGTGCTCATGGCCTACCAGGGCCAGAACTTCGACATGAGCGTGCCCGTCCCCGAGGGCCCGGGCATCGCCGACGTCGACCTGCTCGACCTGGCCGACCGGTTCCACGACCGCCACGAGGCCGAGCGCGGCTTCGCCTTCCGCCACCAGCAGCCCCTCGTGCGGGGTGTGCGACTCGTCGCCCACGGCACCACCCCCAAGCCCGACCACCTCGGCGAGGCCGGCACCGTCACCGATCCGGCGGCGGCCACCAAGGGCACGCGAGCGGTGTGGTTCGGCGACGGCTGGGTCGACGCCCCGGTGCTCGACGGCAAGGCGCTCGGCCCCGGAGCGTCGATCGACGGACCGGCGCTGATCGAGGAGCCCTTCACCGTGGTGGTCGTCCCCCCGGGCGCCCGCTGCACCCTCGGCCCGAGCCTGGCCTACGAGCTGCTCTTGGACCCGGCCTCGACCTGACGCGGCGTTCGGGCAGGTCTTACCGGTGCGCCCGACGGCGTTTCGATGATGTTGCGGATGGGATCGCGGGAAGTGAAGCGACGGACGGTCGTACAGGCCGCTTGTCAGGCGTACGCCCGCACCATGTCAACGATCCGGTCGGCGGCGTCGGGTGAGGCTGCTGCCAGGATGCTGTAGCCACCGTCGAACGATCGTGATGCAACGATGGGCACCTCGTCGCCCGCCGAGGTGCGGAGGATGGCGATGCGGCAGTTGGATGCCCCACGGAGGAGCATGAAGGCGAGGTTCACGCGCCTGGACTCAACCACGACGTCTGTCACGTCACGGAGCAGGATCGCCCGCTTCTTCCAGTAGTTCCTCACCTCGACTTCAGCGTCGTCGACCGACACGTGGGAACAGCCGATACCTGCGTCCACGATCGCCACCGGGATGAAGATCAGGCATGCAGCCATGATGCCCAGAACCCCGACTCCGCGGCTGATGCTCACCGCTCCGATAACCAGGACCACGGTTCCAAGGAGCGCGCTCCAGGCGGCGAAGAGGAACGCGCTGCGGGGCCCGAGAATGGTCGAGGTCTCAGTCATCACAACCAAGCTGCGGCCCGTAGAAGCGCCATTGCCCGAACTCGAGCTGGCCGGCCATCACCGCCCCATGGTGTCATCTTCGACCAACCGATGGCGCGATTGATCGCGTCGGCTTCGGCACCCACCTGCCCGCGTCACAGTTGGCCACTCGGATCAGGCCGGCCGAAGCGGATCATGGACACCCCCACATGCCACCATGGAGCAGATGCAGACGGCCACCGCTCCCTCCGACGGGCCGGCCGGAAGCGAGACCACGCCACCCGCACCGACGGCCCCCGCGGTGCCGTGGAAGTTCCTCTTCCGGGCCGGCGAGCAGCGGGCCGTCCTCGCCGCCGCCCTCGTCGTCGGCCTCGCCGCACTCGTGATCCTCGGCGGCACCGCCGCCGTCGACGATCCCGACCCCCACGTCCGGACCTTGCGGACGTGGGGCCTCGCCGGCCTCCCGCTCGGCGTCCCCGCCCTGATCGTGTCGCTCCGGCCCACACTCAGCGGCGTGGCCGCCAACCGGCGCTTCTGGCGGTGGTGGTTCGCCGGCGACGTGGCCTGCGTGATCACCAGCGCCACCGTCGTCTTCGACCGCAACGGCCTGGCCAACGGCCTGCCCCGGACCACCATCGTGGCCGGGGCGCTCGTCCTCCCGTTGTGGGTCACGGGCGGCACGATCATGCTGCGCCAGAAGTCCGGCGCCCGCACCGTGGGGATCGACCTCATCGACACGCTGGTCTCGGCCATCACCGTCGCCGCGGTGGGCGCCTACCTGCTGGTCGGCCCGCTCCTCGGGTCCGAGGAGTCCGACATCGCCATGCCCTTCGCCGTGTGCCTCGTGGGCGCGCCGGCCGGCATCTACCTCGCCGTCACCAACTTCGTGCGGCTCCCCCCCGGCTACCGCACACCGCAGGGGATCGCCATCGCCGTGTCGACGGTCGTCTACAGCAACGTGGGCTACCAGGCCGTCAACGCCGTACACGACTTCTCGCTCCCCCAGGTCCCCGGCGTGGCGCTCCAGATCGCCACCGGCTACCTGCTGGTGGCCCTGCCGCTGTTCACCCACCGAGGGGACGTGCCCGGCCTCGACCGGCTCCCCTTGCGCCACCAGGTGCGCAAGCCCAGCCCGCTGTGGATCCTGCCCGTGCTGGTGCTGCCAGCGCTCGGCGCGGCGGCGTGGGTGGATCGGGACCGTCCCAACCGCATGGCGTTCGTGATGGTGATCAGCTTCGCCGTGCTCGGGTTGCAGACCGCCCGCACCGTGCTCACCACCCGCGAGACCCGGCGGCTGTACACCCAGCTCGAGGAGGCGTCGGTGGAGCTCGAGCACCGGGCGGCGCACGACGCCCTCACCGGCCTCGTCAACCGCCGGCGCTTCGCCGAGGTGATCGACGAGGCCGTCGGCCGGCAGATGCGATCCGCCCGCCCACTGGCTCTCCTGTACGTCGACCTCGACGGCTTCAAGGGCATCAACGACGAGCTCGGACACAAGGCCGGCGACGACGTGCTGCTCGAGGTGGCGTCGCGGCTCATCGCCGCCGTGCGCTACAGCGACACGGTCGCCCGCCTCGGCGGCGACGAGTTCGTGGTGCTGTGCGAGAGCACGGGCACGCTGGGCGAGGCCGAGACGATCGCCGAGCGCATCGTCGAAAGCATGCGGGAGGAGATCAACACCTCGGCCGGGCCCGCCCGCCTCGGCGCCAGCGTCGGCGTGGCCTACGTCGAAGCGGTCACCCCGAGCAGCGCCGAGGAGCTCCTCCGCCACGCCGATGAGGCCATGTACGAGGCCAAGCAGGCCGGCCGCGGCCAGACCCGCGTCCGCATCCTCACCGCCGTCGCCCCCGACCGCGGCGCCTGATCCGCCGGGCCGGCCGGTTCGGCGAGGAGGCAAGCGGGTCAGGTGCCGGCGATGACCACCCGGTTGCGGCCGCGGTGCTTGGCCGCGTAGACGGCGTCGTCGGCTCGCAGCTGCAGCTCGGCGGGGGCACCCCCCACCCCGACGGCCAGGCCGAACGAGGCGGTCGTGCGCAGCGACCCGTCGGGCACGATCTCGGTCCAGTCGTGGGCCTCGATCGTCTCGCGCAGCCGCTCGGCGATGCGGGCGGCGTCGCCCACCGTGGCGCTGTCGTCGTGGAGCAACACGCAGAACTCCTCGCCGCCGTAGCGGTAGGCGCGGTCGGTGCCCCGCAACGACGCCGAGAGGTCGGCGGCGACGCCCTTGAGGACGTCGTCGCCCACGGCGTGGCCGAACCGGTCGTTGACCGACTTGAAGTGGTCGACGTCGATCATCAGCAGGCAGACCGGCCGCTGCTCGGCCTCGGCCCGGGCGAGGGCGTCGGCGATAGCGCGGTCGAAGGCCCGGCGGTTGCCGAGCCCGGTCAACGGATCCGCACCGGCCAGGGTCTCGAGCGATGACAGCCGGCCCACGGTGTCGATGGCCGACACGAGGATCGACGCGAACCGTTCCGCCGCCTCGCGCTCGTGGTCACCGAAGGCCGGCGTGGGCTCGCGGGCCGCCAGCAGCACGCCGACGACGGCGTCGTCCTGCAGCACCGGGGTGGCGAGCACGGCCGGCTGCCCGCCGGAGCCGTCGCCCCGCGGCGCCACGGCCGGCTGCGACACGGTGGCCCGGGTGGCGACGGCATCGGCCACCACGGCGGCCACCAGGTCGGCATCGCCGGGCCCGCCGAGCGACGGGACGGCGCTGCCCGGCGCCACGTCACGGATGTCGATGTCGCCGGGCACGCCGTCGCCGTCGACCTCGACGAAGCGGGCCCAGCTGGCCCCGACCAGCAGCCGCAGCTCCTCGGCCGCGGCCTGGCGCAGCGCCGCCTCGTCGGACACGGCCACCAGCCGGCGGGAGGCCTCGATGAGCTGCGCCGACACGCCCGGTGCCGCGTCGCCCCGGCGCCGACGGGCCACCACCAGCGTGACCGGCAGGGCGACGACGAGGGCCAGCCCCGCGGCCGCCCCCACGAGGGCGGCGGGCGGCGGCCCGGACGCCGGCTGCGCCACCACCTGCGTGACGACGGACGTGCTGCCTGGCACGGTGATCACCACCGGCGGACCGGCGTTGGGCGACACCATCGCGGGGCCCTTCAGGAAGCGGTTCAGGTCGAAGCCGTCGAAGGCGACGGTGAGGTCGGCGGCGACGATCGTGCCCGAGGCGGTGGTCGGCCCGTCGCCGGGCTGGCCGATCGAACGCTTGCGGTCGATGAGCTGGCGGAGGGCGGCCAGGTAGGGCGCCGGGTCGACCTCGTCGAGGTTGTGCTCGTCGGTGATGATGGCCCGTTCCCGAGCGGTGAGCGGTGCGAGCGCGGTGTCGATGGCCGCGGACGAGGCCGCATTGCGTTGCAGGCCGGTCAGGGCGGCCGAGGCCCGATCGTCGATCACCGTCATGAGGAGGTTGTCGTCGAGGATGTTCTCGTAGGCCTCGACCCGCTTGTCGATCTCGGCGATCTCCCACGGGGGGTCGGCGCCGAAGGCGCCCGAGGCAGCGAGGACGTCGATCTTGACCAGCAGCGTGGCCGTGCCGCCCCGCACCGCTTCAGCCACGGTCATCTGCGCCGCCTCCCCGGCCTGTCCCGGTGCGCCCTGGCCGGGCGGCTGGGTGCCCGGCGGCTGGCCTCCCGGCGGCTGGGTGCCCGGCGGCTGGCCTCCCGGCGGCTGGCCGCCCGGTGATTGGGCCCCCGCGGGCCCACCCGGCCCGCCTGGCCCGACCGGCTGCCCCGGCGCCTGACTCCGCGGCGGGCCTCCGGGGGGCTGGGCCGAGGCCGGCACGGCGAGCGTGGCCAGCCCGACGATCGCTGCGGCCGCGACGCCGGCCACGGCAGCACGGCCGAGCGCTGACGCTGACGCGACCGTTGCGTCGCCCCGTGAGCTCCGCGTTTGCTGCCATCGCCACCGGCCGTCCACGGCACCATCGTGGCAGATGAGGACCGACCACGGGCGGGCGGCGAACCCACGCCCGGCCCGCCGGTTAGGCCGGCGGACTCGGGGCCACGGCCGGGAGTCGCACGATGAACCGGGCCCCGCCCTCCGGGGCCTCGGCCACGGACACGTCGCCCCCGTGGCGTGTGGCGATCCGGCGGACCACAGCGAGACCCAGCCCGGCGCCCCCCCGGTCCCGGGCCCGCCCCTCGTCGCCGCGACCGAACCGCTCGAAGACGTCGGCGCGCTGCTCGGGGGGCACGCCCGGCCCGTCGTCGTCCACGGTGAGCACGACGGCGTCCTCGACCTGATGCCACGTGACCACCACCCGACCACGGGCGTGCCGGCAGGCGTTGTCGAGGAGGTGACCCACGAGGCGCTCCAGCTCCTCGCGCCGGCCGAGGACCCTCACGGGCTCGGCCCCCCGCACCTCCACCGGGACTCGCCGCGCCCGGGCCGCCTCCTCGGCGACCACGGTGCCCAGGTCGACCTCCACCGCGTCGATGAGATCCGGGGCCTCGGCCAACCGGGCGAGGGTCAGCAGATCGCCGACGATCCGATCCAGGCGCTCGTCCTCGGCCAGCACGTCGCGGGCCACGGCCGCCCAGTCCGTGTCCTGCGGATGCAGCAGCGCCACCTCGAGCTGGGTGCGGATCGTCGCCACCGGGCTGCGCAGCTCGTGCGACGCGTCGGACACGAACTGCTTCTGGCGTCGGTCAGAGGACTCGAGGCGGTCGAGCATGGCGTTCATCGTGCGGGCCAGGTGCGCGACCTCGTCGTGGCTGGCCGGCACCGGCACCCGCTCGTGGAGCGAGCTCCCGGAGATGGCTTCGACCCGGCCGGTGATGGCGTCGACCGGCCGGAGCGCCCGCCCGGTGAGCAGCCAGGCCGTGGCGCCGATGAGCAGGACGAGGCTGGGCACGGCCACGACGAGCGTGCGCTGGAGCGTGTCGACGCTGGTGCGGACCTCGCTCAACGGGGACGTCGCCACCACGGTCAACCCCCCGAGGCCGGGCGGAAGCGGGACCTGCGTGACGGCGTAGTCCACGCCGCCGACCGGCGGGTTGGCCAGCGCGGCCGCGGGCAGCACCTCCGACACCGGCTCGGGACCGCCGGGCGCCGGGTCGTTGGGCACCGCTGCGGTCACGAACGGGCCGACGGCGGGACCGATGGGCGCCGGGGCCCCCGCCCCGAAGACCATGACGCCGTCGGCGCCGGGGGTGGCGGCCACCACCTGACCATCGGGGGCGACCAGCTGGAGCTGCACCTGCGGTCGATCCAGGGGCGGCAGGAGGCTGGTCGGCACCTGGCCGTCCCGCACGATGCGAGCCCGCACCCCGTCGACCGCCTGCTGGTCGCGGGCCTGGGTGTCGGCCACCAGGGCCCGACGGACGTGCCCGACGAAGACGACCGAGGCGACGGTGAGCGCGGCCGCGAACAACACGGTGACCGCAGCCGTGAGGCGCACCCGCACCGACCCGGCGAGCCGCCACCGCCGACGCTCAGCCATCGACGGCGACCACCCGGTACCCGACCCCCCGCACGGTCTCGAGGCTGGCGAGGCCGAAGGGCCGGTCCAGCTTGCGCCGCAGGTAGCCGACGTAGACCTCCACCACGTTGGGGTCGCCGACGAAATCGATCCCCCACACCTCGTCGAGCAGCTCGGCCTTGGTGGCCACGGCACCGTCCCGGCGCATGAGCGCCTCGAGCAGGCCGAACTCGCGGGCGGTCAGGTCGATCCGGTCGCCGCCGCGGGTGCAGACCCGCGTCGCCGGATCGAGGACCAGCGAGCCGGCGACGAGCCCGTCGGGGTGACGCCCGGGCCCCCGACGGGCCAGCGACCGCACCCGGGCGGCCAGGACGGGGAAGCTGAAGGGCTTGCGGAGGAAGTCGTCGGCGCCGAGCTCGAAGGCCTCGACCTCGTCGTACTCCCCGCCCTTGGCCGTGAGCATCAGGATCGGTGTGCGGTCCCCCCCGGCGCGCAGCTCGCGACAGATGCTGTAGCCGTTGCGGCCCGGGAGCAGGACGTCGAGGACGATGGCGGCGAAGGTGCCCTCCTGGGCTCGCCACAGCCCGTCGTCGCCGTCGTGGCACACGTCCACGTCGAAGCCCTCGGCCCGCAGGCCCTTGGCCACGGCGGCCGCCAGCCGTTCCTCGTCCTCGACCAGGAGCACCCGCATGGCCCCATTGTGGTGCCCCGACCTGAGAGCCCGCTGAGAGCAGCCACCGCTCTCAGCCCCACCTCAGTGCCGGTGTGGTCCGGTCACGTCCACCGGTCGGGGACGGACCCCGCCGCGAAAGGAGCACCACGATGCTGCCCTCCCTCCCAACGGCCCCTCCGACAGGCGGCGAGCCCGCCCGACCGATCCCGGCCGCGCCCGGCCGACGGCCATGGCGCCGCGCCCTGGTCGCCCTGGGTGCCGCCGGGGCCGGCATCGCCCTGCCGTCGGCCGTCCTCGCCCTGCCCCAGGTCGGGGGCCAGGCGGGCGACGGCGGGTCGACCACGGCCCCGGCACCCCCGACGGCCGCGACCGCCCCGGGCGGCACGGCGGGACCGGCACTCGGCCTGTGCCTGTGTAGCGGCGGACAGGTGGCGCTGGTCGATCCGACACCCCCCGACCCGGCCGCGCTGGCCGACTGGCGGGCGTGCATGGCCGACCACGGTGTGGCGGACCCGGGACCGGTGGTGGTGTCCGGTCCGGCGGAGGCGGTCCCACCCCCGAAGGACGCTCCGGCCGGGAAGGCGGGCGCCACGGCTTCCTTCGTCGCGGGCCCCGGTGGCCTGCTCGTCGTCGGCAACGGTGACCAGCCGCCGACGGACCTGCCCAAGGGCTTCGCCGGCGGCACGATCCCGGCGCCACCAGCGATGGACGACGCCACCCGCGCCGCCTTCGAGGAATGCGCGGCCAAGCTCCCGGCCCCACAGATGCTCCCGGCCGAGACGATCGCCGCCGGCGCGGGGTGCCCGGTCGCCCCGATGCCCGGCGCCGGCGCTGAGGCCGGCCCGGCGGTCCCCGCGGTCCCGGCGCCCCCGCCGACCACCGCCACCACCGCGGCCCCGCCGGCGACTGCGACCCCGCCGACCACCGCCGCCAACGCGGCCTGAACCGAACCGCCCCGACCCGGGTGGCGGCGTGGTGCCATCGCGACGCGATGCGCCACGCCGCCACCCGCGGCCCGGCGCGGCACCGACCCGGGCGGTTACCGTCGAGTCGCGGCCGGCCGATCGGGCGACCAGCCGCAGGTCGACGACATCGGAGGGGAACCATGGCCTACATCGAGGGACGGGTCGTCCACGACGCCGACGCCCACGTGATGGAGACGGCGGACTGGGTGCGCGACCACGCCGACCCGGCCGTCCGCGACCGCCTGGCCCCGCTGCGTCACACCGCCGTCGACAAGGACCCCGACCGGGCCGACGAGATCATCGACCGTTGGATCCGCAAGGGCCACGACGACCCGGACCTCCGGGCCCGCGAAGCGGCCGAGATCATGGAGCGCAAGAACTGGAAGGCGGTCGGGTCGATCCTGCCCGAGGACCGGGGGCGGGCCATCGACCACATGGGAGTGGCCTCCCAGCTCGTGTTCAACACCTTCCACAACGGTGCCCTGCTGCGGCTCGAGCACGGCGACGACCTCGACCTGGCCTACGGCGCGGCCACGGCCCACAACCGGGCCATCGTCGAGTTCTGCGCCGCCGACGCCCGCCTGCTGCCCACGTGCTACGTCCCCCTCGCCGACTTCGAGCGGTCACGCGCCGCCGCGGCCGAGGCCATCGCCATGGGGGCGGCGGCGCTCCTCGTGGCCAGCGCCTGCCCGCGGCACCACTCCCCCAGCCACAAGGACCTCGACCCGGTCTGGGCCCAGGCCGAAGAGGCCGGCATCCCGATCGTGTACCACGTGGGCGGCGGCGGGCCGCTGCTGTCGCCGTCGTACTTCCGCAACGGTGAGCCCATCCCGCCCGACTTCCACGGCGGCGACGAGAACTTCCGGTCGGTCGACTCGATCGCCATCGCCCCACCGGTGATGCAGCACCTCGCCGCCCTCATCTTCGACGGCATCCTCGAACGGCACCCGGCGCTGAAGTTCGGCGTGATCGAGCAGGGAGCGGCGTGGGTGCCGAGCTGGATGCGGACGATGGAGTCGAGCTTCGACGCCTTCGAGCGCCACGAGGACCGCTTGCGCCGCCTGTCGCTGCGCCCCTCGGAGTACGTGCGCCGGCAGGTGCGGGTCACGCCGTTTCCCACCGAGGACGTCGGGTGGATCGTGGACGAAGCCGGGACCGAGGTGCCGCTGTTCTCGACCGACTACCCCCACGTCGAGGGCGGGCGCCGGCCCTTCGAGCGCTTCGAGGCGTCGCTCGGCGACCGGCCCGAGGCGGTGCGCCACGCCGTCTACTGCACCAACTTCGAGGACCTGATGGGCGCCGGGCTCCCGGCCCCGCTCCGCGCTCCCGCCGCCGCCTGACGCTCGACCCTTGGGTGCGTAAGGGCGCGCATAGCGCACCCTTACGCGCCCAAGACCCGGTCACCGGTCGGTCAGGGGAGGGCCTTGATGTAGGCCACGAGGGCGGCGACGTCGTCGTCGGACAGCGGGCGGGGCGGCATGGCGTTGGTCTTGTAGCCCTGCACGAGCTGCTTGTTGGGCTCCTTGATCGACGACGTGAGGTAGGCGTCGTCGGCGGTGACCGTCGACCCGTCGGTCAGGGTCACCTTGGAGCCGGCCAGGCCCTTCCACGTGGGGCCTTCCATCTTCGAGCCGTTGGCGGAGTGGCAGCTGTCGCACCCGTTCGAGGAGGCCAGCACCTGCCCCTTCCCGGCCAGGCCGGGCAGGGTCGAGGTGGTGGGGGCGGCGGACCCGCTACCACCGTCGGCCCGGGTGAGGACGAGGGTGAGCACCCCGACGGCGATCACGGCCACCACGCCGCCGATGGCGGCGATCCGGCCCCAGGGCGGGCCGTCGGCCGACCCGGTCGTCGATGCCGACGAGGTCGAAGACGACCCCGACCGTCCCGCCGGCGGGCGCAGATCGGCGGAGCGGGAGGGTTTGCGGTTGGGGCGGTTGCTCACACGGCACCTCGACGGTCCCAGGACGGTTCGCCGCGCAACCTAGCCCCTCGGACCGGCCAGCCGTTACCGACCGGGCGGTACCGTGCGGGGGTGTCCGAGCCCACTCCGCTTCCCGTCCGGTTGCACGTGCCCCCCGACCTCGTCGCCGGCACCTACGCCAACTTCGCCGCCGTCTGGCACAGCCCCCACGAGTTCACCCTCGACTTCGGGGTGTCCGACATGGAGACCACCGACCCCGATGGCGCCCCATTCCTCCCCGTCAACGTGGTGGCCCGCATCAAGGTGCCGCCGTCGCTCATCTTCGAGATCGCCCGCACCATCGCCGACAACCTCGACCGGTACGAGCAGCGCTTCGGCCCGATCCGCCCACCGAGCCCGACCGGCCCGAGCGGCCCGACCGGTGCCGACGACCCGGGAGACCAGGGATGACCGAGCCGTCGTCGCTCCCGGACGCCGTCACCGACTCGACCGACACCACGCTCGACCAGTTCCTGCTCGACCCGCTCGGCGCCCTCGCCGCCGCCCGTGCGCAGGGGTGGATCGCCGGGGCGGAGCCCTTCCCGATCGTCACCGGCTACGACGACGTGCGGGAGCTCCTGGCCGATCCGCGCCTGCGCGCCGGCTTCGGTGACGTCATGCACCTGCTCGGGGTCACGGCGGGACCGTTCCACGACTGGATGCTCAGCTCGCCGCTCAACATGGACGGCGAGGAGCACCGGCGGTGGCGCTCGGTGATGTCCCGGACGTTCACCCCTCGCAGCGTCGACCGGCTCCGCCCGTACATGGAGGCGACAGCGAACACGCTCATCGACCGCTTCGCCGAGGCCGGATCCTGCGAACTGGTCGCCGACTTCGCCGACGTGTTCCCGTCGCTGTGCATGTGCGAGCTGATCGGCGTGCCCGAGGCCGATCGTGACCGCTTCCGGGGGTGGGCCAACACCGTGGGCTACGGCTTCAGCCCCGTCACCATGGTGGTCCATCTGGCCGAGATCGACGACGCGCTGGAGCAGCTGCTCGCCTTCGCCGACGAGCTGATCGCCCGCCGGCGGGCCGAGCCGGCCGACGACCTGGTGACGCGCATCGCCCACGCCTCGATTGACGAGGGCGACGGCGAGGGCGAGGGCGGCGGCGATGTGCCCGGCGACGCGCTCCCAGACGAGCTCGTGCGGGGCTCGATCGCCGGCCTGGTGTTCGCTGGCCACGAGACCACCAAGAACCAGATCGGCTGGATGGTGGCCGGCCTGGCCGACCATCCCGACGTGTGGGACGCCGTCGGCCGCGGCGACCTCGACGCCGGTGAGGTGGTGGAGGAGTCGCTGCGCCACCGATCCACGGTCACCGGCGTGGGCCGGCGGGTCGCCGAACCCGTCGAGCGGCACGGCACGGAGGTCGCGGCCGGGACCAACGTGCTCTTGTCGCTGTGGGGCGCCGACCACGACCCGTCGACCTTCCCCGACCACGACAGCTTCCGGCCCGGCGACCCTGCGCACGCCGCCTCGCCCCACCTCGCCTTCGGCCACGGACCCCACCACTGCCTTGGTGCCGCCCTGGCCCGGGCCGAGCTCAGGGAAGCGCTGCGGGCGCTGACCGCCCGGCTCACCTGCCCGACGGTCGGCGACGGTGCGGCCTGGAAGCCGCCGATCGGCATCACCGGCCCCGAACGCCTCCCCCTCACGTTCACCGCCCGCCCCCGCCCCTGATCCGACCCCGGCCCGCCGGGCTCCCTTGGGTGCGTAAGGGTGCGCTATGCGCGCCCTTACGCACCCAAGGGCTCGGGCCCGAGTGCAGATCGGCGATGTCAGTCGTAGGTGGCTTCCACCCACCAGCGGCCGGCCTCGACCGCGAGCAGGTGGGCGACCCCACCGGCCAGCACCACCTGGAAGCGGGCCCGGCGACGGTGGGCGGCCGGATCCCACCAGCGCTCGTCGGCCGGCCACGGTCCGGCCCACGCCCGTACCTCCTCAGCCGGGCCACCACCGACGGAGACCCGCGCCGGCGCCCCGCTCGCCTCGCCCCGCCCGCTCACCCGGACCAGCCGCCCGTCGCGGTCGACCACCTCCGCCGGGCTGGCGGTGTGGACCACCGTGGGCGACGGTGCCGGCACCTGCCCGGGCCACGGGGCCACCACCCGCGCGGCGCGGGCGGCGGGCCGCTCGGCCGTGAGGTCGACCGCCTGGGCCGGCACCAGCTGCACCTGCTCGGCCGGGGCCCGGCCACCCCGCCACTCGGGCACGGCCACGGCGTCGGGGGGCGCGTCGGTCCCGAACAGACCCTGCACCCGGGCCAGGGCCCGGGCCGCCCGCTCGGCCGCCGCGGTCTCCCCGCCCCAGAAGCCGAGCTGGCGACCGGTGGCGGCGACGACCTCGTCGGGGACGAGGCGCAGGAGGGTGATGCCGCTGGTGGGACGCTGCCCGGCGGGACCGTTGAGCCACCCGTCGAGCTGCCACCGCACCCGGTCGGCGATGGCCCCCGGCCCGAGCGCCCCCTCGTGGCGCCACAGCCGTTCGATCGCCTCGCCGTGTTCGGTCTCGGCCAGCACGGCGATCCGGGTGCACGACAGGGCCCGGGCGTCGAGCCGGGCCCCGAGCTCGTCGGCGAGGGCCTTGGCCACGAAGGCGGCCCGGTCGACCCGGTCGGCGGGCGGGTCGAGCTCGGCTTCCACGCTGAGCTCGGGGGGCGGGTCGGCGGTGGCGGGCGGCCGGGGGTCGCGGCCGCCGGCGAGGCGGTGGGCCCACGCCCCCGGCGCACCGAAGCGGGCGAGGACGTCGGCGTCATCGAGGGCGGCGAACGCCCCGAGCGTGCGCAGGCCGAGGCGCAGGAGCACGTCGACGAGCTCGTCGGCGCCGGGCACCTCGGCGGTGACGAGGCGCGCCACCGGCAGGGGGGCGAGGAACGCCGGCGTCGTGCCCGCCGGGACGACGGTGCTGTTGGCGCCCGGGCTGTTGGCGCCACCGGTGCCTGGACCGGGGAGGCTGGCCAGCACGGCGGCGAAGGGCGAGTCGGCGATCCCGAGCCCGGCCTGCCCGCCCCAGCCCAGCGGGTCGAGCACGGCGTCGACGGCCTCGAGGACGCGAGCGGCCAGCGCCGCGTCGCCCCCGAAGTAGCGCGACGGCCCCCGGGTGGCGAAGGCGCAGGTGCCGGGCCGGGTGAGCTCGATCCGGGGGGTGAAGGCCTCGACCGCTCGGATCACCGGCTCGAAAGCGCGGGCGTCGCGGCTGTCGTCGCGGTCGATGACGGTGAGGCTCGGGCACCGCCCCTGCGCCTCCCGGCGACGCTGGCCCACCGCCACCCCCGCCGCCTCGGCCGCCGGGGTGGCGCTCACCACCCGGTTGGAGAAGAGGACGGCGGCTGGCTCCTGAGGACCGGCCCCGGCGGCCACCAGCGGCCACCGATGGCACCGGACCACCGCCGTGCGGACCGTCATCCCGCCGCTCCCAGCCGGGGCACGTCGGCCGCCGGGTAGTCGGCTGCCGGGCGGGGCACCGCGGCCGCCGGGTGGTCGGCCGCCGGGTGGGGCACCGCGGCCGCCGGGTGGTCGGCCGCCGCAGGGTCGACGTCGACCGCCACCACCTGGCCGCCGGGCCCGGGAAGGAGCAGATCGGCCCGGCGCGGTCGGGCGGCGGCCCGCCGGCCCGAGGCCTCCACCTCCACCCGACGGTGGGTGAGGTGGCCGTGCCCGTCGCCCACCCCGTGCCAGGCCGCCTCGGTCACCCGGAGGGCGAGGTCGACCTCCAGGCCCCGCTCCCGGCTCCGACCGCTCCCGCTCGAACCCTCGGCTCGACCGGCGAGGGCGTGGGCGAGATCGACCACCACCAGCGCGGTGCCGCGCTCGCGGGCCCGGGCGGCGAGACGGCGGGCGTCGGCGGCACGGACCGACCGGAGGGCCGCCACCAGCACCACGTCGAAGGCGCCCACGAGCGACGCCACCACCGAGGACCACTGGGGCGGCGGCGGTTCGGCGATCACTGCCAGCCGCTCGAAGCAGACCCCCATCTCGGCCGCGCTGGCCAGGCCGAGCGACGGCAGGCCGACGGTGGCCACCCACGAGCCGTGCCGGGACGGGCCGGCGGCCACGGCCCAGGCGAGGGAGGCGGCGCCGACCCCGTCGATGCGGACGGTGGTGCCCCGCCCCAGGGCACCGGCGGGGAAGAGCGGGGACAGCGCGGGGAGGACGGGCAGGGTCTGCTCGCCGGCCAGGGCGGTGGGCGTGCTGCGGGCCACCGCCTCGTCCAGGGACACGGACCCGGCCCCGGGTTCGGCTCCGGTTCGACGCCCGCCCACCAGGCTGAGGCGGGCGCGACCCTCCCCGGGGTCGAGGGGGACCGGGACGGCAGCCATCGCCCCAGTATCGAACATATGTTCAGTGGTCGCAACCGGTCCTTCCGGACCCCGCACCCGGCCCCCGCCCGTAGCATCGCGGGGTGCTCGACGACCTGCTCGCCCATCCCGGGGTGATCGAGGAGGCCGAGGTGCGGGGGCCGGTCGGCCTGCTCGCCTTCCACGGCGGATCGCTGGAACGGGGCACCGACGTGGTCGCCCGGCTCGCGGCCGAGCGCGCCGGGGCGACCTACTACGCCATCCGCCAGCCCGACGACCTGCGCTGGCACGTGCCGTCGACCCGGATCGACCCGGCCCACTCCCCCACCCTCGCCGCTGTGCTCGACCACATCGACGTCGCCGTCGCCGTCCACGGGTACGGGCGCGACGGGCACTGGACCACGCTGCTGCTCGGGGGCTCCAACCGGGACCTCGCCGCCCACCTGCGCGCCCACCTCGCCCCTGCCCTCCCCGACTACACGGTGGTCGACCGGATCGACGACATCCCTCGCGAGCTGCGCGGGCTGCACGCCGACAACCCCGTCAACCGGCCGCGTCGGGGCGGCGTGCAGCTCGAGCTTCCGCCGCGGGTGCGGGGCATGGGGCCGTTCTGGGACGGCGACGGGCCGCTCGCGCCCGGCCGTCTCCGCCCCCACACCGAGGCCCTCGTCGCCGCCCTCGCCGCCGCCCTGGCCACCTGGTGACCGCGAGCCGCAACCCGCACGCGCGGTCCTTGGGTGCGTAAGGGCGCGCATAGCGCACCCTTACGCACCCAAGGATCGTTCAGTCCTCGGCCAGCTCCGGCGCGTCGACCAGCACGGCCCGGGCCTCGCCGCCGAGGAGGCGGGCGGTGGGCGAGCGGGGCACCGATCGGGGCGCCGGGCTCGTCCGCAGCACGACATCGGCGCCGTGGGCGACCACGCCGAACCAGTGGTGCTCGCTGCGGTAGTGGTGCAGGAGATGGAGGTGCCGGCGCTTGGCGAACCACGCCGAGCGCGGCTTCCACGCCGAGTGCATGAGGTAGTGGGTCCACTCGTAGGCCAGCACGCCGGCCCAGGCGAAGGCGAACACGTCGAGGGTGAGGGTGACGCTCCGGGACACGACCCCGGCGAGGAGCAGGATCCCGACCGAGAACTGCGCCATGTTGCGACCGCTGTCGGCCACGCTCATGGCCGGGTCGGTCGGGCGGGCGTGATGATCGCGATGGTTGCGGGTGGCGCCGAGCTCGATCGTCCGCCCGAACACCCGCTTGGGCTTGGCGTGCAGGACGAGCACGTGGATCCCCCACTCGAAGAAGGGGTAGAGCCCGAGCAGCAGGACGAGCACGGCCGGGTCGGTCCAGCTCCACCCCCCCACGGCGATCCGGACGAGGAGAGCGGCCACCGGCACGGCGGCCATGACCCGCAGCACCCGCTCGTGGAAGAAGAACCGGAGGTGGTCGCCGAGGGTGGCGTCGACGGCGAGGCGCTCCGGGACCACGACGGCGGCGTGCGCGTCACCGCTGGCGCTGACCTTCCCGGACATGGCGGCCATCGTAGGCGCGGCCCGCGCGCGACCGTCTCGGCGGCGGCCAAGGGCGTCGCCCTGCCGTCTGGATGCAACGAGCGACACATGTGTCCCGATCTGCATCCAGACGAGGAAAGGACGGTCGGACGGTCAGGCGTCGGCGTCGGCCGGTGGGACCAGCTCCCGCAGGGCGGCGATCACCTGGGCGACGGCGCCGGCGGCCTGCTTCACCGGGAGCTGCAGCTGCTCGACGTCGGGCTTGTACACCGTGTCCTTGTAGAGGCGCTGGAGCCGGATCTGCTTCGAGGCGGGCAGGGCCAGCGGCGAGATGCGGGCCATGAACCTCGGACCCCCGAAGCCGGACTTGCCGCCGGCGCCGGGCACGATGGTGACCTCCCGCACGCCGGTGCGCACGCACTCCGCCCGCAACGACGCCACGTCGAGCAACGCCTCGGCCACAGCCGGGATCGGCCCGTACCGGTCGAGCCACTCGGCCCGGATGTCGTCGACCTCGGCGCCGTCGGTCACCGTCGCCAGCCGGCGGTAGGCCTCGAGCCGCAGCTCCTCCATCTCGATGTAGTCCTTCGGGATGTTGGCGTGGACCGGCGTCTCGATCTTGATCTCGGCCGGCTCCCGCCGCTCCTCGCCCTTCAGCTCAGCCACCGCCTCGGTGACCATCTGGCAGTACAGGTCGTAGCCCACGGCGGCGATGTGGCCGGACTGGCCCACCCCGAGCAGGTTGCCCGCCCCCCGGATCTCGAGGTCGCGCATGGCGATCTTGAAGCCGCTGCCGAGCTCGGTGGCCTCGGCGATCGTCTGCAGGCGCTCGTAGGCCTGTTCGGTGAGGCTCTGGTCGGGCGGGAAGAACAGGTAGGCGTACGCCCGCTGGCCGGCCCGCCCCACCCGGCCCCGCAGCTGGTGGAGCTGCCCGAGCCCGAGCCGGTCGGCCCGGTCGACCACCAGCGTGTTGACGGTGGGCATGTCGATGCCGCTCTCGATGATCGTGGTGCACACCAGGACGTCGAAGGCTCCCTCCCAGAAGTCGACGACCACCCGCTCGAGCGTGCCCTCGTCCATCTGGCCGTGGGCCACTGCCACCCGGGCCTCGGGCACCAGCTCCCGCAGTTCGGACGCCACCTTGTCGATGTCCTGGATGCGGTTGTGGACGAAGAACACCTGCCCCTCGCGCAGCAGCTCGCGCCGGATGGCCTCGGCCACGGCCCGGTCGTCGTACTCGCCGACGTAGGTGAGGATGGGCTGGCGCTCGGCCGGCGGGGTGTTGAGGATCGTGAGGTCACGGATCCCGGTGAGGCTCATCTCCAACGTGCGGGGGATGGGCGTGGCCGTGAGGGTGAGCACGTCGATGCCGGTCTGGAGCTGCTTGATCTGCTCCTTGTGGTGCACACCGAAGCGCTGCTCCTCATCGACCACCAGCAACCCGAGCCGCTTGAACTGCACGTCGTCGGACAGCAGGCGGTGGGTGCCGATCACGATGTCGACCTCGCCCGCCGCCACCCCGCGGGCCACGTCGCGGGCCTGGCCCTGGGTGAGGAACCGGCTCATCACCTCCACCCGCACCGGGTAGCCGGCGAACCGCTCGCTGAAGGTCTGGAAGTGCTGCTGGGCCAGCAGGGTGGTGGGCACGAGCACCGCCACCTGCCGCCCGTCCTGCACCGCTTTGAACGCGGCCCGGATGGCCACCTCGGTCTTGCCGAAGCCCACGTCGCCGCACACCAGCCGGTCCATCGGGACCGCCGCCTCCATGTCGGCCTTCACCTCCTCGATGGCCTTGCGCTGGTCGGGCGTCTCCTCGTAGGGGAAGGCCTGCTCCATCTCCTGCTGCCAGGGCGAATCCTCGGGGAAGGCGTGGCCGGGGGTGTTCACCCGCTTCTGGTAGAGGACGACGAGCTCCTGGGCGATCTCGGTGACGGCCGAGCGCACCTTGGCCTTGGCCTTCTGCCAGTCGCCGCCGCCCAGCCGGGACAGGGTGGGCGACTCGCCGCCGGTGTAGTGGCGCACGGCGTCGATCTGGTCGGACGGGACGTAGAGCTTGTCGTCGCCCCGGTACTCGAGCAGGAGGTAGTCACGCTCGACGCCGCCGATGGCCCGCTTCACCATGCCGCCGTAGCGGGCCACGCCGTGCTGGTGGTGCACGACGAAGTCGCCCGGCGTGAGGTCCTCGAAGAAGCCGGCGCTGGCCCGCTTGCGGGGGCGGGCCCGGCGGTGGGTGCGACGGCGGCCGGTGACGTCGCCTTCGGCCAGCACGGCGAGCTTGGCCCCGGGCAGGATGCAGCCCCGCTCCAGCGGGGCGACGGTGATCACGCCGCCGGGGCGGGTGAGGTCGGCGGTGTTGTCGGGGTCGACGCCGAAGGTGAGGCCGTGGTCAAGGAGGATGTGCTCGAGCCGGGTGGCGCTGCCGGCACCGTCGGCGCCGATGACGACGCGGTAGCCGTCGTGGACCAACTCCTGGAGCTGGCGGATGAGGTGGGTGCCGTCGCCGACGGCAGGGGCCCAACCGGCGGCGGCCACGGTGGCCACGTCCGGGCTGTCGGGGGCGACGGTGACGGTCCAGGCCGGTGCCTCGGTGTGCTCGAGCAGCCGGTCGAAGGGCAGGTGCAGGGGCGGGAAGGGGTTGGCGTGGCCGGCGGCGGCGCGTCCGGTCGACGAGCTCGACGAGTCCGACGGACTCGTGGCGCCCCACGTGCGGGCGAGGGTGACGGCGAGGTCGGCCTCCTCGGCCAGGATCTCGGCGGCGCGGTCGCGCATGCGACGGGGCTCGACGAGGAGCACGAGGCCGGATCGGTCGACCAGGTCGGCCACGAGGTGCTCGTCGGGGGCGAGCCACGGCAGCCAGCTCTCCATCCCGTCGAAGGTGAGCCCCTCGGCCAGCCGCTCCCACAGCTCCCGGCCCCACGGCTCGGCCGCCACCAGGGCCTCGGCCCGGGCCCGCACCTCGGGGGTGGCCACCAGCTCGCGGCACGGGAAGATCTCGACCACATCGACGTCGTCGGTGGCCCGCTGATCGGCCACCGTGAACTCCATGAGGCGGTCGACCTCGTCGCCCCAGAGGTCGATGCGCACGGGCCCGTCGGCCGTCGACGGGAACACGTCGACGATGGAGCCCCGGACGGCGATCTCGCCCCGACGTTCGATCTGGTACTCGCGGCGATAGCCGGCGGCCACGAGGCGTTCGACGAGCTCGTGCTGGTCGACCTCGTCGCCCCGCCGGATCACCACCGGCTCGATGTCCTCCACGTGGGGACCGAGCCGCTGGAGCAGGGCCCGCACCGCCGCCACCACCACCGTGGGGCGGCGGCCGGAGTCCTCGGGCTGATGGAGGCGCCAGAGGGTGCGGAGGCGCCGACCCATGGTCTCCACGCCGGGGCTGACCCGCTCGAAGGGCAGCGTCTCCCAGGCCGGGAAGAGCTCGACCTCGTCCTCGCCCAGGTACAGGCCGAGGTCGTGGGCGAGGCGCTCGGCGTCGGCGGTGGTGGGGACGGTGACGAGGATGGGGGCCCGGCTGGTGAGGCGGGCCAGGCCGGCGATGGCCAGGGCCCGGGCCGGCTCGGGCACGGCGAGGACGGCCGAGGACCGCCCGAGGGCGTCGAGCAGCCCGGGCTCGCTGTGGAGCAGCCCGGGAAGGGCGAGGAGGTTCGGGTGCGGGTTCGTCCGGGCGCGGGTCGCGCCCACGGCCGGCGAGCTCATGGGGGGTCGAGGCTACCGGCAGATCCCTTGGGTGCGTAAAGGTGCGCTCTGCGCGCCCTCACGCACCCAAGGGATCGAGCAGGCAGTAGCCCACGCCGGGCTTGGCCACCAGACGCTGGACGTCGTCGGGGTCCTGGAACTTCTTGCGGATGTTGGTGGCATACGTGCGCAGGTACTGGGTCTCGGTGCCGTACTCGGGGCCCCAGACGTGCTGGAGGATCATGCGGTGGGTGAGCACCCGACCGGGCCAACGGGCGAGCAGGGCCACGAAGCCGAACTCCTTGGGGGTGAGATCGACGTCGCGGTCGCCCACCCGACAGGTGTGGTGGGCCACGTCGATCACGAGGTCACCCACCTGGTAGACGGCCTGGTCGGGGGTCGGCTCCTGCCGGCCCACCCGGTGCCGTTCGGCCACCCGAACCCGAGCCAGCAGCTCGGGCATCGAGAAGGGCTTGGTGACGTAGTCGTCGGCCCCGACATCGAGGGCCTCCACCTTCCGGAACTCGTGCCCGTCGGCGGTGAGGATGATGATCGGCACGTCGGTCCACTCCCGCACCCGGCGCACCACCTCCACGCCGTCGATGTCGGGGAGCCCGAGGTCGAGGACGACGATGTCGGGTCCGGGGGTGGCGGCGATGGCGTCGATGGCGCGTTGGCCGTCGACGGCCACCCGCACCTCGTAGTCGCGGGCTTCGAGGCCGGCCACCACCGTCTTGAGGATGGCCGGCTCGTCGTCGACCACCAGCACACGGGTCATGGCCGTCATGTTGGCACCTCGGCCGGGGCGGGGCCGTCACCGACCGCTGACGGGGTGAACACCGGGACGGTGAAGCAGAACGTGGCCCCGCCGCCGAAGGTGCGGGTGTGCCAGATGGTCCCGCCGTTGGCCTCGACCATCGCCCGGCAGATGGTGAGCCCGAGGCCGGTGCTGCGGCTGCCCGCCCCGCGGCAGAACGGCTCGAACAGGTGGGGCACGAAGTCGTCGGCCACCCCGCCGCCCTGATCCGACACCTCGATCTGGACGAAGCGCCGCCCGTCGGCGTCGACCACCTCCTTCTCGGCCACGACCCAGACGTCGGAGTCCGCCGGGGCATGGCGGGCGGCGTTGCCGAGCAGGTTGGTGAGGACCTCCTGGAGCATGACGTAGTCGGCCTCGAGCAGGGGCGGGCCGTCGGCGAAGGACGACCGGAGGCGAACCCGGCGGAACAGCGGCCCCAGCGACCGGAACCGTTCCTCCACCAGTTCGGGGAGGTCGATGACCTGCGGGTGCGGCTCGAGCCGGCCCGACTCGATGCGGCTCATCGACAGCAGGTTGGCCACCATCTGGTCGAGCCGCTCCACCTCGTCGCACACCGTGTCGAGGAGATCGCGCTGGACGTCGGTGTCGTAGTGGACCCCGTCGCGCAGATCGGTGGCCACCGATCGGATCGCCTGGAGGGGCGTGCGGAGGTCGTGGGAGACCGAGTTCAGCAGCGACGTGCGCTGGGCGTCGCGCTCGACCAGGTCCTCGGCCTCCTCGGCCAGGACGGCCCGCTCGACCGTGACCGACACCAGGCGGTGCGACAGCTCGTGGAGGTCGGACGCCGCCTCGACCACCTCCTGCTCGGTCTGCTCCGTCAGCTGGGCCAGCCACCCCGCCGCCACGCCCACGGCGATGAAGAGCACCACGAGCAGCACCGCCTCGATCACCCCGATGACCGAGGACCGCAGGGTGACGAAGGCGAACAACTCGACCGCCGCCGCCAGCAGCCCCACCGCTGCCCCCATGCGCCGGCCCCCGAACGCCCCGGCGGCGATGGCGGTCAGGACGAGCAGCAGGGCGGGCAGGGCCGGTGACACCGACTCGTGGAACGGGCCGAGCAGCAACCCCACGCCGAGCAGGCCGGCCGTACCCACCGTCGCCCCGAGGCGGGGGTCGTCGCCGTCGGTGGGCAGCCGCTGCATCCCGCCATTCTCGCCGCCCCCAGATCCTTGGGTGCGTAAGGGTGCGCTATGCGCGCCCTTACGCACCCAAGGGACCGGTCAGGTCGATGGCGTTGAAGCGGTTCATGGCCGCTTCGAGGCCCTCGTCGAGCAGCACCTCGACCGCGTCGGCGGCGTGGGCGGCCATCTGGGCCAGCACGTCGCGCTCGGCCTTGCCCACCCGGCGCAGGACGTGGTCGACCCCGTGCTCCTTGCTCGCCGGCTTGCCCACACCCACCCGGACGCGGGTGAACGCGTCGCTGCGGAGCGACGCCCGGATCGAGCGCAGGCCGTTGTGGCCGGCCAACCCGCCGCCGAGCTTGACCTTCATGCGCCCGAGCGGGAGGTCGAGCTCGTCGTGCACCACGACCAACCGGGCGAGGTCCTCCCCCACGCCGAACCGGCGCACCAGCGGCGCGACCGCGTCACCCGAGGCGTTCATGTAGGTCTGGGGCTGCACGAGGGCGACCCGCTTGCCCGACGACGACCGCACCTCGTCGACCAGCGCCTTCTCGGGCCGGGCCCGCCGCAGCCGGCCGCCCCAGCGAGCCGCCAGCAGATCGACGACGTCGAAGCCCACGTTGTGGCGCGTGTGGGCGTACTCGGCACCGGGGTTGCCGAGGCCCACCACCATGAGGTCGGCGGGCGTCCCCCGCCGCGGCGCCGACGGATCGCGACGGATCAGGCGTCCTCGTCGTCGGTCGCGGCGTCGTCGGTGTCGTCGTCGCCGTCACCCTTGGAGCCGCCCGACGCCTGCTTCTTCATCTCGTTCTGCAGGAGGATGGTGGAGCGGGTGGCCGAACCCTGGGCCACGACCTCGGCATCGTCGACCGCGGAGGAGACACCGTCGGGCAGCGGGATGTCGCCCACCTTGACGGTGGTGCCGATCTCGAGGTCCGAAACGTCGGCTTCGAGCTGCTTGGGGAAGTTGCCGGGCAGGGCTTCGACGGTGAGCGTGTGGCGCAGCTGGTCGATCATGCCCTTGAAGGCGTCGACCTTCGGGGCCGTGCCGGTGAGCACGATCGGGACCTCGATCGTGATCGGCGCGTTGCGGTCGATGAGCTGGAAGTCGACGTGGAGGACGTTGCGCCGGATGGCGTGACGCTGCAGGTCCTTGACGATGGCCAGGTTCACCTCGCCGTCGATCTCGAGGTCGATGAGGGCGTTGATGCCGGCTTCGGTGGTGAGGGCCTTGCGCAGGGCCGACCACTCGACCGTGATGGCGCGGGACTCGCTGCCCATCCCGTAGACGACGGCCGGCACCCTGCCATCGGCGCGCATGCGGCGCGCGGGACCGCTGCCGGTCTCGGTGCGGGGTTCGACGGTGAGCTTGGCGTCCATGGGAGCGGGCTCCTGAGGTCAGGCGGAGTGGAGGCGGCGGAGGCTCGGGCACGGGCACGGCCCGCCGCGGAAACAGCCAGAGATGCTACCCAGCCCGACCGGGCCGGCCCAACTCGCCCGTCGGCGCCGCGCCGGGACGGGCACGGGACCCGGCGAAACCGGGGCGGACCCGTTCGGGACCTTCGGCCCTATCCGAACATCGGCGGGCGGAGGGACGCTCGCACCACTTGGCCCCGCTCGACGCGCCCGGAGGAACCCATGAGCACCGCCACCGCCACCGCCCCCGCCATCACCACCGAACAGGCCGAGCACGACCGGAAGGTCGACCGCGGCTTCTTCAAGGCGGTGGGGATCGGCGCCGCGGTGGGCATCGTCGCCTTCGCCGCGCTCACGTTCGGCATGCTCCGCCTGGTCGACTCGGGACAGGAGCCGGGGGCGGCGCTCGGCGTCGCCGTCTGGGTCGGCATCTGGGCCGGCCTGTTCCTCGGCGGGACGATCACCGTCGGGCTCTGGTCCCGCCAGCTCCACGGCGACTGATCGCCCGGCCGTCGTCCTGACGGCCGTCGTCCTGACGGCCGTCGTCCTGACGGCCGTCGTCCTGACGGCCGTCGTCCCCGCGGCCGTTGTCCCGTGGGTGCGCAATTGTCGCAGGCGCGCACCATTAGCACCCACCGGTCAGAACAGCGTGCGGAACAGGCCGGTGGC
>JAKOVR010000202.1 GCA_029782025.1 Actinomycetes bacterium | reverse complement strand
CGACGGGTAGGGTGCGGGCATGTCGCTCCCGAAGCTCTACTTCAACCCGCGGTGCAGCAAGGCGCGTGAGGCCCGGCGGCTCCTCGACGACCGCGCCGTCGCCTACGACGTGGTGGCCTACCTCGACGCCCCACCGTCGCGCGCCGACCTCGAGGGCATCGTGGAGAAGCTCGACGGCGAGCCGGCCGACCTGGTGCGACGCAACGATCCCCGCTTCGCCGATCTCGGCCTCGACAAGCGCGGCTACCGCACGGCGGCCGAGGTCGTCGACCTCCTCGTGGCCCACCCCGAGCTCCTCGAGCGCCCCATCCTCGTCACCGGCGGCGGCGCGGTGATCGGTCGCCCGCCCGAGCGCATCCTCGACCTCCTCTCCTGAGGTTCGCCCCTGCCGCTACCATCGCGTCGATGGCGTTCGCGATGCCGAAGCCACGATCCGAGCGGGGAGGGGTCCGCCTGGCGCTGATCCTGGTCGTCGGCGCGGTCGTGGCCCTGCTGCTCGGCACCTATGGCGCACTCCACCCGCCGGCGGTCGGGCAGAGCACCTTCAAGATGTTCTTCGAGTCGATGCTGGCCTTCAAGAGCTGGTTCACGACCCTCGCCCTCGTGCTCGCCGTCACCCAGCTCGTCACCGGCTTGCGGATCCGCGACCTGGTCCCGTGGCCGTCGCAGATCCCGCTGTGGCTCCCGGACCTCCACCACCTGCTCGGCACCCTCGCCGTGCTGGCCTCCCTGCCCGTGGCCTACCACTGCCTGTGGTCCCTCGGGTTCACGCTCTCGCTGTCGAACCCCCGGGTGCTCGTCCACGCCGTGGCCGGTTGTGCCTTCTACGGCGCGTTCGTGAGCAAGGTCCTCGCCATCCGGGTCGAGGGGGTACGGGACACCGTGGTGCCGGTCCTCGGCGGGGTGACCCTTGCCCTCCTGGTGGCGGTCTGGGGGTCGAGCGCGCTGCTGTTCCTCGCCGGTCGGATCGGCTGAGCGTGCTGCGGCGCACGGTCGTGCTGGTCCAGGCGCTCACGGCGATGATCACCGCCGCGGGCGTCGTGATGCTCCTCGTGGCCCAGCCGCCCCCGCCCCCGCCCATGCCGACCAGCGCGCCCGGCTCCACCATCGACCTCGTCGCTGCCGGCCGCCCGATCTACGCCAGCCAGTGCGAGAGCTGCCACGGCACATGGGGCGAGGGCGTGTACGCGCCGGTCACGATCGACGCGGCGGCGTCGAAGGCGAAGTTCCCCGACCCGACGGCCGAGGCGGCGGTGGTGCTCGACGGGCGGGGTCAGATGCCCTCGTTCCGCGGGCGCCTCACCCCTGAGCAGGTCGAGGCCGTCGTGGCCTACGTGCGGACGCTGTCGTAGCCCGAGCCGGTCAGCTGCGTCCCCACAACGCCCACGAACCGACCGGGCCGAAGCCGAGTCGCCGGTACAGGCCGGCGGCCTCGTCGGACGGCTGGAGGACGACCGGCCGGTCGCCGGCGCCGGCGACGAGGGTGGCGGTGAGGTGGCTTGCGATCCCGGCCCGCCGGGCCGCGGGCACCGTACCCACCCCGTAGAGGCCTCGCCCGTGCGACCGGTCGAGCGACATGGCGGTGGCGACGGGGACCCCGTCGTGCTCGACCAGCCACAAGGCGAGGCCGCGGCGGGCCAGGATGGGGGCCGGATGGAGCGGGAGCATCGCCGGGGGTGTCCCGAAGGCCGCCGCCGAGGTGGCTTCGAAGGCGGCCAGGTCGGCGTGGCGACGGACCCGGCGGACCCGGACGGCGAGATCGCAGCGTTGAGCGGCGGGTGGGCGACCCGGGGGCCGGGCGAAGAACGGGGCGCGGCGGCGCAACACGAACCCGGCGCCGGTGGGGTCGAGGCGATCGTGGGTGTCGCAGAGGGCGATGGCTGCCGGTCGGTCGCACAACTGCCGGACGGCCCGGTCGGCCAGGCCGGCACCGGGCGTGCGGCTGATGGCGGTGAACCAGATCAGCGGGTCGGGCCCCGGCATGGTCCACCAGCGGGCGCCCCGGTGGGCGCGGTGGCCGCGGGCGGCGAAACAGGCGGTGTGCCAGTCGACGAGGCTGTCGATCGCGGCGCGGCGCAGGTCGTCGGAGCGCATCCGCGGAGTCTCGCGCCATTGGCGGGGCCCGGCCGGGCGTGGTCGCCGGGGCGTCGGTGGCACCGACTACTGTGCGAGGCCCCCGGCCGAACGGGCCCGGGGGCGTCGGCAGCAACAAGGAGGAACCGGTGCGCTGGTCCAGGACAGCCCTGGTGGTGGGGGCGGTGGTGCTCGCTGGGGCCGGCTGCGGCAAGCCCGTGTTCGAGGGCTCGTCGACGGGGACATCCTCTTCCCGGCTCCCCGGCACCCCGGCCGTCGGTTCGGTCACCACCACGCTCGTCACCGGGACGGTCGTGAAGGCCGTCTCGCTTCCGTGCCAGGCCATGAGCCGCTTCGTGCAGGACCTCTTCATCGCCGACAAGGCCAAGGACGCCGACAAGGACAAGAAGGCCGAGGTCCTCAACAGCCTCGAGGTCCACGCCGGCGAGCTCAAGCTCAACGTCCCCGCGCTCTCGGCCGGTGTGGACGTCCGGATGGTCTACACGCGAGCGCTGCTGGCCGGGCAGGCCACGCCCGAGCAGAAGACGGCCGACGACGCCCAAGGCAAGGTGTTCCAGGACTGGTACAAGCAGAACGCCTGCGAGTGAGTCCGCCCGTCAGGGGGACGACAGCAGCAGCACCCGGTCGGGGTGCAGCGACGCGCCGGTGAGCACGTCGAAGGTGTCCTCCACGAGCGGGATCAGGCGCTTGCGGCCCCGGAACCACTCGCGGTCCATCGTGCGGAAGGCGTCGAGCCACGAGGCGATGTCGTCCTGGGACAGCCAGCCCTTGTTGCCGACCCGCATGACGATGGTGAGGGCCATGGCCGTGTCCTCGCCGGCGTAGGCCTGGGCCAACTCGGCCAGCTCGCGGCCCCACACCAAGCGGCGGACGTCGGACGGCGACCAGCCGAGGTCGGGGAGGTCGTCCTTGAGTGCGGTGGTGTCGGCCCATCCCCGCGCCGGGAGGAGATGGTCGGCCATCACGATCCGGTACCACTCGGCGAGGTGCCGTTCCTCGAACCCCTGCTCCCATTCCTCGGGGGTGTGGGTGCGCAGGGTGCCGAGGTAGCCGGCCTTGACGGGGTCGGTGCTGTGCCACAGGTCGATGACCCGATCACGGAAGCGGTACAACCCGTCGTCGTCGGTGAGGTCGGCGAAGAGCCGGTCGAACTCGGCATGGAACGACACCGGGTCGAGGAGCCACGCGTAGCCGGACGCCACCATCGAGTTCCTCCCGGTCGTTCCCGCCGCCGGAGGGGCGATCAACTGCATGCTCACGGACGAGCAGTCTGGCAAGCCGCGGCCGCCCGTGGGGGGATGCTCGCGGGTGCCCCGGCCGTGTGGCAAGGTGCAGCCGTGAACGACCTCGAAGCCGCCGCCCGCGAAGCGACCATCTCCTTCGCCTGCCCCCGCTGCGGCACCGAGGTCGACGAGCACCTGTACGGGCCGTGTGCCGCCTGCCGGCGGGAGCTCCACGCCCGGTTCCTCGGCGAGGCCCAGGACGTGGCGGCCGAGGCCTACGAGCCCAAGATGAACGTCACCCCCAACGCCGTCGCCCTGAAGGACTGATCGAGTCGACCGTCCCTTGGGTGCGTAAGGGCGCGCATACCGCACCCTTGCGCACCCAAAGGGGGAGTGGGTCAGGCCGAGCGGATGTCGCGGATGGCGAGGCGCGGGCCGTAGCGGGGGACGCGGGTCTGGGCGCGTCGGCACAGCAGTTGCACGCGGGCCCGCTGGCCCGGGTACGGGGCCAGCAGGGCGAGCATGCGCTCGTCGTCGGCCCGGGGCTCGCCGGCGAGCGCCCACGCCACGACGTTGGGGAGGTGGAAGTCGCCGACGATCACGGCGTCGGGGTCGCCGCAGGTGAGCAGCGTCGCCACCGCGGCGGTCCACGGCCCGACGCCGGGGAGCAGGCAGAGGAGCCGGCGTATCTCCTCCGGCGGGACGGTCATGGGGAGGCGGTCGAGCCGGTCCCGGTCGCGACAGACCCGGCGGATCACCTCGGCCCGGCGGCGCTCGACGTTGGCCGGGTGGAGCTCCTCGTAGCCGGCGAAGGCGAGCCGGGCCGGGTCCGGGGGGAGCATCAGCCCCGACGGGCCCGGGCCGGGGCCGCCGAAGCGGAAGCAGAGGCGCCGGTAGCTGTCGGCGGCGGCGCGGGCCTGCACCTTCTGGCCGAGGATGGTGGGGACGAGCACGCCGACGAGCGACGGCGCGGTGCCGAGGCGCACCATGCCGCGGCGGGCCAGCCGGGCCACCGGGCCGCCACCGGGGGCGAAGGCGTCGGGACGGTCGAGGGCACCGAGGGCACCGGGGAGCGACGCCGCCAGCGCCTCGGCGCCCGGCCCGAAGGCGCGGACGTCGACCCGGCCGGGTCGGACCAGGGTGCAGATGGCGGCGGCCGGTCCGGCGGTGGTGCGGGCGGTGAAGGCGGCATCGGTGCCGTCGGCCCGGAAGGTCGGGTCGCCGCCGCCCTGGGCCAGGCGCCGGAGCAGGCGGGCCGGGATCACGTCGGCGGGCACGTCGAGCACGGCGTGGAGAGCGGGCTCGGTCGGCATGGGCCCAGCCTGCCACGGCGCCGACGGTCGGGCGCGCCGTGGTGCCGGCGGCGTGCAAGGATGGCGCCATGCCTGAACGCCCAGCCATGGAAATCGACACCGACGCCGTCTACGAGGTCACCATCGAGACCGATCGCGGCACGATGGTCCTCACCCTCGACCCCCAGCTCGCGCCGGTCTCGGTCAACAACTTCGTCGCCCTCGCCCGCCAGGGGTTCTACACCGGCCTGACCTTCCACCGGGTCGAACCCGGGTTCGTCATCCAGGGCGGGTGCCCCGAAGGCAGCGGCCGCGGCGGCCCGGGCTATCGCTTCGAGGACGAGCCGGTGGTGGGCGACTATGTCCAGGGCGCCGTCGCCATGGCCAACGCCGGGCCCAACACCAACGGCTCGCAGTGGTTCGTCTGCCTCGAGGACCTGTCGGGACGGCTGGCCAAGAGCTACAACCTGTTCGGGCACGTCACCACCGGGATGGACGTGGCCGTCGCCACCCAGCGGGGCGACGTGATGCGCACCGTCACGGTGGCGCAGCGCCCGCGCTGAGCGACCCGACCCCCACCGTGGCGACCCGGGCCCAGCTCACGGCCTGGTCCGAGCGGGCGGCCTCGGTCGACCCGGTGGCAGCACGGCTCCTGCACGACCACGGGCCGCTCCGGCTCGGGGCCGGCCCGCGGCCCGACGAGCGCTTCGCCGCGCTCGCCCGCAGTGTGTGCTTCCAGCAGCTCTCGGGGGCGGCAGGGGCCACGATCTGGGGCCGGGTCGTGGCCGCCGTGGGCGGCCGGGCCTCGCCGACGTCCGTGCTGGCGGCCGGGCCCGACGCCCTCCGGGGCTGCGGACTGTCGACGGCGAAGGCGGCCACCGTGCTCGGCCTGGCCGACGCGGTGGCAAGCGGTCGGCTCGACCTGCGCGGCATCGCCCGCCGCGACGACGAGGCGGTCATCGAAGCGCTCACCACCGTCCGCGGCATCGGCCGGTGGACAGCCGAGATGTTCCTGCTGTTCAGCCTGCACCGCCCCGACGTATGGCCCGTCGGCGACCTGGGGGTGCGCAACGGGTTCGCGCTGGCCCACGGCCTGCCATCCCTCACGGTCGCCGAGCTGGGCGAGGCGGGGGAGCGGTTCCGTCCCTACCGGTCGGTGGTGGCCTGGTGGTGCTGGCGGGAGCTCGACGCCCGCCGCGGTCAGAACGCCTGAGTGCCCGGCGGTCGGGGCGGGGCGACCGGGCGAGCGGGCACGGCGGCCCGCTTGGCGGCCAGCTGGGCCGCCCCGGGTTTCGGGCCGGTCGCTTCGAGCGGGAAGTGGCAGGCGACGTAGTGGCCGAGGCCGATCTGGCGCATCTTGGGCTCGACCTGGGCACACATGTCCTGGGCCCGCGGGCACCGGGTGCGGAAGCGGCACCCGCTCGGCGGGGCGATGGGGGAGGGGATCTCGCCCCCGAGCACGTTCTCCTCCGACGGGCGGATGCGGGGGTCGGGCACCGGGATCGAGCTCAGCAGGGCCGCGGTATAGGGGTGGGCCGGGTTGGCGTAGAGGTCGTCGGGCGGGGCGACCTCGCACAGCTTGCCGAGGTACATCACCGCCACGCGGTCCGAGACGTTCTTCACCACCGCGAGGTCGTGGGCGATGAACACGAGGGTGAGCTTGTAGGTGGCCTTCATGTCCTCGAGCAGGTTGAGGATCTGGGCCTGGACGGACACGTCGAGAGCGGACACAGGCTCGTCGCAGATGATCACCTTGGGCTCGAGCACGAGGGCGCGGGCGATGCAGATGCGCTGGCACTGCCCCCCCGAGAACTGGTGCGGGCGGCGGTCGGCCACCGCAGGGTCGATGCCCACGTTCTCGAGCGTGCGGTTGACCCGCTCCGTGAGCTCGGCGCCGGAGGCCCGCTTCCAGATGCGCAGCGGTTCCGCCACGATGTCGAACACGCGCCGCCGGGGGTTCAGCGACGAGATGGGATCCTGGAAGATCATCTGCATCTCGGGCCGGAGCTGGCGCAGCTCGGCCCCGGGCAGCTGGACGAGGTCGCGGCCCTGGTAGAGCACCCGTCCGCCGGTGGGGCGGGGCAGCTGCATCAGGGCGCGGCCGGTGGTGGACTTCCCGCAGCCGGACTCGCCCACCAAGCCGAGGGTCTCCCCGGGCTTGGCGTCGATGCTGATGTCGCTGACGGCGTGCACCTTCAGGCCGCTCTTCCCGACGGGGAACTCCACCACGAGGTTCTCGCAGCGGATGAGCGCGTCCTGCGGGGCGCGGAGGTGGTCGGTGCCGCTGCCGGCCATCAGAACCGACCTCCGGCGTCGATCGTCACCGGGGCCTCGACGGGCGCTCCGGTGGCCGTGCGGCCGGCGACGATGTTGCGCTGGTAGGCCTCCAGGTTCTCTGGCGATCCGACCGGGTACCAGCATCGGTAGGTGTGACCGGGCTGGTCGCCTTCCATCAGCGGTGGCTCCTCTTCGATGCATCGGGGCTGGGCGTACCGGCAGCGGGGTGCGAACGAGCAGCCCCGCGGCGGGCGGATGAGGTCCGGGGGCCGTCCGCCGATGATGTCGAGCCGGGTGTGGCTCATGTACTCGAGGCGGGGGATGCTGTTGAGCAGCGCCTCGGTGTAGGGCATGCGGACGTTGGCGAAGAGCGAGTTGGTGGGGGCGTGCTCGACGATCTTGCCGGCGTACATCACCGCGATCTCGTGGGAGCGCCCGGCCACCACGCCCAGGTCGTGGGTCACCAGGATCATGGCCATGTGGCGCTCGTGCTGCTGCTGCTGGAGCAGATTGAGGATCTGGGCCTGGACGGTGACGTCGAGAGCGGTGGTGGGCTCGTCGGCGAAGAGGATCTTGGGCCCGCAGGCCAACGCGATGGCGATGACGACCCGCTGGCGCATGCCACCCGAGAGCTGGTGGGGGTACTCCTCGAGCCGGGCCGCCGGCTCGGGGATGCCGACGGAGCTGAGCAGGGCCAATGCGGTGTCGTTGGCCTCCTGCTTGTCCATCTGGAGGTGCTCGTGCAGCGACTCGGTGATCTGGCGCCCGATCTTCTTCACCGGGTTGAGCGACGTCATCGGGTCCTGGAAGACCATCGACATCTCCGAGCCCCAGATGTTGCGCATCTGGTGGCTGTCGAAGCCGACGATGTCGATGCCCTCGTAGACGACGTGGCCTTCCCGGATCACGTTGCGGCCGGGGAGCAGCCCCATGACCGACCGGGACAGGACGGACTTGCCGGAGCCGGATTCGCCCACGATGCCGATGGTGCGGCCGCGGTCGAGCTGGAACGATACGCCGTCGACGGCCCGGACCGTGCCCCGCTCGGTCTTGAAGTGGGTCTTGATGTCGACGACGCGGAGGAGCGGGGCGTTGGGATCGCGTCCCGGCGCGTCGGGCCCGGAGACCACCTTGCGGCTCACAGCACGCCTTCCTTGACGTCGAAGTACTCCCGCAGCCGGTCGCCGGCCATGTTGAGGGCCAGCACGGTGAGGAAGAGGACCAGGCACGGGACCAGGGTGATGTGGGGATAGCGCTCCAGGTCCTGGCGGCCCTCGTTGATCATCCCGCCCCACGTCGGCGTGGGCGGCTCGACCGAGAGCCCCAGGAAGGCGAGCGCGCCCTCGGTGGTGATGGCCACGGCCATGCCCAGGACCCCGTAGGCGAAGATCGGGAGGATCACGTTGGGCAGCACCTCACGCAGGATGACCCGGCCGTGCGACGCGCCGAGGGTGCGGCTGGCCAGGACGAACTCCCGCTGGGTGAACACCAGGGTGCTGGCTCGGACCAGGCGGGCCAGCACCGGGAAGGCCACGATGGCGATGGCCATGATCACGGTGGTGACGGACCGGTTCTGGCTGAACGTCACGAGGGCCAGGGCGAGCAGGAGGGGCGGGTAGGCCAGCACGATGTCGGAGATCGGCATCAGGACGGCCTCGGGTACGCCCCGGAAGTAGCCCGACACGATGCCGATGGTGCCGCCGATGAGCAGTCCGAGGACGATCGAGGTGATGCCGACGGGGAGCGAGACCCGAGCGCCGTAGATGACCCGGCTGAGCAGGTCACGCCCGAGGCCGTCGGTCCCGAGCACGGCGCCGCTCGTGCCCAGGGGCAGCCGGTTGCAGCCCTTGGGGAACTCCTTCTTGAACTGCGCCAACTGCTCGGTGGTGGCGTCGGTCGGCCGGCAGATCGACTGGTCGGGCTTGGGCAGGGGGAGGAAGTTGGCCACGATGGCGCTGCCGAGGAGCAGCGCCAGCCAGGCGGTGCAGATCCAGAACAGCAGGCCCAGCTTCTTCTTGACCTTCTCGTCCTCCGGGATCTCCTCCTCGAGGACGAGCACGTCGGAGCTGCCGCCCTCGGGGGAGGCGAAGGGGAAGAGGTCGGCGTCGTGGGCTTCAGGCGAGGGATCGTTCATGACGGATCCTGGGGTCGAGGACGGCGTAGAGCATGTCGACAGCGAAGTTGGCGAGGACGAAGCCAGAGACGATCACCACGACGGACCCGAGCACCGGGATGTAGTCGCGGCCGAAGATGCCCTGGACGACGTAGGAACCGAGCCCGTTGAGGGAGAAGATGTACTCGATCACCAGCGTGCCGCCGAGCAGCCGCCCGACGTTGAGGCCGGCGATGGTGACGAGGGAGAACGTCGACGGGCGGAAGGCGTGGCGGATCAGCACCCGGCGGGGCGAGATGCCCTTGGCCTTGGCCATCTGGATGAAGTCCTCCTGCAGCGTGGAGATCAGATCCGAGCGCAGCACCCGGAGGTAGACCGCCATCTCGGCCACCGCCACGCAGAGGGCGGGCAGGAAGAGGGACTTGAGGTTGTCGAACAGGTTCGACAACAGGCCCCCGATCCCGCCGGAGGACAGCCCTCCCCCCGGATCGAGCGCGGTGTAGCTGGTGGCCGGTAACCACTGGAGCTTCACGGCGAAGACCAGGATCAGGACCTGGGCCAGCACGAAGGGCGGGACGGACAGGCAGCCGAACGCGAGACTGGTGGTGACGCGATCGAACACACCGCCGACGCGTTGGGCCGCGACCATGCCGGCCGGGATCCCGATGGCGAAGGCGATGAGCTCGGCGTAGATCACCAGCTCGATGGTGACGGGCATGCGCTGGCGGAGCGCTTCGGCCACCGGCTGCTGGGTGCGGGCCGACTTGCCGAAGTCGCCCCGCAACACGCCGCTGACCCACTTCGCGTACCGGACGGGGACGGGCTTGTCGAGCTCGAGGTCGCTCCTGACCTGGGCCTTCTGCTGCTCGTTGCAGCCGAAGCCGCAGAGCACGTCGGCGGTGTCGCCGGGGAGCAGGCTCAGCATGAGGTACGTGAGGAACGTGACCGCCAGCAACACGATGAAGAGCTGAGCCAGCCGTTTCCAGAGCAGTCTCAAGTGCGTGGTCCTCCGTGTGGCCCGCGGGCCATCGATCGGCTAGTGGGTACCGCCCTCAATCCATCGGGCCGTCGGGCCGGTTCGTGAGGGTTGTGACGCTACAACGTCGCGCTGTCGGCCGCTCAGGTCTCGAGCCACACCTGGGTGAGCCGGTGCGTGCCCGGGAACGACGTGCCCCCGATCGATATCGACTCCTGGCCGCCGGGCAGCGGTCCGTTGGCGATGCCGCGCACGTTCTTGCCGGCGCCGAGGACCCACGTCGAGTGGTCGATCCAGATGTAGGGCAGGGTGGCCGAGAACTGCTGCTGCACGATGGCGTAGGCCTTCTTCCGCTCGGCCACGTCGGTGGTGGAGCGGGCCTTGACCAAGGCCTCGTCGACCTTGGGGTCCCGGTTGCGGCCGATGTTGAGGCTCGACTGCCCGGTCGGCTTGGCGTTGGGGCCGTACCACCAGACGAAGTCCTGATCGGGGTCGACCTCACCCCACTGGCGCCAGATGTTGGCCTCGAAGTCGCCCTGCAGCGCCTGCACGATGAAGGTCGTCTGCTCCACCACCTGGACGTCGACCTGCATCCCGGTGGCCTGCAGCGCCCGTTGCATGTACTCGAGCTCCCGCTTGGTGCCGGGCCCGCCCCCCTTGAGCGTGAACTTCACCGGGCCCTTCTCCTTGGCGTACTCGTCGACCAGCTTCTTGGCCCCGGTCGGGTCGTAGGCCGGGTAGTCGGTCTTGGTGTACCAGGGGGAGGTGGGTTCGAACACCCCGTCGGCCGGCTTGTTCACGCCGTCGCCCGGCCCGGCGATGTAGTCCTCGCGGTCGATGGCCATGGCCATCGCCTTGCGGATGCGGAGGTCGTCGAACGGCGCCTTCTCGAGGTTGAGGAGGATGAACCCCTCCTCGCTCTCGCCCTGGTCCTCGACCTTCTGGATGTCGCCCTTGGCCGCCAGGTCGCGGATCTGCTTGATCGTGCCACCCTCGGAAGTGTGGGTCATCTGGAACTGGCCCGACCGGAGGCCCGACAGCCGTTCGGTGTTCTCCGGCACGGGGAGGAAGGTGATCTTGTCGAGGTAGGGGAGCTGGGTGCCGTCGGCGTCCTTGCGCCAGTAGTCGGGGTTGCGCTCGACCACGGTCTCCTTGTCGATCGTGCGGGAGACGAGCTTGAAGGGGCCGGTGCCGATCGGCGCCTGTGGGCTCCCGCTCTCGCCCTTGAGCTGGGCCGGGGCGGGGATGACGCCGAGCTGGCTCACGAGCACGGTGGGGAACGTGGCCCACGGCTCCTTCATCGTGAACCGCACGTTGAGGTCGTCGACCTTCTCCACCTTGTCGATGTTGGTGATGACCGAGCCGGTCAGGAACGACTTCTGGTGCTCGACGTAGGTGGTCACGACGGCGTCGGCGTCGAGCTTCTCGCCGTTGTGGAACTTGACCCCGGCCCGCAGGGTGACCGTCCAGGTCTTGAAGTCGGCGCTGCTGTCCCACTTCTCGGCCAGGTAGGGCTGGGGCTTGCCGTCCTTGTCGATAGCGGCGAGCGGATCGAAGATCGCCATGCCGATCAGGACCCCGGTGATGGCCCACCGGTTCTTGGTCGGGTTGAACCCGTCGACCTCGGCCTCGGTGGCGTAGGTGAGGTTGCCGCCCCGCTTGGGCTTGCCCTTGGCCGCGACGGTGATCGGGGCCTCGGGGCCGGCCGCCACCTGTCCGCCGTCGCCGCTGGAACCCGGCGTGTTGCCGCCCCCGCTGCCGTTGCTGGCGCTGCCGCACGCCGCCACCAGCATCACCAGGGAGGCCAGCAGGGTGGCG
>JAKOVR010000201.1 GCA_029782025.1 Actinomycetes bacterium | reverse complement strand
CCGCACTCGTCGAGGGGGCGGCCGGCCGTGAACCCGAACAGGAAGCCGGCGGCGTAGAGGTCGCCCGCCCCGGTGGTGTCCTCGACATGGGGCACCTTGAAGGCCGGTACCTCGATGCGCTCCCCGCCGGCCGTGATGATCTCCGACCCCTTCTCGCTGCGGGTGAGGCAGGCGATCTCACAGTGCCCGGCCACCCGGGCGGCGGCCTCGTCGAACCGGTCGGTCTCGTAGAGGGAGCAGATCTCGGCCTCGTTGGCGAAGAGGATGTCGATCTGGTGCTCGGCCAGCTCGAGGAAGTCGGCCCGGTGGCGGTCGACGCAGAACGAGTCGCTGAGGCTGAACGCCACGCGCTTCCCCGCCCCCTTCGCCGCGGCCATGGCCGTGCGCATGGCCTCCATGGCGTCGGGCTGGTCCCACAGGTAGCCCTCGCAGTAGACGACGTCGGCGGCGGCGACGAGGTCGGTGTCGACGTCGGCCGGGCCGATCAGGCTGGATGCGCCGAGGAACGTGTTGAGGGTGCGCTGCGCGTCGGGGGTGACGAGGATCAGGCAGCGGGCCGTGGGCGGCTCGGCCGAGGTGGCCGCCGGCGGGTCGTAGTGGACGCCGATGGCCCGGATGTCGTGGGTGAACACCTCGCCGAGCTGGTCGGCCGCGACCTTGCCGATGAAGGCCACACGGCCGCCGAAAGAGGCGATCCCCGCCGCCGTGTTGGCGGCCGATCCGCCCGACTGCTCGATCGCCGCGCCCATCGCCCCGTAGAGCCGGGTGGCCGTGTCGGCGTCGATGAGCTGCATGGCGCCCTTGGTCATGCCGTGGTCGTCGAGGAAGGCGTCGTCGGCGTGGGCGAGGACGTCGACGATGGCGTTGCCGACGCACACCACGGCAGGACGGTCGAGGGAGGAGGGATCCGTCGTCATAGGGGGCAGACCCTATCCTGAGCCCATCGCCCCCGATCGCCGTCTTGCCGCGCCCGCCACCGTCCTCGACATCGCCTTCGACGACTCGGCGGCGCTGGTGCGGACCGACCGCCCCGCCGCGTTCGCCGTCAACGGCACGGCCCTGGCCACGTGGCGGGCCTTCGCCGAGGGGGCCACGGTCGACGAGGCCGCCGCCGTGCTGGCCGAGGCCTTCGGGGCCGACCCGGCCGTCGTCGCCGCCGACGTCCGCCGCGTGCTGCCCCCGCTGGTCGACGCCGGCTTCCTCGTGCCGTCGCCCCCGGGGCCCGACGCCGACCGTCCGGAGCACGACGCCGACCGTCCGGAGCACGACGCCGACCGTCCGGAGCCCGACCCGGCCGGCGAGGTGCCGCGGCACGGGTGCCGGGGCGACGAGCCGCGGGGCCGGACGCCGGTCGCCCACGACGACCACTGGCACCTGCCCCTGGCCGAGAGCGGCTGCCTGCACAAGCTCGACCGGCTCGGCTGGGCCACCACGGTCGCCCTCCGGGTGGGCCGGTTCGCGGTCGGCGTCCGGTGCGACACGGCCGAGACCGCCGTGCTGCTGCGCCACCTCCTCCCCCACCTCGCCGTCGACGACCCGGCGGCGCCGCCGGGCTGGTCCCTCGTCCTCGGGCCACCCACCGTCGAGTTCCCCCGGCGGGGCTTGTTCGAGGGCCACACCTGGGTGAGCCGCTCCGAGCACCCGGGGGACGTGCTGGCCACCCTCCTCGCCCGCCTCGAGGGGCTCCTGCCCTGGCCGCCCGGCGCCGTCCGTATCGCCGCCGTGGCCGTGACTGCGGGCGACGGCGATGGCGACGGGGTGCGGCTGGTCCCCGCCCCGCGCGGCGCACCCCTCTCGGGCTGGGAGGCGTGGCGGGCCGCCGGCCCGGTCCGGCCCAGCCCGGTGGTGGTGGTCCCCGGGCCCGGGGCCGGCACCGGACCCGAGCTCCTCCCCCCCGACGCCGCCCTCCAGCCGGATCCGGGGGTGGCGGCCCGGGTCGGCCTCTCCCCGCCGCCCGTCACGGCCCGGCCGGTGCGGGCCCTGGCTCGACCGGACCTCGGCACGGGCACGACCGCCGAGCGGTTCGTGGCGCTGGTCGCCATCCTCGAGCCCGGCCCGGACGACGACGCCGGCCCCGATGTCGTGGCCCGGCTGGCCGCGCTGGCCGCGGCGCTCCCCGACGAGGTGCTGGCGTGGTGACCGGAGTCGCTGGGTCCGGTTCCCGGACCAGGGATCAGCGGACGAGCAGGACGGCGATCAGGATGGCCACGGCGATCACCAGCACGGCGAGCACGGCGATGATCGGCGTGAGCGACCGCCCCGCCGGGGCCGGTGCGGCGCCGGCGGCACCGGCCTGGCGCATCCGGTCGTAGTCGGGCACCGGGGGCGGCACGGGCACGGCCGCCGGCGGCGCCGGCGTCGGGGCCGGTGGGGCCGGTGGGGCCGGCGTCGGGGCCGGTGGGGCCGGCGTCGGGGCCGGTGGGGCCGGCGTCGGGGCCGGTGGGGCCGGGGACGGGACCGGTGGG
>JAKOVR010000190.1 GCA_029782025.1 Actinomycetes bacterium | reverse complement strand
CGCCCCGGAGCGAATCCAGGGCCGGGGTGATCTCCAGGAGCTGGAGGATCACGGGCTGGTCGGGCCCGAGCATCGCCCCGCTGGCGATGCGGAAGAGGAGGCTGTAGCCGATCTGGCCAGCGGCACCGGTGACTGCGACACGAACTGGGGTCTTCATGCGGGGCACCTTACCGACGCGCCCGGGAGCGGCGGAAACCCGGGCGGCCGGGCCCGCCGGACCGCCCAGGCGGGGCGGCGGGCGCCGGCCCGGTCACGGGCCATCGAGGGCGGTGCGCAGGCCGGGCAGGGGCAGCCCCGGGAGGCCACGATCCGACCGGAGGACGCAGTTGCGGGGCCGTGGCGGGCCGCCGGCCGGGGCCGGTCCGGTGGGCGGGACGGCGCCCAGCAACCGGGGCGTTGCCGCGGCGATGCGGAGCGCCAGCTCGGCCCGGCTCATCGCGTCGGCCCCGGCGGCGTGGACGACGCCCTCCACGGTCCGGCCGGCCGGGTCGACGGCCAGCCACAGCAGGAACCGGGCCAGGTCCGCGGTGCGGCACGGGCTGCGCCACTCGTCGTCGAAGAAGGTGACCGGTTCGGCGCCGCTGACCGCCCGCTCCACCAGCCCGACCTGCGTGCCGGGGTACAGGAGCGACGTGCGCACGACGGCCGCGGCTGGATCCCGGGCCGCCACGGCCACCTCGGCCTCGAGCTTGGCCCGGCCGTAGACGTGCACCGGGTTCGGGACGGCGGCCTCGCCGTAGGACTCGCCGGGCGGGATGCGGCCGTCGAACACGACGTCGGTGGAGACGTGCACGAAGCGGATGCCCCGGGCCGCACAGGCGGCGGCCAGCACGCCTGGGGCCACGGCCGTGACCGCGTCCAGATCGGGGCCACCGGCCACGTAGGCGGCGTTGATCACGGCGTCGGGCCGGTCGGCCTCCACCACGCGCCGGGTGGCGGCGGGGTCGCGCAGATCGAGCAGGCGGAGGACCACCTCGGCCGGGAGACGGCGGCGGTCGTCGGGATCGGGGCGCACCGATGCCACCACCTCGTGGCCGTCGGCCGATGCGGCGGCGCCCACCTCGCGGCCGAGCGCCCCGAACCCACCGACGACCAGCACCCGCACGGGCGTCACCCCACCGGCCCGACCGGGCCGACCCGTTCGACGCGCCCGGTCACGGCGCCGTCCCCGCCCGCGTGTTCCCGAGCCAGCTCTCGTACAGCTCGGCGTAGCGGCCACCGAGCGCGACGAGCTCGGCGTGGGTGCCCCGCTCCACGATCTGGCCCCGGTCGAACACGAGCACCAGGTCGGCGATCTCGGCCGTGGCCAGCCGGTGGGCGACCGAGATCGACGTCCGTCCCGCGGCGAGGCGGGCCAGGGCCGTGCCGAGGGCACGGTCGGTCTCGGGATCGACCGACGACGTGGCCTCGTCGAGGATCAGGAGGCCGGGGTCGGCGAGCTGGGCCCGCACCAGCGCCACGAGCTGGCGCTCCCCGACCGAGAGGCTCTCCCCCCGCTCGCCCACGGCGGTGTCGATGCCGTCGGGGAGGCGGGCCACCCAGGCCTCGAGCCCCAGCTCGGCGAAGGCGGCGTCGATCTCGTCGTCGGTCGCACCGAGTCGACCGAGGCGGACGTTCTCCCGGATCGAGGTGTCGAACAGGAACCCGTCCTGGGGCACCATCCGGATGTGGTGCGACCGTGCCGCCGCCGGCATCCGGCGCAGCTCGACGCCGCCCACCTCGATCGTGCCCTCGGTCGGGTCGGCCAAGCGGCACAGCAGCTTCACGAAGGTGGTCTTGCCCGAGCCTGTCTCGCCCACCACCGCCACCGACGTGCCGGCGGGGATGTCGATCGAGACGTCGCGCAGGACCGGATCGCCCGTGCGATAGGAGAACCACACCGACCGGACGGACACGGCGAGGGCACCCGCCGGCGGGGTGGCCTCGTCGTCGCCCTGCGGTTCGGGGACGTCGTTGGGGACATCGAGCAGGTCGAGCACCTTGCGCCATCCCGCGATCGCGGTCTGGGTCTGGTCGAGGATCTCCCCCAGCTCCGCCACCGGGAGGGCGATCAGGTTGACGAGGAAGAGGCAGGCCACCAGCTTGCCCACGTCGAGGCCCCACCCAGGCCCCCACCACGCGCCGGCGGCCAGCGCCGCGCCCAGGGCCAGGCCGCTGAAGAGGTCGCCGGCGCTGAAGGCGGTGGCGAAGTACCGCGCGGCGCGGGTCTCGGCCCGGTACTGCTGGTCGATGGCCGAGCCCAAGCGGCGGCGCTGCATGTCCTCCAGGGCGTAGGCCCGGATGACCGACGCCCCCATGACGCTCTCGGAGATGGCAGAGAGGGTCTCGCCGACCCGGGTGCGCACGGTGTCGTAGGCCGCCAGCTGGCGGCGCTGGACCGCCCGCATGAAGGGGAACATGGGCAGGTAGATCACGATGGTGAGCAGGGCCAGCTGCCACGAGTACACGGCCAGCACCAGCAGGACGCCGAGGATCACGACGGTGTTGACGATCCAGGCCACCGCGCCCCACTGGGCGAAGCGGGCGATGGTCTCGATGTCGCTCGTGACACGGGCGGTGAGCAACCCGCGGCGCGTCTCGTTGTGGTCGGCCACCGACAGCTCGTGGACGTGGGCGAAGGCCCGCACCCGAAGGTTGCGGAGCATGCCCTCGGCGGCGAGCACGAGCCGGATGTAGGTGAGCCGGGTGAGGGCGGCCACGGTGAGCACGACGACCAGCGCCAGCGCGCAGGCGCCGAGCACGAACCCCGGGCGGAACCCGTCGGGGCTCCGCAGGCCCCGGTCGATGATCTGCTGGACGAGCACCGGGATGACCAGCTTCCCGACGGCGCCGACCACCGCCATCGCCACGGTGAACCCGATGCCCTGGCGCAGCTCGGGCGTGGCCGACAGCCCGCGCCGGAGGACGGCCAGCGCCGTGGAGGGGCCGGCGGCGGCGGCACCGGCACCGGCGCCGGGGTCGAGCGCGCCGTCGAGCTCGTCGGAGACGGGATCGACCGGCATCATGCCGCCGCCTCCTCCTCGTAGGCCCGCACGATGCGCTCGTACCCGGGCAGGGCGAGGAGCTCGTCGTGGGTGCCGACGCCCACGACCCGGCCGTGCTCGAGGAAGACCACCCGGTCGGCCAGCAGGATGGTGGACACCCGGTGGGCGACGACGAGCGTGGTCATCTCGAGCGTGCCCCGCAGCGCGTCGAGGATGTCGGCCTCCACGACGGGATCGACGGCCGAGGTGGCGTCGTCGAGGACGAGCACCCGGGGCCGGCGGGCCAGCGCCCGGGCCAGTGCGACCCGCTGGCGTTGCCCACCGGACAGGGAGACGCCACGCTCGCCCAGCACCGTGCCATAGCGGTCGGGCAGCTCGGCGATGAAGTCGTGGGCCTGCGCGGTGGCGGCCGCGGCGACGATCGCCGGATCCGGCGCGCCGTCGTCGGCCCCGGCCGTCAGCCCGATGTTGGCCACGACCGAGTCGGCGAAGAGGAAGGTCTCCTGGAAGACGAGGGCGACCGCCGACCGGAGCTCCTCCGCGTCGACCCGGGCGATGTCGACCCCGCCCAGGCAGATGGTGCCGGCGGTGGGGTCGGTGAGCCGGACCAGCAGCTCGCACAAGGTGGTCTTCCCCGACCCGGTAGCCCCCACGAGCGCGACCACCTCCCCGGCGGCCACCCCGAAGGTGACGTCCTCGAGGATCGGCACCTCGGGCTCGTAGGCGAAGTCGACCCCGTCGAAGGCGACGTCGAGGGGCCCGTCGGGCAACGTGAGGTGGTCGGGGGTGGAGGCCCGGGGAGCCAGCGGGGCGGCGAAGACGCCGGCCAGGCGCTCCGAGCTGACGACGGCCCGGGGCATCTCCTGGAGGAAGTAGCCCACGACCCGCATGGGGAAGGCCAGCAGCCCGAAGAGGGCGACGCCCTGCACGAGGTCGCCCGGCGTGAGCCCACCCGACGACACCCGCCACGCGCCAGCCAGGAGCAGCACGATCTGGCCGGCGTTGAGCATGGCGTCGATGCCGGGATCGAACAGGGCCCGGATGCGACCCACCCGCACCCGGGCCTCGCGCAGGGCGTCGGCCGCCCGCTCCATGCGGGCCACCTCGTGCCGGCCGAGGCCGAGGGTCTTGACCACCAGGGCCCCGTCGAAGCTCTCGTGGGCCAGGCTGGACACGTCGCCGACCCGGGCCTGCACGATCCTCGCCGGCTCCTCGACCCGTCCGGTGTACACGCGGTTGAGCAGGGCCAGCGCCGGGAACACCAGCAGGGCGATGAGGGTGAGGAGCGGGTCGACGAGCAGGAGGCTGGCCAGCGAGAACACGATCAGCACCACCACCCCGACCGAGAACGGCAGCGGGTTGAGCACCTCGGTGGCGGCCACGACGTCGGCGTCGGCGTGGGCGAGGAGCTCGCCCGTCGGCGTGCTGCGGTGGTACGAGAGGGGCACGCCGAGGAACACGTCGCTGATGCGGCGCCGGAGCGACGCCTGGGTGCGGAAGGTGGTGAGGGCGGCGAAGTAGCGCCGGCTCAGGATCGAGACCCCCCGCAGCACGCCCATGAGGAAGAGGGCCAGCCCGGCGCTGCGCACCCGGTCGAGGGCGACGCCATCGGGGCCGAAGGCGGGCACGATGGCGTCGTCGGTGACGCGGCGCAGCACGATCGTGGTGCCCACCGCGGACGCGGCATAGAGCGTGGCCCCGACCAGCGACACCGCGTAGGTGACCGGCTGGGCCCGGGCGTAGCGCCACACCACCGGCAGGCCGCGGCGCAACAGCCCGCGCGTCGGTGCCTCCCGCTCGACCTCCATCAGGTCAATCTAGGGGCGGGCGCGGCCGGTTCCCGCAGGGGGACCCCGGCGCTCGCCGGCGCCGCGATCAGGCGATCCAGAGATCGGCCAGCCAGGTCTTGGCCCCGAGCGTCTGGATGGACCCGTTGGCGGCGGTGTAGATGCCGTTGACCCGGGTGGTGGCCGCCAGCACCCAGTTGGGCCGGCCCATCCAGATGTAGGGGATCTGGGCCGCGAACTCGCGGCTGATCTCCTTGTAGGCGGCGTCCCGCTCGCTGTCGGAGGTGGC
>JAKOVR010000161.1 GCA_029782025.1 Actinomycetes bacterium | reverse complement strand
GCGCCGACCCTCTGCCTGCTCGTCGCCCGCGTCGTGCCGACGATCCGCTGGCGGCTCGTCGCCACCGTCGCCCTCGCCGGCCTCACCGTCCTCGACCTGCGCGCCATGCACGGTCAGACGGTGCGACCGACGGGCCCGCTGGTGATCGCCAACGTCCCCGACCCCGGGCCGGCCTCCGTCGCCCTCCGGACCCACGGGCTCACCAGGGGCTACGGCGGCTACTGGGCCGCGTTCCTCGTGACCTACGACAGCGACGAGGCGGCCATCGTGGCCCCGACGAGCTTCAACGACCGCTACCCCCCCTACACCGCCGCCGTGCAGGCCGACGACCGGCCGTTCTGGCTCCTGCCGGCCGGCTGGCCCAACGACGACGCGTTCGTGCGGGACCTGGATCGACTCGGCGTCGGCGCACGCCGCATCGACGCCGGCGGCTGGCACATCTACGTGACCGACCGCGCCGTCCGCCCCGAGGAGCTGTCGCCCGAGGCGACCTACTGAGCCGGCCGCGGCTAGACCAGGGCGGTGGCCGCCGAGCGCCTCCCGCTGCCCCCCGACGTGGAGGCCGACCTCACCGCCATCGTCGGCGGGCCGCACGTGGTGACCGACCCGGCCGCCCGGGCTCCGCACGAGACCGACTGGACCGGCCGGTTCGCCGGTACCACCCCGGCCGTCATCCGGCCGGGCGACGCCGACGAGGTGACGGCCATCGTCGCCACCTGCCGGCGCCACGGCGTCGCCGTCGTACCCCAGGGCGGCAACACCGGCCTCGTGGCCGGGGCCACGCCGCTCGGCGGTGAGGTCGTGGTCGACCTCCGGCGCCTGGCCCACGTCGGCGCCGTCGATCCGGTGTCGGGCCAGATCACCGCCGGCGCCGGCGCCACCCTCGCCGCCGTGCAGGCGGCGGCGAGGGCAGCAGGGCAGCGCTACGCCGTCGACTTCGCCGCCCGCGACAGCGCCACCATCGGTGGGACCATCGCCACCAACGCCGGCGGCGTGCACGTGGTGCGGTGGGGCGCGACGCGCCAGCAGTGCGTGGGGATCGACGCCGTCCTCGGCACCGGCAGCCGCGTCACCTCGATGGCCGGGCTGACCAAGGACAACACCGGGTACCACCTGCCGTCGCTCCTCTGCGGCAGCGAGGGGACGCTCGGCATCGTCACCGCCGCCCGCCTCGCCCTCGTGCCCACCCCCGCCCACCGCATCGCCGCCCTCGTCGGGTTCGCCACCGTGGCGGACGCCGTCGGGGCCGTCGCCGCCCTCCGGGCCGAGCTCGACGGCCTGGAGGCGGCCGAGCTGGTGCTGGCCGACGGCCTGGCGCTGGTGGGCGCTGCCTTCGGGCTGCCGGCGCCTTTCGCCCGGCCGTGGCCCGCCGCCCTCCTCGTCGAAGCCGCGGGCCCCACCGATCCCACCGCCGCGCTCGGTGCCGCCGTCGACGCCGCCCCGGGCGCCATGGAGGCGATCGTGGCCGAGAGCGCCGAGCGACGCGCCGCCCTCTGGCGCTACCGGGAGGGGCACACCCTCGCCATCAACGGGCTCGGCCCGCCCCACAAGCTCGACGTGGCGGTCGCCCTCGGCGACCTCGCGTCGTTCCTCACCGCCGTCCCCGCCGCCGTCGCCGCGGTGGCGCCCGGCGCCCGCACGTGGCTCTTCGGCCACGCCGGGGACGGCAACGTCCACGTCAACGTCACCGGCGTCGACCCCGACGACGATGCCGTCGACGGCGCCGTGCTCGAGCTCGTGGCCGAGCTGGGCGGCAGCATCAGCGCTGAACACGGCATCGGCCGGGCCAAGCGGCGGTGGCTCCACCTCACCCGCTCGACCGAGGAGATCGCCGCGATGGTCGCCATCAAGCGCGCCCTCGACCCCGACGGCATCCTCAATCCCGGGACGCTGCTCCCCGCCGGCTGACCGCCAGCGCCAGCAGCCACCCGAGGAAGGAGAGCGCCACGATCGGGAAGCTGGGGGGGAGGTCGAACATGGCGCTCAGCACCAGCCCGAGCACCACGGCGACGGCGCCGAGGGCGGTGCTGCAGGCCACCACCGCGGCGGGCCGGGCCGTCATCAGGAGGGCCGTGGCGGCGGGCGTGACCACCAGCCCGAAGAGCAGCAGCGTGCCCACCACCTGCACGGCCATGGTGATCACGAGCGCCAGCAGCACCATGAAGGCCACGCCGAGGGCCCGCACGGGCACGCCCTTGGCCTCGGCCACCTCGGGGTTCAACGAGGCGAACGTCAGCGGCCGGGCGATGAGCGCCATCACGCCCACCAGCACCACGGTGCACCCGGCGAACACGGCCAGCTGGTCCGGGGCGATGGCCAGGAGGTTGCCGAAGAGCACGCTCGTGACCGTGGCCGCCGAGCGGGTGCCCATCGACGAGAAGAGCACACCGAGGCCGGTGGCGAACCCGAGGATGGTGCCGGTGGCCACCTCGCGATCGGCCCACCGCCGCCCGAACCAGCCGATGGCCAGCCCACCGGCGGTGCAGAAGGCGAGGAGGCCGAGCGTGACGGGCAGGCCGAGCAGGACCGCCCCGGTGGCCCCGGGGAACCCGATGTGGGCGAGGGCGTGGGCGGCGAAGGCGTGGCGGCGGATCACGACGAAGTAGCCGAGGACGCCGGCGGCGACGGCCACGAGCACCCCTCCCGCGAGGGCGCGGCGCATGAAGTCCTCGCCGAGGACGGCCAGCCACTCGGGCTGGTAGCCGATGGCGGCGAGCGCCGCGGGCGGGTGGACGGCCACGTCAGCCGCTCCGCATGAACAGGTCGCCCTGGGCCGTGCGCACGACCTTGACCCGCGCGCCGTACAGGTGGGTGAGCAACTCCTCGTCGACCACGTCGCCGATCTCGGCGTAGTGGGGGTGCCCGTCGACGAGGTACACGCCGGCGGTGAGGACCGGCAGCAACGGGTTGAGGTCGTGGGCCACGACGAGCACGGTGACCTCGCGCTCCTGGTGGATGCCCCGGAGGACGTCGACGATCTCCTGCTGGTGCCGCACGTCGAGGTGGGCCAGCGGCTCGTCGAGCAGGAGGAGGTCGGGGTCGCCGACCAGGGCCTGGGCGATGGCCACCCGCTGCTGCTGGCCCCCGGACAGCCGGGCCATCCGGCGGTCGGCGAACTCGGCCGCGCCGACGGCGTCGAGGGCGGCGTCGACCCGGGCCCGCTCGTCGGGGCGGAGGCGGCCGAGGCCCCACCGGGTGCCGGTGAGCCCGAGCGCCACCAGGTCCCGGGCCCGTACCGCGTCGCCGACGGTGGCGGCGTAGTGCTGCGGGACGTAGCCGATCCGGGGGTTGCCGCGCCGCGGCGGCTCGCCGAGGACCGTCACCCTCCCCTCGGCCAGCGGGCAGGTGCCGAGCACGACCTCTAGCAGCGTGGTCTTGCCCGAGCCGTTCGGCCCGATCACCACCACCGCCGCCCCGCCCGGCACCGTGAGCGACCCGTGCGACCAGATCCGCCGCCCGCCCCGGTCCACCGCCGCGCCGTCGAGCACCAGCGCCGGCCCGCGCTCGCCCGCGGTCACGGCGCCGTGCCTCCGGACCCACCCCCGAGCGCGGCGACCAGCTGGTCGAGCTGACCCACCTGCCACGCCACGAACGACGGACGGCCCGGGGGGATGGTCTCGGTGACCCCGACCACGGCGACGCGCCGATCCCGGGCCGAACCCACCAGCTCGTCGACCACCGCACTGGTCGTCTGGGTGTTGACCACGAGGACGGCCACACGATCGGGGGTGAGCCGGTCCCGCAGCTCGCGGATCGCTCCAGGCGACGGGTCGCCCTCGTTGGCCGAGGCCTGGGCGTAGGCGGCCGGGGTGACGTCGGTGAGGCCGATGGCCGCGGCCATGGGGGCGAAGACCGGCTCGGTGAGGGCGGCCGTCCGACCCGAGACCGCCGCCCGCGCCCGCGCGACCGCCTGGTCGTAGGCCGCCAGCTCCTGGCCGAATGCGGTGGCCCGATCGGCGAAGTAGCCCCGGGCGGCGGGCAGCCGGTCGCCGAGCGCGACCGTGACCTGCGCGGCCACGCGGTGCACGGCCTCGGGCCGGTACCAGAGGTGGGGGTTGTCCCCGGGGGCGGCACCGACGACCTGCCCGGCGTCGACGACGGTGGGGCGGGAGTCGGCCCCCTCGACCGCCTTGGTGGCCCACCCGTCGTAGCCGGCGCCGTTGACGACCACCAGCGCGGCCCGGCCCAGCGCGGCGGTGTCGCCCGGGGTGGGCTCGAACTCGTGGGGGTCGCCGGTGGTGCCGTGCACGACGGTGACGACGTTGCCGCACCGGCCGGCCAGGCGAGAGACGATGTCACCCCACTGGTCGACGCTCACCACCACCTCGACCGGCGCGACGGGACAGGGCGGGGCGGCGGCCCCACCCGGCACCGAGCTCGAGGCGGGACCCGAGCCCGACGCCGCGCACCCGGCCAGCGCCGGGCCGAGCACCGTCGCCACCACCACGGCCAGTCCGCCGCGGCTGCGGCCTCGGCGACGGGACAGGCAGACGGCGGCGGTCGACACGGGGGCGGGCACGACCGCAGGGTAGCAGATTGTTGAGAATCATCCTCATAACTAACCCCAGGATCACACTCGGGACGGGACTCAGGACCGGTCCCATGGCCACCGGGTCCCGGCTAGGCTGGCGCCGTGCCGGACGACCTCCACGACGCGGCGGCCCTCCGCCTGCGCCGCATCTCCCAGCGCTACACCGGGGGCCGGCGCGCCCTGGTCGGGGTCCTGGCCGGGTCCGGCCGTCCGCTCAGCATCCCCGAGGTGCTCGAGCGCGACCCGTCGCTGGCCGAGAGCTCGGTGTACCGCAACCTGGCCGTGCTGGAGCAGGCCGGGGTGGTGGCCCGCATCGTCACCAACCACGACCACAACCGCTACGAGCTCTCGGAGCGCTTCGGCGAGCACCATCACCACCTGGTCTGCACGAACTGCGGCGAGATCAGCGACTTCACGCTGCCGGCGGCGGTGGAGCAGGCGCTCGACACCGCCCTCGAGCGGGTGGCTCGGCGGGCCGGCTACCGGCCCGACACCCACCGCCTCGACGTCGTCGGCACCTGCGCCACCTGCCAGCACGAGTAACCTTGGGCATGGTTCCAGCCAGCGACCTGGACCTCGCCGCCATCCTCGAGGCCCTCCCCGACGGTGTCGTCGTGCTCGACGACACCGCCGTCATCCAGTGGTGCAACGCCCGGTTCCGGGACTTGACGGGATGGACGAGCGAGGAGCTCGTGGGGCAGAACGGGCTCGACTACCTCGATCCCGATCAGCTGGCCGAGGCGGCCGAGGCGTTCACCATCGCCGCAGCCGAACCCGGGCTGCTCGCCCCCGGCGTGTACCGGCTGGCCCACCGTGACGGCCGGTACGTGAGCCTCGAGCTGCACGCCGCCCCCGTCGATCCGGCCGACCCGGCCTCACCGGTCGCCGTGATGGCCCGGCCGATCGAGTACCAGGCGATGATGGCCGACGGCGTGGAGCTGCTCAACGCCGGCGGCCCGGTCCGCCACATGGCCACCTACGTGGTGGAGCGCCTGAGCTGGCCCGGTGGCCCGATGGCGGTGGTGCTCGACGACGACGACGGGAGCGGCCGCCGCACCGTCCACGCCGGCCTGCCCCCCGAGCTCGACGGCACGCTGGCCACCGCCGACCGGAGCCTGCCGTGGGAATCGCCCGAGCTGGCCGAGGGCCCGGTGTTCCGGGAGCTCGACCAACTGCCCGAGCCGGTGCGGGCCGCGGCGGCGGCCAGGGGGCTGGTGGCCTGCACCGCCCAACCGGTCCCCGACCCGGGTGGCCAGGACGCCGTGGTGATCCTGTGGTTCGAGGCGGGGGCGCCCCAGACGTACCGATCCCTGTTCCGGGAGGAGCCGCGCTACTTCCTGCTCCGCCTCGCCCTCGAGCGCCGCCACTTCCTGCGGGCGCTCCAGCGGGCGGCCACGCGCGACCACCTCACCGGACTGGCCAACCGCGCCCACTTCTTCGACTCGGTCGAGCGGGCGTCCCGGGAGCAGGCGGCGGCGGTGCTCTACATCGACCTCGACGACTTCAAGCCCGTCAACGACCGCCTCGGGCACGTCATCGGCGACGCCGTCCTGGCCGAGATCGGCGCCCGGCTCCGCCACGCCGTGCGGCCCAGCGACCTGGCGGCCCGGATCGGCGGCGACGAGTTCGCCGTGCTCAGCACCGGCCACCACGGCCGGGAGGAGGTCGAGCACCTCGCCGCCGGCATCGTCGCCGCCATCACCCACCCGATCGAGATGCCCGGCGGCTCGGTGCGCGTGGGGGCCAGCATCGGCGTGGCCATCGGCGCCAAGCCCGGCATCGCGCCCCTCCACCTCGTCGAGACGGCCGACCGTCTGCTCTACGAGCTCAAGCGCCTGGGCAAGGCCGGGTTCCGGGCCGAGATCGTGACCTGACCGGGACGCCGCCGCGCCCTACAGCTCCCGGCCGGCCGACACCCGCGCCCCCAGCATCACGAGGCCGGCCCCCACCACCGCGGCGCTGAGCAAGGCCGGGACGTACGACGCGGCGTCGCCGCCACCAGCGAGGTCCGCCAGCGCCCCGGCCAGGCGGCTCGGCAGCCACGCCCCGACCCCGCGGGCGCCGGCCACCGATCCGAGGACGCCGAGGGCGGCGGCCGAGGCCAGCGTCGCCGCCGCGGTGGCCACGGCCGACGGCAGCCGGGCGCCGAAGGCGGCGGTGAGCGCGGCCACGAAGGCGAGGTAGGCGGCGCCGCACGCCGTCCCGGCCAGGACGCCGCCGGCATCGGCCGGGCCCACCAACCAGGCCGTGCCCCACCAGGTGACGGCGACGCCGACCGTGAAGGCGGCGGCGCCCGCGGCGGCAGGGACGAGGACCTTCGGCAGCAGCAGCCGGCGCGGGGCGCGGACCCGGGTGCGGAGGAACACCGCCATCTCCCGCTGGGCATCGACCGCGGTGGCGCCCGCGGCGACGAGGACGAAGACCAGGAGACCGATCTGGTTGGCGTTGCCGGTGTACCCGCCGAAGACGTCGGCCGGGCGGGTCGGGGGGAGCACGACGGTGATGTCGCCCCCGATCCAGCCCATGATCTCGCCGGCATAGCGCAGCAGCACCGGCTCGGTGGCGCCGAAGAAGAGGTACACGGCCACCAGCCCCACCAGCCGGCGGGTGCGCACCAGGCGCAGCCACTCGAGCCGCCAGAGGCTCATCGGGTGAGCTCCAGGAAGACCGATTCGAGGTCGGGCCGGTCGGGCTCGACCGACACCACCCGGGACCCGGTGGCGGCCAGCGCGGCGGCCAGTCCCGCTTCGGCGTCCTCCACCGACCGGACCCGTACCCGCACCACGCCGCTGCCGTCCTCCTCCTCGGCCGCCGCCTCGACCCACGGCACGGCCGCCAGCGCCGCCACCACGGGGGCGGCCGGCGGGCGGACCCGCACCAGGTAGGCCGGAGCCGCCGCCCCCACCAGGAGGCCCTCGACCGTCCCGTCGTAGAGCAACCGCCCGTCCCGGAGCACCCCCACCCGGTCGCAGACCTCCTGCACGTCGTCGAGGATGTGGCTGCAGAACAGCACGGTGGGCCCGCCGGCGAACGACGCCACGAGGTCGAGCACCTCGCGCCGGCCGGCCGGGTCGAGGGCGGAGCAGGGCTCGTCGAGCAGGAGCAGCTCCGGGTCCCCGACGAGTGTGGCGGCGAGGCCGAGCCGTTGGAGCATGCCGCGGGAGAACCCGCCGGTGCGGCGGTCGGCCGCGCCGGTCAGGCCGGCCCGCGCCAGCGCGGCGGCAGTGGCGGCAGGGTCGCCGGTGGGATCGGTGAGCTGCCGGGCCAACTCCACCACCTCCCGGGCGGTGAGCCACGGCTCGAAGTGGGGGGTGTCGGGGAGGACGGCCACGCGCCTCGGCTCGACGGCGCAGGCCGCCGTGCCGCTCGTGGGACGGCGCAGCCCGGCCAGGACGCCGAGGAGCGTCGTCTTCCCGGCCCCGTTGGGCCCGACCAGCCCGTAGACCGAGCCCCGCGGGATGGCCAACGAGACCGCGTCGAGGGCGGCGTGGTCGCCGTAGCGCTTGGTGAGGGAGGTCACGGCGACCATCGGCTCAGCGCCGGCGGCGGCGCCGGCGGGTCGACGCACCGCGGGGGTCGCCGGGACGCGGACCGGCGCGGCGCCGTCGGGCGGGGCCCCGCCCTCCCCCTCCGCGCCCCTCGTGCGCTCGCCCCGTCCCACGCTCAGGTACAGGATCCCGCCCAGGGGCACGCTGGCCAGGCAGACGAGCACCCACACCACCTTGGGGAGGTGGCGGGCCTCGTGACGCCGGATCTCGACCAGGCAGAACACCTCGAAGGCCACGACGCCGGCGACGAGCGGTACGAGGGCGGCCCCGGTGCGCATCCTCGGATTGTCCCACGGGAGATCGGGCCGGTCCGGCCCACCCGGGTACCGTGACGGCGATGCCCACCGGCCCCGACCGCCGCCTGCGCTACGAGCCGGCCTTCGACGGGCTCCGCGGGATCGGCGTGGTGCTGATGCTGCTCTACCACCTCGAGGTGTGGTGGCTGGGCGAGGGACCGGTCTTCACGATCGAGATGTTCTTCGTGCTGAGCGGGTTCCTCATCACGACGATCCTCCTGCTCGAGCACGAAGCCGAGCGCCGCATCGACCTGCGCCGGTTCTGGACCCGTCGCGCCCGCCGCCTCCTCCCCGCCCTCCTCGGGATGCTGGGCCTGGTGGCAGTGTGGCTGGCCCTCCCTGCGCCCTGGGGGCCGACGGCCGTCGAGGCCGACGGCATGCGGGGCGACGGCCTGTCGTCGATGCTCTACGTGAGCAACTGGTGGTACGTGGCCGGGAGCACCGGGTACTTCCGCACCTTCGGGTCGCCCCCGCCGCTCCTCCACACCTGGTCGCTGTCGGTGGAGGAGCAGTTCTACCTGGTGCTGGCGGTGGGCGCGGCGTTCGGGTTCCGGCGATGGGACCCCCGCCGCCGGGGCTGGCTGGTGGCCGCCACCGTCGGCGCCCTGGCCTCGGCCGGTTGGATGGCGTTGCTGGCCCGGATGGGCGACCTGCGGGCGGAGGGCCTCGACCCCTTCGGCATCGACGTGGCCGGCCTGCCCGGCTGGCTGCGCACCTTCCTGAACCTGGCCGACCGCAGCGACGGCAGCCGCATGTACCTGGGGACCGACACCCGGTTCCAGGCCGTGCTCGTCGGCGTGGCCACGGCGTTGCTCGGCCGCCGCCTCGCCGCCGACGCCGGGCGGGCCTGGATGGCGCGGCACCCCCGCACGCTCCCGGTCCTGGGCGGCGTGGGGCTCGTGGGCCTCCTCGGCCTGTTCCTCGGCCCGTCGGGCCAGATCGGCTTCCTGTACTACGGCGGGTTCCTGCTCTGCGACGTGCTCACCGCGCTGGTGATCCTCGGCACGCAGGGCCAGGGCCCCGTCGCCCTGCGCACGCTCCTCGGCTCCCCGGCCCTCGTCGCCGTCGGGGCCCGCTCGTACAGCCTGTACGTCTGGCACTTCCCCCTGTTCCAGATGCTGTCCGAGGAGCGCACCGGGGTCGGCGGGTGGCCGCTCGACCTGCTCCGCCTCGCCGTGGTCGTGCCGGTGGCCTGTGCCTCCTACCGCTGGCTCGAGCAGCCGATCCGCACCGGCGCCCTCGCCCGGCACCCGGCGTGGCGGCGCGGGGCCCTGGCCGGCGGGGGGCTCGCCGTGACCGGCTTCCTGGTCGTGTCCTCGATCATCGCCCCGCCCGACGCCGGCGGGTCGGTGCCGGTCGCCGCCGGCGACCACCGCCCGGTGGTGCTGGTCGCCGGCGACTCGATGGCCTGGACCCTCGGCCTCGACCCCGAGCTGGCCGACGACCCCGCCGGCCGGCGGGCCCGGATCCGCCTCTCGGCCCCACCTGGGTGCGTCCTGACCGAGGGCGACCGTGTCAACGGCACCCTGCGCACGCGCGGCGGCGAACCGACCTGCCTCGACTGGCCCACCCGCTGGAAGGGGATCATCGACGCGTCCCACCCGCCCGTCTCGGTGCTGCTGGCGTGGGGCCTCGAGGTCCAGGACCACCTCGTCCCCGACGGGCAGGGCGGCGAGCAACGGATCACGGTGCCCAGCCCGGCCTGGCGCGAGGCCGAGGCCCGGGCCGTGCAGCAGATGATCGACGTGCTCTCGTCCGGCGGCGGGCACGTGCTGCTGCTGACCCTGCCCTGCCTCGACGCCACGGCAGCCGACGCCACCCACCGCAACACCATGGCCGTCGACATCGGCCGGGTGCGGGCCATGAACGACCTCCTCCGGGAGGTGGCGGCCCGGAACCCGGCGTCGACGACCGTGGTCGACCTGTTCGCCCACCTCTGCCCCGACGGCGAGCACCACGTCCGGACCATCGACGGGGTGAAGCTGACGGCCGACGGCGTGCACTTCCTCGACGCCGGTGCGGCGAAGGTCTGGGAGTGGCTCAGACTTCAGGTCGCCCCGTACCTGCCGGCCTGACCAGCTCGTCGATGGCGGCGGCCATGCGGGCGTCCCGCTCGGTGAGGTGACCGACATCGTGGGAGGTGAGGGTGATGTCGACCCGGTTCCAGACGTTGGACCAGTCGGGATGGTGGTCGAGCCGCTCGGCCAGGAGGGCGACGCGGGTCATGAAGGCGAAGGCGGCGCTGAAGTCGTCGAACACGAACGAGCGGTGGATGGCGCCGTCGCGCACCTCCCACCCGGGCGGGACGGCGGGGGCGGTCATGCGGCGCCCTCCTGCACGGCCAGGCGGGAGAACAGGAGGTGGTCCCGCTCGCCGGTGGTGTCGTTGACGTCGAGGTGGCCGGCGAGGTGGAACCCGCCCCGCTCGGCCACGGCGATGGAGGCCGTGTTGGACGGGTGGATCTCGAGGAGCAGCACCCCGAGCCCGAGCGGGCCGACAGCCCAGTCGGCCACCAGTCGCAGGGCACGGGTGGCCAGGCCGGCACGGCGGAGGGCGGGCACCACCCAGTAGGCGATCTGCCCGGTGCCGCCGGCGAGGGCCAGCGTCACGGCGCCGAGCACGACGCCGGGCTCGGCCGGATCGACGATGGCGAAGGCCGCCTTGCTCCCCTCCTCCCACTGCCGGCGAGTGCGGGCCACGTAGCCCTCGGCGTCGGCCCGGTGGTAGGGCCGCGGGATGGGGATGTAGCACTGGATGCTGCGGTCCTGGCAGGCGTCGCGGAGCTGGTCGATGTCGGCGTGGACCCACGGGCGCAGCAGGATCACCCCGTCGGACAGCGGCGGGTCGGGCGGGGCGAGGGGCATGGGCACCAGTTCAGCACCCCGGGGCCACCCGAGGGGGTGCGCCGTCGTATCGTGTCGCCCCGCGGGCGTCCCGGCCCGCCCGACACCGAGGGGGACACGGTGCACGACGATCGGACCATGGTCGAGGCCCGCCTGCACCGCGTGCTGAACGAACGGATCCGTCCGGCCATGCGGTCGGCGCGCGTGCCGCTCACGGTCACGGCCTGGGACGCGCCGGGCGAGCCGGTGCCGGTCGAAGAGGCACTGGCCGCCCCGTTCGCGCCGTTCCCCGTCGGGGGTGCGTGGGGCCGCCCGTGGGGCACCACGTGGTTCCGCATGGAGGGCCGGGTGCCCGCGGAGTGGGCCGGCCGGCGGGTCGAGGCGGTGCTCAACCTCGGCTTCGGCAACGCGCCAGGGTTCCAGTCGGAAGGCCTGCTGTGGGTCGAGCGCGACGGCCGCCATGTGCCGTGGCGGGGCCTGCACCCCTTCAACCACGACGTCCCGGTGGCCGACCCGGCCCGGGGCGGGGAGGCGGTGACCTACCTGCTGGAGGCGGCGGCCAACCCGTCGCTCGTCAGCCACCGCCCCAGCCGGAGCTCCGACGTGCTCACGGCCGGCACCTCCCCGATCTACGTGCTGAGCAAGGCCGAGCTCGTCGTCGTCGAGACCGAGGTGCTCGAGCTCCGCGAGGACGCCCGCTGCCTGACCGAGCTGATGGAGCAGCTCTCGCTCTCGGACCCGCGGCGCCACGAGATTCTCCGGGCCCTCGAGCGCATGCTCGACCTCCTCGTGCTCGACGACGTGGTCGGCACCGCCGCCACCGCCCGCGGCGCGCTGGCCGAGGTGCTCGCCCGCCCGGCGACGGCCAGCGCCCACCGGATCTCGGCCATCGGCCACGCCCACATCGACTCGGCCTGGCTGTGGCCCATCCGGGAGACGAAGCGCAAGTGCGCCCGCACGTTCTCCAACGTGCTCACCCTGATGGACCAGTACCCCGAGCTGCAGTTCGCCTGCTCGCAGGCCGCACAGTACGAGTGGATGCGGGAGCGCTACCCGTCGGTGTTCGCCGGGATCGCCGACCGGGTGGCCGAGGGCCGGTGGATCCCCACCGGCGGGATGTGGGTGGAGCCCGACGTCAACCTGCCCAGCGGCGAGAGCCTCGTCCGCCAGCTCACGTTCGGCCAGCGCTACTTCGAGGAGCACTTCGGCGTGCGCTGCACCGAGGGCTGGCTCCCCGACGTGTTCGGCTACACCGCCGCCCTCCCCCAGCTGCTGCGCCTGGCCGGGATCGACCGCTTCCTCACCCAGAAGCTGTCGTGGAACAAGACCAACCGCTTCCCGCATCACAGCTTCTGGTGGGAGGGGCTCGACGGCAGCACGGTGTTCACCCACTTCCCGCCCATCGACAGCTACAACGCGCTGTTCTCGCCCCTGCAACTGCTCCACGCCGTGCGCAACTTCGCCGACAAGGGCCGGGCCACCCGCTCGGTCGCGCCCTTCGGCTTCGGCGACGGGGGCGGCGGCCCGACCCGCCAGATGCTCGAGCAGTTCCGCCGGGTGCGCGATCTCGAAGGGCTCCCGCGCGTCGAGATCGAGCCGCCCTCGGCCTACTTCGACGCCGCCATCGAGGAGTACCCCGACGCGCCCCGCTGGGTCGGCGAGCTCTACTTCGAGACCCACCGGGGGACCTACACCAGCCAGGCCCGCACCAAGCAGGGCAACCGGCGCTGCGAGCTGCTGCTCCACGAGGCCGAGCTGTGGGGCACGGCGGCGTTCGGGACCACCCCCGCCACCGGCTACCCCGCCGACCCGCTCGACCGGATCTGGAAGGAGGTCCTCCTCCACCAGTTCCACGACATCCTGCCGGGATCGTCGATCGCCTGGGTCCACCGCGAGGCCGAGGCCACCTACGCGGCGTTGGGCACGGAGCTCTCCGGGCTGGTGGAGGGCGCCTTGGCCCGCATCGCCGGCCGCGCCGGTGCGACCGTGCTCGCCAACGCCGCCCCGGTACCGCGACATGAGGTCGTCCTCCTCCCGGCCGGCGAGGGCGCCACCGTGCCGGCCGGGGTCGCCGTGCAGGAGCTGTCGGGCGGCGAGGTGGCGGCGATGGCTGCCCTTCCGGCGCTGGGGGCGGTACCGCTGGAGGTCGCCCTCCGCAGCGCGGTCACCGCCCCGCCGGTCACCGTGGCCGCGGCGGAGGGCGGCGGGACGGTGATCGCCAACGGGCTGCTCGCCGTCACCGTCGACACCGACGGCCTGCTCGCCCGGGTGGTGGCCACCGACCCCAGCGGCAACCGGCGCGAGCTGCTGGCCCCCGGCACCCGCGGCAACCTCCTCCAGCTCCACCCCGACTTCCCCACCGAGTACGACGCCTGGGACCTCGACGAGCACTACCGGCGCCAGGTCACCGACCTCGTGGCGGCCGACGAGGTGGTGGTCGTCGACGCGGGTCCACTGGTGGCCCGCGTGCGGGTGCGCCGCTCGTTCCGCTCCTCCACCGTCGAGCAGACCTACGAGCTGGCCGCCGGCTCGCCGCGGCTCACCGTGCGCACCGACCTCGACTGGCACGAGCGGGACCACGTCCTCAAGGCCGCCTTCCCGCTCGACCTCCAGACCGACGAGCTCACCCGCGAGATCCAGTTCGGCCACATCACCACCAAGATCCACACCAACACGAGCTGGGATGCCGCCCGCTTCGAGGTGTGCGCCCACCGGTGGGTCCACGCCGGCGAGCCCGGCTTCGGGGTGGCGCTGCTCAACGACGGGCGCTACGGCCACGACGCCACCCGCACTCGGAGTGAGGGGCCGGCCAGCGCCACCGTGCCCACCACCATGGTCCGGCTCACCCTCGTCACCGGCGCCCAGTACCCCGACCCCCACGCCGACGAGGGCCGCCACACCTTCGCCTACGCCCTACTGCCCACCGACGGCACCGTCGACGCCGCGGTGGCCGAGGGCCACCGCCTCAACCTCGCCGTCCGGCTCGCCCACCCGCCGACCGGGACGGCCGACGACCCGGCTGACGCCGCCACCGACGGCCCGGACCCCACCCGGCCGATCGCCCATGTCCGGTCGGGCTCGGTCCTGCTCGGCACGGTCAAGCCGGCCGACGACCGGTCCGGCGACCTCGTGCTGCGCCTGCACGAGTGCCGGGGGGCCCGCACCCGCGCCGTGGTCGAGCTGGCCGCGCCGGCCACCGGCGTCGCCGTCGTGGACCTGCTCGAAGAGGTGGCGCCCGACCTGCCCGCGGTGCCGCTGGCCCTCGACGGGGCCCTCGTGCACCTCGAGCTCCGCCCCTTCCAGGTGGTCACGATGCGGGTGGCCGGAATATACCCCTAGGGGTATAGAGTTGACGGTGGACGACACCCTCCGGGAGGAACCATGATCTTCCGCCAGTACCAGCTCCCCTGCCTCTCGCTCTTCAGCTACCTGATCGGCGACGAGACCACCGGCCGTGCCGTCGTCGTCGACCCCCAGCGCGACGTCTCGCAGTACCTCGCCGACGCCGAGGCGGCCGGGCTGCGCATCGAACGCATCATCGAGACCCACTTCCACGCCGACTTCCTGTCCGGCCACCTCGAGCTGGCCGCCGCCACCGGCGCCGTCATCTCCTACGGCGAAGGCGCCCAGGCCGAGTTCCCGATCGACAACCTGGCCGACGGGCAGCGCCTGTCCCTCGGCTCGGTCGAGCTCGAGGCGCTGGCCACCCCGGGCCACACGCCCGAATCGATCTGCATCGTCGTGCGGGAGGCCCCCGGCGACGCGCCGTGGGGCGTCCTGACCGGCGACACGCTCTTCGTCGGCGACGTGGGCCGACCCGATCTCCTGTCCTCCATCGGCTGGAGCTCCGACCAGCTGGCCCGCCGGCTGTACCGCTCGCTGCACGACAAGCTGCTCACCCTGCCCGACGCCACCCGCCTCTACCCCGGACACGGGGCCGGGTCGGCCTGCGGGAAGCAGATGTCGACGGCCACGGCCTCGACCATCGGCGAGCAGCGGACCACCAACTACGCCCTGCGCCCGATGACGGAAGACGCCTTCGTGGCCGCCGTCACCGAGGGGCAGCCGGTGGCGCCGCTGTACTTCGCCTTCGCCGCCGACGCCAACCGCCGCACCCGCGACCTGCTCGACGACGCCGACGCTCCCCCGCTGCTCGGCCTCGAGGACCTCGAGCGCTGCCGTCAGGAGCACGCCGTGTTCATCGACGGCCGCGCCCCCGAGGTGTTCGCGGCCGGCCACCTCCACGGCTCCATCAACGTGCCCCTCGACGCCCGCTTCGCCGAGTACGCCGGCGACGTCGCCCGGCCCGGGCAGCCGATCGTCGTGATCACCGAGCCGGGTCGGGAGACCGAGGCCCGGGTCCGCCTGGCCCGCATCGGCTTCGACCGCGTGCGGGGGGCGCTCATCGACATCGAGCGCATCCTGGCCGAGCGTCCGGACCTGGCCGGCACCGCCGCCCGGGTCGCCGCCCCCGACCTGCTGGCGTGGGCGCCGACCCAGCCCGACCTGCTCATCCTCGACGTCCGCAACCCCGGCGAGCGCGACGCCGGGATGCTGCCCGACGCCACCCCGATCCCCCTCCCGACCCTCCTCGAGGGCCTGGGCGAGCTCGAGCCGGACCGGCCCGTGGTCGTGTACTGCGCCAGCGGGGTCCGGTCCTCGATCGCCGCGTCCCTCCTGCGCTCGCACGGCTTCACCGACGTGGCCGACGTGCTGGGCGGCTGGGACGCCCTGCAGTCGGCGGCATGACCCGCACGGACGGGCGCCCGTCCCGGGCCGGGCTGGCGCTCGTCGCCGCCGTCGCGCTCGCCCTCGCGGCCATGGTGCTGGCGGTGGCGCGGGCCCAGCCCGACCGATCGGCCCGCCAGGCCGAGGTCGAAGCCCGAGGGTCGGCCGTGATGCCCTTCTCCCAGACCGCCACCCTCCACCGCTTCGATCCCACCGCCGAGGGTGGCGTCCAGCAGGTCACCGTGCGGGATCCGGCCGACACCGCCGACCGCGACGCCATCCGGGCCCACCTGCGGACCGAGGCCGCAGCCTTCGCCCGGGGCGACTACGCCGACCCGACCCGCATCCACGGCGACGACATGCCCGGCGTGGCCGAGCTGCGGACCGGCGCGGCCCGGATCGAGGTCCGCTACCGCGACCTCCCGACCGGTGGCGAGATCACCTACCGGACCAGCGATCCCGGCCTGGTCGACGCCATCCATCGCTGGTTCGACGCCCAGCTCGCCGACCACGGCCCCAACGCCACCACCGGCACGGCGCCGCACCGCTCCCCGTAGTAGTGTCATCCTTACTGTCATAAGTGTCGGGCTGGCCGGCACGCCACCCGGGAGCGCCATGGACCCCAACCCCGCCCTCACGATCCGTTACGGCGAGATCGACGCCGCCTACGCCGATCGGCTGGCCTCGACCCCAGCCGAGGACGACGGCCCGGTGTGGATGGTCAACCTCATGGCCTACCGGGACCGGGCCGAGTACGCCGACGGTCGGCCGACCACGCTGACCGGCCAGGAGGCCGACGACCGCTACACGCCGCTCGGCCCCCTGGCCGCCGTCGGCGCGCAGATCGTCTTCGCCGGCGACGTCGACACCCAGCTCCTCGGGGACTCGCCCCAGTGGCACCGCGTCGCGGTGGTGCGGTACCCCACCCGCCGCGCCTTCGTCGACCTGCAGGCCCACCCCGACTTCGTCGCCCTCCACGAGCACAAGGACGCGGGGATGGCGCACACCTTCGTGATCGGCTGCCGGCCGCTCGCCGCACCCGATCTGCCGGCCGACGCGCCGTCCTGGGACGACGTGCCCCACCCGCCCACCGACCAGGACCCGTCGGTCGCCGTGGTCCACGTCCTGCGCTACCACGGCGGATGGGACGGCTCCGGCGACGAGATGTCGGCGTACACCGACCACGCCGCCCGCATCGCCGTCCCCCACGGGGTGCGGGTCGGCGGCTGGTTCGACGTCGAGGGTACGATCATCGGCGACGGCCGCTCGTGGGACCAGGTGCGGTTCAACCTGTTCCCCAGCCGGGAGGCCTTCATGGCCGTGGTCCTCGATCCCGACCGCCTGGCCGCCCAGCGCGACCACCGGGAGGTCGCCATCGCCGACACGTACACCATGATCGTCCGGCCGTTCCTCGACCGCCTTCGGGAGTCGTTCACCTGGTGACCCGCATCCACCACACCGCGATCTGCACCACCGATGTCGAGGGCAGCCTCCGGTTCTGGCGCGACGGCCTCGGCTTCGAGACGCTGATGGACCACGAGTTCGACGGCGACTGGCCCACGCTGTTCGACGCCCCGTCCGGGCACCTGCGGTCGATCTTCCTCGGCGACCCCGCCCACCCCGCGGCCGGCATCGTCGAGCTGGTGGACCTCGGCCCCGGCGTCGGCCCACCCCCGGCGCCCGCGCCGCCCGCCGCCGGCGTCCTGCTGGTGTCGATCGCCACGGACCTCGACGCCGCCCTCGCCCGGCTCGACCGGCTCGGGTTGGCCGGCGGCGCCCGCCGGATCGAGGTCACCGGCGTGCCGATGGCCACGGTGCTCGACCCCAACGGGGTGCGGGTGGAGCTGATCGACGCCGGCCGGGCCCGCATGTGAGGGTCCGCCCGTGACCATCGAGCAGCTGCTCCCCTACCTGTCCTCGCTCGCCATCGGCCTGCTCATCGGGTTCGAACGCGAGCGCAGCCACCGGGCCGGGGCCAAGCAGGCGGCGGGGTCCCGCACCTTCGCCCTCCTCGCCCTGTGCGGCACCCTGGCCGAGCGGGTCAGCCCCTGGGCCGTCGTCGCCGGCGTCGCCGTCGTCGGGACCCTGGCCGCGCTCGGTTACCGCCGCACGAGCGGGGACGACGCCGGCACCACCACCGAGGTGGCCGAGCTCACCACCTTCCTCCTCGGCGCCCTCGCGTTCGATCAGGCGGCCCTGGCCGCCGGCGTCGCCATCGTGTTCGTGGTGCTGCTGTCCTCCAAGGAGCTGATCCACTCCTTCGTGCGTGAGGTGGTGACCGACACCGAGGTCGAGGACGCACTGAAGTTCCTGGTGGTCGCCTTCGTGGTCTACCCACTGCTCCCCGACCGCGACCTCGGCCCCTACGGCGTGTTGAACCCGGCCCACATCTGGCGCCTCGTGGTGCTGCTCACCGGGGTGTCCTGGGCCGGCTACATCGCCGTGCGGATCCTCGGCCCCCGGCGGGGCCTGCTCGTCACCGGCCTCGCCGGGGGGTTCGTCTCGGCCAGCGCCACCACCGCGTCGATGGCCCGACTCCACCGTGACGGCACGCCGCTACCGGCGGCGGTGGCCGGGGCGCAGCTGGCCAGCGTCGCCACCTTCGTCCAGCTCGTCGCCGTCCTCGGGGTCGTCAGCAGCGAGGTCGCGGCGCGCCTGTGGCCCGCGGCCGGCGCCGCCACGGTGGTGCTGTCGGGCATCGCCTGGGCCGGCCAGCGCCGCACCCCGGCGGCCACCGGGCCCGACGCCCGCCCGGGGGGCCGGCCCTTCGCCCTCCGGCCGGCGCTGGTGCTGACCGGCCTGCTCACCGCCGCCCTGCTCGTCGGCCGCGCCGGGGCCGAGGCCCTCGGGTCGTCGGGTGCCGTCCTGGCCGCCGGTGCCGCCGGCCTGGCCGACGCCCACGCCGGCGCCCTAGCCGCCACGACCCTGCACGAGAGCGGCCAGCTCGACCTCGCCACCTCCCTCCTCGCCATCGTCGCCGCCCTCGGCACCAACACCGTCGTCAAGGGCGTCCTCGCCTTCTCCGCCGGGGGGCGGGCGTTCGGCCTGCGCTTCCTGGCCGGGGTCCTGCCGGCGATGCTCATCTTCGGCGGGGTGCTGGCGACGACCGGGCGCGGCTGATCAACCCGCCCGCCGCCAGCCCCGCCGCGCAGAGGAGCGCGCCGACGACGAGGGCCCGGCCGTCGAGGGCCGGGATCATCACCAGCACGGCCAGCAGGCCGAGCACCGGGGTCACGGGCACACCACGGACCTGGCCGGGCGCCCGGAACGGTCGGGCCGCGTCGGGCCGGCGCCGCCGCAACACGAGGACCGCCCCGTTGACGGCCAGGAACACCAGGTACACGGCGAGATCGGTGACGCTGGCCACGAAGGCCAGGTCGCCGATGGTGGCGAACGCGGCCGCCACCGCTCCCGCCACCAGCACGGCGACCCAGGGCGCCCGCGAGCGCCGACCCACGCGGGCCAGCGGCGCCGGCAGGGCCCCGGCCACCGCCATCCCGTACTGCAGGCGCGACGCCGCGGTGACGCAGAGCAGGGTCGTGTTGGCCGTCGCCGTGAGGGCGAACACGGCGACGACGTCGGCGCCCCGCCCGCCCAGCGCGTGGTCGATCACGTCGACCAGCGGCCGTTCCGACGCGGCCAGCGACGCCGCGCCGACGACGCTCACCGCCGCCACCGCCACCGCCATGTAGAGCGCGCTCGACAGCCCCAGCGCGATGAGCAGCGCCCGCGGAACGGTGCGGGTCGGGTCCTTCGCCTCCTCGGCCAGGGTGATCACCTCGTCGAAGCCGATGAAGGCGAAGAACACGAGGGCGGCGGCGGAGACGACCCCGCCCCATCCCCGCCCGTCGCCGCCCAGGAGGTCGGCCTGCCCGAGGTGGGGCAGGCCGATGGTGACGACGTACAGCAGGCCCCCGACCTGCACGATGCTCAGCAGGGTGGTGAGCACGGCCGACCGGCGGATGCCGGTGAGCGCCACCGCGGTGACGGCGGCCAGCAGCACCAGCCCGCCGGCCGTGGGGGTGAGACCGACGAAGCGGCCGAGGTAGCGACCGAAGCC